>CAXBLS010000005.1:0-55586 GCA_963976585.1 uncultured Kordiimonadaceae bacterium
TCTCTTATGCAAATACTTTAAATGGTCTCATAAGCTTTGACGGGGGACAATCCAATAGATATAGATATCTCATTAAGCAAAATATCATTTGGGGGTACGTTTGTGGGTAATTTGACTGTTAGTCTAAATGATCGTTTATTATTAATGTATTTTGGTAGCGGGAGAGGGGGTTGAACTAACGACCTTCAATTTATGAGGCTTAACACCTTCTTGCGTGTTTATTGCTTCCCCTGTGCTTCCCCACTAATTAAACGAAAAAGTTTATTTAAGCTAAGTCATTGATTTAATTGGCGCACCCGAAAGGATTTGAACCTTCGGCCTCTGCCTTCGGAGGGCAGCGCTCTATCCAGCTGAGCTACGGGTGCGCGTTTAAGATGAGGGCGCAGACTACTTAATCTTGCAGGTAAAGGCAATGGCTTTAAACATAAAAAACCCCCGCTCTTTCGAGCGAGGGTGATTTGCAAAATTAATGACCTAATTATAGGTCGTCAGCATGTCCTTCTAGGTAGCTTGCAACACCATCGGCATTAGGTGTCATGCCGTCATCGCCCTTGTTCCATCCTGCTGGACAAACTTCGCCGTGTTCTTCGGTAAATTGAAGAGCTTCAACCATACGCAGGCTTTCATCAACATTACGGCCGAGCGGCAAATCGTTGATCACATAATGACGAATATTTCCGGCTTTATCAATCAGGAATGACCCGCGTAGTGCGACACCGGCGCCTTCGATCAATACACCATAATCTGTTGAGATTGATTTGGTCAGATCAGCGACAAGTGGGAAGTTGATGCTGCCAATGCCGCCTTTTTCGACGGCCGTATTGCGCCATGCATAGTGAGAAAATTGGCTATCAACACTGACGCCGACCACTTTACAGCCAAGTTCTTTGAATTTATCCATGCGGTTTGAAAAAGCGATAATTTCAGAGGGGCAAACAAACGTAAAATCAAGTGGATAGAAAAATACAAGGCCGTAATCACCGTCAAGGTAATCATGAAGGCTCAATTCTTTGATCTGATCGTCTTCCATGACCGCTTGGGCCGTGAAATCGGGGGCTTTTTGGTTGATGAGGGACATTTAACTTCTCCATTTATTTCATTTTTTGATGGCGTTTTTCGAATTTAGAATGATTATAAAATAAGGTTCTTGGTAAGCTTAAGTCAAGAGCATTATTGTTATTTGAAGGTAATAATTGTAATTATAAAATATGGAAAAAAATAGTCCAATAAATAACAACAAATATTTGCCAAAAACCGGTTCTATAAATTATATAACTGTTTTGGATGGGACGCGGCTTCGTTGGGGTTTTTTCCCGGCAATGGGTGAAAAAAAAGCAACAATATTACTGGTGAGTGGTCACCGGGAATTTATTGAAAAGCAAACAGAGTTTATTGAGGATTTACAGAATCTAGGTTTTGACGTTTATGCTTATGATCATAGAGGGCAGGGTGGATCTGACCGTAAATTGGATAACAAAATTAAGAGCCATAATCCAGAATTTGGGCTCATCGTTGAGGATATGCATGAAGTTGTCATGCAGCTGATTAATCCAGATATGCTTACCGAACCACTGTACCTGTGTGCCCATTCCATGGGTGCGCAGTTTGCGATGCGCTATTTGCATGACCATCCCAGTGTGTTTGAGCGCGCAGTTTTAATGGTACCCTTTACCAATTTTAATATTGGCAGCGGTATATTCACCTTTTTTACCAAGCTTTATGCACATTTAGCCAATTTAATTGGGTTTTCAGAATATTTTGCCCCCGGACAGGCACATCATAGGGGGATGATTAAACATGATCAGGCCTTTAGCTGCCTGACGCATGATCGGACACGATATGCTTGGTCTCAGCACGCTCTGGACGAAAAACCCGAGCTTTTTATCGGAGGGGTTACATTTGGCTGGCTTAAGGGGGTGATGAAAAGTATGAAACTTCTACAAACGCCGGGCTATGTGGATGCTATTGATACACCACTTTTAGTGTTGCTGGCGGATGAAGAGTATGTGGTTGACAATGAAATGACCATCAAACTTGTGGGAAGGATGAAAAACGCCCGTTATGAAACGATAAAGGGCGCAAGACACGAATTATACCGCGAAGCCGACGAGTTTCGTGATCAAGTGCTAGAGAAAATTACCGCTTTTTTACTTGGAAACTAGCTATAGAGAATGTCATCGGTGCGGTTATCCAAGGTTATAAGTGTTTCGAAATATTCAATATGAGGAATAGCACCGAATTTTTTCACGAAATACACTTCCCACTCTGGTGTAAAATAAGCTTCGGCATGTGCTCTTGATTCCCAAAGATATACAGAAAGACCTTCGCCAGTTTCAGTATCAAAACAAAACTGCTTGCTATGTAGATGAGGCATGCCTCTAAATGTTTCATTGGCAGACTTCTCCATCATTTTCAAAATTTGTTCGCGTGTATATTTTTCATCGGTTTTATATTTTATCAGTACAGTTGCCATCTGGCTTTTTGCTTTCTAAATATTCTAAATTGTCGTATTAAGCAATCCGATAACTTGTTGGTGGAGGCGTTCGTCACCGCAAGCTACGACCTGACCGCCCGCTGTGATCGGGTTGCCTTGCCAGTTGGTGACTTTGCCACCGGCGCCTTCAATAATAGGGATAAGTGCCTGTATATCATGGGGCTCAAGACCACTTTCAACCACCACATCAATGAACCCTGCTGCGACCATGGCGTAAGCATAACAGTCGTAACCATTTCGCATGGTTTTCGCGCCAGCAGCGACGCGGAAGAATTTATCCTGTTCTTCTTCACCACTAAAAAGCTGCAATGGATCGGTGGTTGATATGGTTGCTTCGAAAATGGTTTCACAGGGGCGGGTTTTTATCTGATTGCCATTAAATAATGTACCCGCGGCGGTGCCGATATACCGTTCCTTAAGATAGGGTTGGTCAAGCATGCCAACGATCGTTTTCCCATTGAGCTGGAGTGCGATAAGGGTGCCCCAGGTGGGAATACCTGTAATGTAAGCGCGAGTGCCATCTATGGGATCTATAATCCAGGTGTATTCACTGTTTTTTTGCTCATCGGCTTGCTCTTCACCCATAATATTGTGGTCCGGGAAACGAGTGCGGATCAGTTCACGAATGACTTTTTCTGTGTTTTGATCGGCGATCGTCACGGGATCGAAGCTTGTGCCAAGCTTTGGTCCTTTGTTATTCACGTCGATATGTTTTTTGAAATATTTAAGGCTAACACCAGCAGCGGCGTTTGCAAGCTCATGCATGAAGTCAGTATAAGGCTTTAAATCTTCGCTGATGATCATTTCCAATATCCCTGAAGGCTATTCAACTGTTTCAAGGATTTTAGGGAAATTGTCAAGCGGTGATGAATGCTATTTATTCTGTTCCGATACGAGGATCGCCGGTCCGGCTTGTTCCAAAGCTTCTGTTAAGAACTTGGGTGCTATCCTCTGCAAGCTTGATTGATTCGGCAAGCATCGAGAGAATTTTGATGTTATTATCAAGCACATGGTTCGCTTCTGGCCTGCTATCATCCATAATTTTTGTCGCACGATAAATAATATCATTGCGGATTTTACGAAGGACGTCCTCAAGTTTGTGGCCATCTGGATTTTGATCCGATGATAGAAAATGTGTCATTTTTTCTCTCTTTCACTAATAAACTATTGAATTGAGTATAGACGTCGTTGGTTAATGATAGGTAAAGGATCGGTGATGACTTTCATTCTATGCTGGTTTATGGCGGGGCATCATGTATTAGCCCCGTTTTTATTGATTAGATCAGCTTATACAATTGAAGTGTACGACGTTCTTTGCTCAAGCTCTGTTTTGATCTGATTTTGACTCCCTGTTGAGATTACAGTTAGTACAAGCATCCCGACAATTACAAAACCTGATACGATACGGCGATTTTTAATTTTTTGATTTTTTGAAACTGAATTGGAATTTTTACTAACAAGGCCCATGAAGCCATTTTGATCGATCGCATTTGTATATAAGTTAAACATTTTATTTTCCTTTTAAATTGAGTGTTTCAGCGTACTGGTGTAGTAGTTATATAGAACACTAAAGCTCAATGAGTCAATAAAAAATGAGAAAATATCTAAATTAATATATATAAATCAATAAAAACAATCAGTTAAGAGGGAGTTATATATTTGATATTTATGGTATGAGTATGATTAAAAGCCGCTTATAGCCGGATTCTGGGTGTTTTAATTTGGCAAATAGAATCAAATAAAACACCCAAAGGTTTGAAATGTTAGAGGTAAAAAAGATAAATCACCGGCGTTATGATGCTTGAGTGCGGTTTATGTTTTCTGCAAAGCTGTGTTCATTTTGTCTAATGCCAGAGTGAGCTGTTCACGTGGGACGGCAATATTCATGCGCAAAAATCCTTCGCTACCGGGGCCGTAGGCGTGCCCCGCATTTATCTGAACACCGGAATTTTCAATCAGCCATTCCCTTATGACAACGCCTTCATCTACGAAACTATTGTTGCCTTGTGCTTCCCATTTGGTTTTAAGGCTGTCTATATGAGCGGGGGTGGCAATTTTTCTCGCAAGTTCATTGCAATCGAGCCATGCTAGATATGTAGCGTCTGGTTTATTTATTCTAATACCTGGCATTGATCCGGGGCGGTTTACAAAATTAACGAGATAATCAAAATTTTCATTGATGTAGGATTTTAGGCCATCTACCCAAGCGGCTCCTTCGCGGTAGGCTGCCTGCGCGGCAACGACACCAAAAGTATTAATTTCTACATCGAGACCGCCTTTTTTCACGACCGCCTCCATAAGATTATTGTTTGAAGTATAAAAATAGGCTGTCTTCAAACTGGGCTGACTGAATGTTTTGCTGACGGATTTTAACGTAATACTGGAGCGCGCATATTCTTCGCCGAGCGATGAATAGGGAGTATATTGCGCGCCTTTATTGAGAATATCACAATGAATTTCATCGGCGAGCACAAGGATGTTGTGTTTTAGGCAAATATCACCCAAGGCCTTCAATTCTTCCTCTGTCCAACAATTTCCGGTTGGATTGTTTGGATTACACAATATTAAACATTTGGTTTCATCATCAATTCGACGTTCAAGGTCAGCAAGGTCCATATACCATTTGTCGCTATCCTGTTTGAGAGGATTGATGTCCACGCGCATGCCAGCTTCTTTTATTGCCGATGGAAAACCACTGTAAGTTGGTGTTTGTATGAGTACTTTGCTGTCAGACGGAAGTAGGCCACGAAGGGCGGCGATAATCGTTGGTTTTATCGCCGCAGCATCACCGATCCATGATCTTTTTAGGTCAACTCCATATCGTTCCCGGTTCCAGTCAATAATCGTTTGGTAGTAGCTGTCTGGAACTGTTTCATAGCCGTAATTTTCATTGGTTGCCCGTTTTAGGATAGCTGTAGTACTGGGTGGAAACTGAAGGAAATCTGTATCGGCAATGCCCATTGGTACGATTATTTTATTTTTGCCGTAACGTTTAATCATCGCGTCCCATTTTATGCTGTTTACACCAATTCGGCTGTAAACCCTGTCAAAACTATATGTATCTTCGCCTAATGGATGGATTGAAGTCTGGGATTGTCCGTTAGCAAATGCCAACTGTGGTGTGGCACCGATGGCTGTTGCAGCTATACCTGCGGTTTTTAGAAAATTGCGGCGGTTAGGGGTATGTTTATTTGTCATTTTATTTTCCTGTCTGGTGTGTGAAATTCGAAATGGTTACTGCTCACGCGTTTCGGTATTGATTTGTGTTTTGTTCAGTTGCACTTTGCGTGCGCTCTATATCGAAATTCGTTGTCAACCAGGATGAGCTGCTCAAGTAAATTGCATTTTTGCAATTTCATCATTGGTATGCTATAAAACAAAATAGATGAATATCTATATAGAAAAAAGGCAATATAGTAATAAATGAATATAGAGTCAACCACTTTAATTCTGAAGGCACTGGGCAATGAAAAAAGATTGCAGATTATGTCGTGGCTACTTGACCCAACCAAATATTTTCCGCCACAGCAAGATGGAGATTTGATTGAAGATGGTGTTTGCGTTGGATTTATTACCGATAAGGTCGGCCTAAGACAGCCAACAGTAACATCGCATATGAAAATATTAGAGGCGGCAGGACTGGTGTCACAGAAAAAAATAAAAAACTGGGTTTTTTACAAGCCCAACCGGGAACTGGTTTCTAACGTATTCAGTGGATTTGCAGAGCTATCAGACTTGAAAAGCTGATAGATAATAAAAGTCCGCCCAGTGAGATGAGGGTCTTTTATTGACCGGTTTATGATAATCTCTATTTGCTCCGGCTCTAAATGGGAAATTCCTCGTTTTATCATGCCAACCGAAATTTTAACTCTCCGCGTGCATCATGCACAGTGTTTAATTGCAACTAAAATTCTTTGTGGTCAATGAGGTTTTGGTAATTGTATATTAATAATTATTATTATATAAGCTAATTTGAATAGGGGGTTAGTTTATATGGATTTAGTAATAAAAGTACTTTCGCTGCCAGTTACATATATATTTTTTGGCGTTTCTGCCGTGCCAATATTGATTTTTGCTAAAGGACGAAGAAGGCTACCCAATGCCGCAGGGTACTGGGCTTTGATGGTGGGAACTTTGGTGCTGTCCATTGCATCATTCTTTAGTATACTTAATGAATTCACAATAGAAAATGCCATTGTGCAGTTTAGCTTGTTTAATTGGTCTGCTGAAGACACAAGGTCAATGCTCTTGTATTTTCCTGGGCTCATAATTGTTGTGTTTGGTTTATCAATCTCACTACCAAATATAAGGCTTTTGGCTGATGAAGTGAGCCGACGTGCAAAAGCTGAAGATGAACTGCGGTTGATGCTCGCGGAAATGGAAATGCTTACACGTAAGGCTGAACAGGCGAACCGCGCTAAAAGTAATTTTTTAGCAGGCATGAGCCATGAGCTCAGAACCCCGTTAAATGCTATAATCGGCTTCTCGGAGTTATTAACCCTTCCGGGTTATGAGAATACAGAGAAACAGAAGCATGAATATCAAGAGATTATTTTAAAAAGCGGAAAACACCTGCTTTCTTTAATAAATGATATTCTGGATCTGAGTAAGATCGAAGAGGGCAAGTTAGATATAAACGTTGCAGAATGGGATGTTAATAATGCGCTGCGCGATGCTTGCGAAACCATTCAGCTTGATGCAGCGGAAAAGAATATTTCGATTGATGTAGATTCGGAGGAGCTTTTGATTGCCACAGACGGTCGGTTTTTGAAACAAGTTTTGATTAATGTTCTTTCAAACTCCGTAAAGTTCTCAAGCCCAAATAGCAGGATTTCAATTTCCACTGAGTCCACCAATGATAAAGTATCTATTGTGATTAAGGACGAAGGAATTGGAATGACTGAAGAAGAGGTCTCCAAAGCCACAGAGCCATTTTATCAGGCAGAAGATACCTATAACCGGACGACGGAAGGGTCTGGATTAGGTTTGGCGTTGGTAAAAAGGTTTACAGAATTTATCGGCGGCAAATTAACAATAACTAGTATAAAAGCACAAGGAACCACCGTTACAATCGAGGTGCCGAATTTAGGGATAGATGAGCAGAGCAAATTTAAACAACTTCGAGAGTTGTCGAAAAAATAACCTGCCAACAGATCACTTTATATTAGTGTTATTGTGAAGCCGCTCTGGCTGCCTTTTTACGTTCATGCGGTATTAGAAAACGTTTGCGAAGGCGGATGCTATCCGGTGTTACTTCAACAAGCTCATCATCCTGAATATAGGCAATAGCCTGTTCCAGACTTAGCTTGCGCGGCGGTGTAAGCTTGATCGCATCATCTTTACCGGAAGCTCGAATGTTTGTGAGCTGTTTTCCTTTTAGTACATTAACATCGAGATCGTTTGAGCGGGCGTGTTCGCCGATAATCATACCTTCGTAAACTTCTTCCTGAGGATTGATCATAATAACGCCGCGGTCTTCGAGGCCCCAAAGAGCATATCCAACAGCTTTACCGCCGCCCATGCTGATCAGAACGCCAACGCGGCGGCCTTGGATTGGACCTTTATAAGGGCCATAGCTGTGGTATGTGCGGTTCATAATACCTGTACCGCGTGTATCGGTTAGAAACTCACCGTGATAGCCAATAAGTCCGCGGGAAGGCGCAAGGAAAGTAATGCGTGATTTTCCAGCTCCTGATGCTCGCATGTCGGTCATTTCAGCTTTGCGTTCTGCCATTTTTTCCACGACGACGCCTGAATATTCTTCGTCCACGTCGATGATGACTTCTTCGTATGGTTCTGTACGGGCACCGTTTTCATCTTCTTGGTAAATAACACGAGGTCGGGAAATGGAAAGTTCAAAGCCCTCACGGCGCATGGTTTCAATGAGGACACCAAGCTGAAGTTCACCGCGACCAGCAACATCAAAGCTGTCCTTGCTTTCACTTTCGGTGATCTGGATGGCGACGTTTCCTTCAGATTCACGCTCAAGACGGTCGCGGATCATACGGGATGTTACTTTTGATCCCTCACGGCCAGCGATTGGGCTGTCATTTACGGTAAAGCGCATAGAAAGTGTTGGTGGATCGATCGGCTGCGCTTGAAGGGGAACTGTTACTGCCGCGTCGCAGATAGTATCAGCCACGGTGCCGATTTTAAGGCCAGCGATGGCAATAATGTCACCCGCGATGGCTTCCTCTACGGGAACGCGTTCCAAGCCTTCGAATGACATAAGTTTTGTCGCGCGGCCGGTCTCAACAACTTCACCGCTCTGATTTAGCACTTTAATCGGATCATTGACTTTAATTTTTCCGGTTTGTACACGGCCCGTGAGCACGCGCCCCATGAAATTATCGCGGTCAAGAAGTGTGGCTAGCATTGTAAAGGGTTCACCAACGATTTCTTTGGTGCGCATGGCAGGCTTATCATAATAATCAATGATTGTTTGGAAAAGAGGATCGAGGTTTTCACGAGAACCATCAAGATCGTTTGAAGCCCAGCCGTCGCGGCCAGAGGCGTATAGCATCGGGAAATCCAGTTGATCATCGTTGGCATCCAAACTAACAAACAGATCAAATATCTCATCGTGGACTTCGTCCGGACGACGGTCGGCTTTATCAATTTTATTGATGACCACAACTGGCTTTAAACCAAGGGCGAGAGCTTTGCCGGTTACAAATTTTGTTTGAGGCATCGGGCCTTCGGCACTATCGACCAACAGGATAACGCCGTCGACCATACTGAGGATACGTTCCACTTCGCCGCCGAAGTCGGCATGACCTGGTGTATCGACGATGTTGATGCGATGATCACCCCAATCTACAGCAGTACATTTGGCAAAAATCGTAATGCCGCGTTCTTTTTCAATGTCGTTGCTGTCCATCGCGCAATCTTCTACGCTTTCATTATCACGGTACATTCCGCTTTGTTTGAACATACCGTCAACGAGGGTAGTTTTACCGTGGTCAACGTGGGCGATAATGGCAATATTTCTTAGGGTCATGGTCTGGTCACTAATCTGTTAGGCCGGGTTAAAAGTCGGCGCAGTATAGCCATCTTTACGCGCATGTCTATGCAAAGATGAAATTAGTTTTGGTGGGTATTTTTGAGTTCAACCCCAGCCATGACGGTGAGCACTCTGATCAGATCAACATCGTCTTCCTGCCAGATTCTTTTTCCAGAAGTGGTTTCACAGCAAATTAAGCCCGTTTTTTTTCCACCTTCGCAGATTAAATAGTCGAGAAGCGAATATATTTTGTATGGTTCGAGATAATCTTTTATAAGCTCTTTTGTCCCCGGATGCGTATAAACGTCGTCAGCTTTCAGAGACACCATTTCTATGATGGCATTAAAATAGTGAGGATAGTCTTTTTCTAAAAGTTTGAAGTCTTTCAGATTGATCTTTTTATTTCTATCTAGGCTATATTTGCAGGTAAGTACCGAGTGATCATCATTGAAATACCATATACTAACCAAGTCGACATTTAATCCTTCAAGCACGTCCTTTGCCAACGCCTCGAATACTTCTTCTTCGAGCGCATCTGAGGATTTATCCAATATTAATTTTTTTATATGCTTCATTGCGTTATATAACTTGTTTAACCATCTTAATATTAGTGTTGCCTAACATATTGAAGCCTATGATATTAAATTCAAATTGTCTATAATAATCACGTCTTTTTAAAGAGGTAGGGTTTGGGCGATTCAAAGTTAACTATTCTGACACATTTTCCCAGAGAAATTCCCGCCCTCTGACATGTTTTTCAAACCATGTCATTTCCACATTCATCTTGGATAGTTTATGGCGAAGTTCTTGCCAGCCATGTTGCTCGCGCGGGACAATATAAAGATCTGTTTCAACACCATTGGATTTTAATGCACGGTATAACTCAACTGATTGCTGTTTGGGGACACGGACATCTGCACCGCCAACGATTACCAAAGTCGGGGTCGTGACCTTGGCAATATCCTTGAGCGGAGAATGATCCCAGTAAGTATCGATAGGCGCATTTTCCTGCCACGGGGTTCCGCTAAACCATGGTGTTCTGTAAACTCGGGTATCACTTTGACTATACATGGAAATCCAGTTAACTGTACCCGCCGCTGAAGATGCCGCCTTGAAGCGGTCAGTATAAGTGATGATTTTATTAGTCATGTGGCCGCCAGCACTGTAGCCCATTTTGACCATCTGATTGCCATCGGCAATGCCTTCTGCGATCAGGTGATCAACGCCGGTCATGACATCAAGGTGTGATTGATTGAAGTAACTGCCGACCATGTCACGGACAAAGGTGTCACCATAACCAACACTACCACGATAGTTTGGCCGCAGAATGACATATCCGTTTGCCGCAAGGACGGTGGCATATGATGTAGTACTGTAAATACCCCATTGATCTGAGGCACGAGGGCCTCCGTGTGTTTGCACGACAAGTGGATAACGTTTGCCTTCTTCGTACCCATTTGGGTAAATGATCATGCCTTCGATGGTGACGCCATCTGCACCAGACCAGTGTGCGGTATCCTGCTCAGGGAGCTCAAAATCCTGATCCAGATAATCGTAAATTGATGTTATTTTTTCAAGCTGTCCCGATCCGAGATACCAGAAGTCACCATTATTATGAGCGGTTTTAATAGACAGGATGTGTTCGTTGCTATCGGGATTATAATGCCATGCGGAAACGGTATGTTTACCATTTGTAAGTTGTTCTATCGTTCCTGAGGTAATATTAAGTCTAAACAGCTCGCTATGGACGCCAAGATTGGCTTTGAAGTAGATATTCTTGCCGTCATTTGACCAGTGTGCCTCCTCAATATCGTGATCAAAGTCGCCAAGTAATTGTTTTGGGTTACCGCCAGATGCCGAGATTAGAAACAAGTTGTCTTCAAAATATGGCTGATCATTTTCATCGGTCCAGGAAATATAAAGTACATTTTTGCCATCTGGTGATAGTTCAGCGCCGCTTTCGGGATTGGTATTATCTGTAATTTGAACGGGATCTGTACCGTCCACATCCGTGATCCAGATTTCATTTTCCATGGCTGAATCAAGTAGGGGACTTGGTCTGCGGTTTTGGATAATTTTTTGACCGTCTTGGGACAGCGTGTAAGAATTTGTCGAAAAATTACCTTCAGTAATCCGACTTTCAAGACCATCAGCAGCGGAAATTTTCCAGAGGTGGCGTTGCTGATAATTTTGCTCGAACTTGTAGATGTCATCCTTTATTTCTTCTCGGTTTTTTTCTTCCTCACTTTTCTCATCACTTGCGAGGAAATAGATATATTCGCCGTTTATCGACCACTGCGGCGCGGAAATGTTGGTTGCATGATTTGAAAGTCGGATTGCCTCTCCACCATCTGCAGGCATCACATAAAGTTGGATTACTTCATCATTCCCACGTTTACTTAGAAAGGCGATTTTTTTTCCATCCGGGGACCAGCGAGGGGAGGTTGCGTCAGAAATCCCGGACGTTATCTGCAATAAATTGTTGCCGTCCCGATCACTACGCCAAATAGTGCTCATGTTTTTGTTTTTAATCCAGTCTGCTTTTCTTATTACGAATAATATCTGCTCGCTATTTGGGGAAAGCTGAGCATCGTTAACCAATGGAATGTTGAGTAGGTCTATCATGCTCATAGGCTTGGCAAAGGCGCTTTGGCTGAAAATTAAAATGGTGATGATGGCTATGATTTTTTTCATAAAATGGCCCCTTTTTAACAATAATAATAGAGATTATCAGGTCATATTCTCAATAGCAAATTTATGAAAATACCCATGCTATTCCGATTGGAATTGCCGGCATTATCAACCTAATTACCGGCGTAGCATAGGCGTCCGGTAGAAAGTTGATGATATTTTCGCTGTAGAAAATTGTACTCAGAATCAGGAGGGAGAACGCAAGGTCAGGATCGACATTAAACATCTGCATGGCGACACTCAAAATGATCAGGTAGCTAGGATAGAGTGCAGATGCACCAAAGGGAAATTTTGGTTTTGGAAAATTTAAAATAAGGTAAGTTCCAAGTGCAGAAATGAGTATCATCATTAAATTTTCGCTGATGGGAATATCCGACCCTCTAGCCACCACGTAAAGACCGACCGCCGCCCAAAATAAGGCTACGGGAGCCTGGAGATCGTTATATTGGACTTCTTCCAGCTTTAAGAAAAGAATTATGGCGAGGATTGTAATATAGGCAAGTGCAAATAAATCAGCTCGGATAACAGGGAAGGCACCATTATTTGCATAGATCCAGAAAACAACCAATATCATGAGAGCAATATGAATATGAGGGGATAAGAAATTGATCTTGGGGTAACGATCCTGCAAAAATCCGAAACATAGTGAAATCAGGCAAATGAAAAAAAGTTGATCCGTGTTGGTGCGGATTGGAATGCCGGGTAAGCCATAAAAAAGAAGGAGCGTGATGATAAATGCTATAATCAAAGAGCTGTTGGCAAGGGTATGACCAAGCCCCTCTCCAGCAAAAAATCGGAACAGTCCATGTCCGATAATTGTGATGATAAAGGGTAATATCATCAACATGATAATTGGATCATTAAAATCAAGCACTTAATTTATTCCTTACCAATAGACAAAGTCATTTGAAATTATAGGAATTAGACTCAATGAACAATGATCATTTTATGGAAATTTAATTGAACATCATTAGAGGGCCATCCAAAATCACAATAAAGTGATATTTTAAGGGAACTAAATTTCTTGTGATATTTTTGCTTCATTTAGAGGTCTATTCTCGTAACATATTGAAAAATATGGCTAATTTTTTAGATGGCAATATGTTGCATAAAAGACACAGTGTGACATTTATGTTCAAGCTAAGTTGTTGTAAATTAAAAGAAAAATATGACTTGCATTTGATTTTAGAAACGATAAACATAGTCTTTGCAAGGCTCTTGGTGTAGGAGCTTTGTGACCGCTCTTAAAGAGCATTTCCTCCCTAGACTTGGGCCATTCGGATAATCCGAATGGCCCTTTTGTTTTTTTGCCATTAAAATCTCAAAGAAGCTTGTCAATATCTTTGGCAAGATGATCACAAAGTGAACTCATAATTATCTTAATGGGTTCAAAATGTTCGTTTGGTTTTCGCGTAATTTCGTCCATGTAGAGAGATTTTTTTATTTCAATCTGAACAGCATGGTGGTTCGATCTGGGATCGCCGTAATGGCTGGTATTAAAACCACCAGCAAACGGAGTGTTGTGAGCTACGCTAAGATCGTACATCATAAAATGTCTGGTGAGATAGTCGGTGATTTTGTTTGAGCAGCTTTTACCGTGAAGGTTTCCGAGAATAATATCTGGTTGGCGATACTTCGCACTTGGTTGACCCAAAAATTCGTAAGACGGCATCGAATGACAATCTACGAGAAGTGAATACCCATATTTTTCAAAATCGGTATTGAGTAACTCGTTCAATTTTTCATGAATAGGATGATAATAGTCATCAATACGTTTTAATGCGTCAGAAAAGGGGATTTTTTTATCGTATATATGTTTTCTAGTGTATGCGAATTTGGCGATAGATCCAAATCCCATTTTCACTTTAGCACTGTCGCTGACCAGCGTTTTGGTGATTTCTTCGCTATACATTTCTGGATCAAGTTCGTAGGCTTCTCTATTTGTATCCATGAAGCTTCTTGCATATTCATTGCAAAGAAATACTGAGCCATTATTACTTGCCTCCGAAAATAACTTATCTACAAAACTATCGCCGGAACAAAGAAGAGTGTGTTTATCAATGGATGTGTATTCAAAAAAATCCGAAGGAAAGTGTTCACCGCTATGAGGACTGTTATAAATAATATTGTTGGTTTTATGTTTAGCTCTTTTAAGGGTAAATAATTTCATATATTCTTTTTTTATAGAAGTTCCTGCAAAAATATGAACTAATAAGCTATAGGAACCGATGATAAAAAAATAGACAAAAATACTTTTTGTGGCGAAACTTTACGAATAATTAAACTTGGCACATTTATAAGTAGTCGATAAATCAAAAAGGGTATCAGATTTGCAACGTATATTACTCGCTGAAGATGATGACACAATGCGTAACTTTCTGTCGCGGTCTTTAAATAAGGCTGGATATGAAGTCATTACCGTTTCTCATGGTATAGAGGCACTTCCTCATTTATCTTCTGGACGGTTCGATTTGCTGCTTACGGATATCGTTATGCCGGGTATGGACGGTATTGAGCTCGCGCGTCGGGTAACAAAAATGTATCCGGAACTGCCGGTTATGTTCATCACCGGTTTCGCTGCTGTGGCGATGGACCGAAGCGCAGAGAGACCCAAAAACTCAAAACTACTGCAAAAGCCATTTCATCTGAAAGATTTGGTTGACGAAGTTGAGCGAATTCTGGCGGCCTAGTAGCCCGTTTTAGAATAAATTTATAAAATCACAATTATTTGATTGTAGCTGGGGAATAATTTCATTTACTCTGTGTCGTCTTATTAATTTTAACGTGAGAAATATCTATGGATATGAAAATTACCTCGTCGGTACAGGACCGTTATTCTGAAGGTGCCAATGAGCGTCAACCAGAATTATGTTGTCCCGTAGACTACAATGCCGAGTATCTAAAAATTATCCCTGCTGAGGTGATAGAACGTGATTACGGCTGCGGGGACCCTTCACAATATGTTCGTACAGGCGACGTGGTGCTTGATCTTGGATCAGGCGGCGGAAAAATATGTTTCATAGCTTCACAAGTAGTAGGAGAACAGGGACGTGTTATAGGTGTCGATATGACCAATGATATGCTTGATCTTGCGCGCAACAACGCTCCGATCGTCGCTGAACGCATTGGTTACTCCAACATCGAGTTTAAAAAAGGTAATATTCAGGATCTTAAAACCGACATGGAGAAGGTTGATGCTTATTTGCAGGATCATCCGGTTACAGACAGTTCAGGTTATGGGGCGCTGAAAAGTACAATTCAACAATTAGGCGATGAATGTCCGATGATTGAAGATAACAGTATTGATATTATCGTAAGCAATTGTGTTCTCAATCTGGTTTCTGATCAGGAAAAAAAGCAACTTTTTAAAGAAATGTATCGGGTTCTGAAAGTTGGTGGCAGAATCGCCATCTCTGATATTGTTTCTGATGAAGTTTCCCCGGATCATCTAAAGGCGGATGAAAAACTTTGGAGCGGCTGTATTTCGGGCGCGTTTCAAGAGCAAGAGTTTGGCGAATTGCTGGAAGATGTAGGGTTTTACGGCGTAACTATAGATAAATTTGATGAAGATCCGTGGCAGGTTGTTGAAGGAATTGAATATCGCTCAATGACAATTCTGGCCTGGAAAGGCGACGGCTCGCAAGCCTATGATAAAAATCAGGCTGTTATATATAAAGGCCCCTGGAAAAAGGTGAGCGACGAGGCCGGTAACGTATTTCCACGCGGTAAACGAATGGCCGTAAGCGACAAGATTTTTGAAAATATGAAGATGGAACCTTACGAGGATCATATGATCCTCATTGAACCCTATACTGCTGTTGAGAAGGATGTCCCTTTTGATGTTGGTTGCTGCGGACTTTCGGAACGTACAGCAAAAGAGACCAAAATAGGTACCCAGCGCATCACAACTGATCCTGATCAGAGCAATAGTTGTTGTTAATCAAGTAGAGTGGAAGAATAAGTATGGCCGAAGCTGCGCAAGAGACGACCGCCCCGTCGACGAAATATCTGGCGGATTACAAGAAACCAGAATTTTTAGTTGAGGCTGTCGAGCTGGACTTTGAGTTGCACGATGCCGTTACTCATGTGACATCCCGTCTTCATATAAAGCGGCAGGGAAGTGACAATGCACCACTGGTTCTTGATGGCGTTGAGCTCAAGCTGAAGTCGGTTATGATTGATAATAAAAGCGTCGAGTTTGTGGCGGATGATGAAACATTGACCATCGAAAATACGCCGGATGAGTTCGACCTACTGATCAAAAATGACATTGATCCTGCATCAAATACGGCACTTGAAGGGCTTTATATGTCAAATGGTATGTATTGCACTCAATGCGAAGCGCAGGGCTTTAGACGGATCACTTATTTTCCTGATAGACCCGATATTATGGCGACCTATAAAGTTCGTATAGAGGCGTCCAAAAAAGATTATCCTGTCCTGCTTTCCAATGGTAATGAGGTCAATGCTGGCGATTTGGCAGATGGTCGGCATTTCGTTGTTTGGCAAGATCCTTTCCCAAAGCCGAGCTATTTATTTGCTCTGGTTGGCGGCAACCTCGACTATCTGGAAGATCATTTTGTGACCAGAAGTGGTACTGATGTTACGTTGAGGATTTTCGTGGAGAAGGAAGACCTTGATAAATGTCCGCATGCCATGTCTTCGCTTAAAGCATCGATGAAATGGGATGAGGAGGTATACGGCCTCGAATATGATCTTAATATTTTTAATATTGTGGCGGTAAGTCATTTCAACATGGGAGCTATGGAAAATAAAAGCCTCAATATATTTAATACCAAATGCATTCTTGCCAAAGCTGAAACGGCGACAGATTCTGACTATTCCTTTATTGAAACTGTGGTTGCTCATGAATATTTTCATAACTGGACCGGCAATCGGGTCACTTGTCGTGACTGGTTCCAGCTAAGTCTGAAAGAAGGACTCACAGTGTTTCGCGACCATGAGTTTTCATCTGATATGGGTAGTCGCGCTGTAACGCGTATTGATGAAGTGCGTGCACTCCGTCAGCATCAGTTCGCTGAAGATAGCGGGCCGATGGCTCATCCTGTTCGTCCCGAATCGTATATGGAAATCAACAATTTCTATACCATGACAGTTTATGAAAAGGGATCAGAAGTGATCCGCATGATGCACAGAATTCTTGGGCCGGAGAAATACAGAATAGCCATGGATCTCTACTTTGAGCGTCATGATGGACAGGCGGTCACGTGTGAAGATTTTGTTCGGGCGATGGAAGATGGCTCTGGCGTTGACCTTGGCCAGTTCAGGCTATGGTATAGTCAAGCTGGCACACCGGAAATATCAGCAGTTGGTCACTATGATGAAACTGCAAAAACTTATGAGCTCTCTATGACACAGACTATTGCGGACACACCGGGGCAAACCGACAAGAAGCCAATGCATATCCCAATTGAGCTTGGTTTATTGGATAATGATGGTAATGAGATGCTTGACGGTGGTACTCAGCTCAAAAACTTTACCGAGGCAAGGCAATCGTTTCTTTTTACTGACATTGCTAGAAAACCAATCCCATCAATCCTGCGTGGATTTTCGGCGCCGGTAAAAATAAAAAATAATCTGAACCGTGACGAGAAAATATTTTTGATCGGACACGATAGCGATAGTTTTAATCGCTGGGAGGCAGCACAGGAAATTTCAACGGATATTATTCTTGCGTTAGTAGATGATCTTAAAGCAGGACAAAAACTTCAACTTGATGATAAATATGTCGATGCCATCCGACTTGTGCTCAATGACACTAGTCTTGATAAGGCGTTTGCGGCGGAAATGCTGACCCTCCCTTCAGAAGGTGTGCTGGGGCAACAAAAAACCCCCATTGATGTGGATGGTATACATGAGGCCAGAAAATTGGTTGTTAAGGGACTTGCCCAGGAATTTCAGGGAGATCTGCTAAGAACCTTCAGGGAATGCCAAACCAATGAACCGTATCAATATAATCCCGAGGCAGTGGGAAGAAGACGCCTTAAAAATATGGTCCTCGGGTATTTAATGGAAATCGCCGATGAAGATATTATTCAACTTTGTAGCGAACAGTTATACAGGGCGGGCAATATGACTGATGAAATTGCTTCATTCACATTCTTGGTGAACAGTGACGCGCCGAACAGAGAAGAAGCGATTGAAAGCTTCTACAGAAAATGGAAGCATGATCCTTTGGTTATTGATAAGTGGTTTAGTGCGCAAGCACTTTCAACTAAGGGCGATGTTCATGATCGGGTGGCCGCGTTAAACAAGCATCCGGATTTTGATTTAAAAACACCGAACCGGGTCCGCTCGTTGATAAGCGTTTTTTGCAGTCTCAATCAGGTGTCATTCCATGACAAATCGGGAAGAGGGTATGAGTTTCTTGTGCGTAATATAAAAGCACTTGATCCTCTCAATCCGCAAATCGCAGCGGGTCTTTCCAAGCAGTTGACAAGGTGGAGAGCATATGATGAAGACCGTCAGAAACTTATGGTTGGCGCGCTTGAGGATATTTTACGGCAAAAAGGGCTTTCTAAACATGTTTACGAAATTGCTTCCAAAAGTTTGCGTTAGGTTATATCATAAGAGTACAAGTTAGAGGTATGAAGGGTTGAAAGAGAAAAAAAGTATCCATTCGGTTGGCAGTCGAAAAGTCTGGCTATGCTTTGCATTGGCGATTGTTTTATTGATCGTTGCAGAAGTAGCACTTCAGGCGCGTGCCTATTTATATGGTGACGAAAAAGCCATGCAAATTGTTGATGATGAAGGTATTTATTTTTTTAATGAAGACTACCAACTAAAATTAATCCAGCCCAATATTGTTTCCGACGAAGGCTATAGAACGGTGAGGTCCAATTCAATTGGCCTCAGAAGTCCTGAAATATCACAAAGCAAGCAAAGTGATGAAATTCGTGTCGCCATCTTAGGCGCTTCAACGGTCATGGGGATGCTTAACCCGGTGAATGAAGAAACGATTTCTTACCGACTGGAAGAGCATCTTCAGCAGAAATTTACAGACAAGAAAGTGAACGTGATAAGCGCCGGTATCGCAGGCTATTATTTTGCGGATCAAAAGATAATGTTTGAAAAGATGCTGGAGCCGATGGGGTTAGATCTTCTAGTACTCTATACTGGTTTAAATAATGTGTCCTTATATTGCCTCGATGGTGGGGTTGCTGCGGAGAGTAATGGGCTTTTAAATTATAGCTTACCGAATTGGGTGTTGTCGATCGAGCTACTAATAAAAAATACGACTATATTGCGTGCGTTGATGCCCGAAGTAGAGCAATTAACCGATCCATCAACACTCAATAAGAAGCCGTTTCGAGATAATTTTGACGATTTACTTCAATCGATAAAAAGTGCCGGTGTTCCGGTTCTGGTTATCACAAATCCGCGCTCATTTAATCGGGAAATGTCTGCCGAAGAACAATATGAATATTCAGATTTTGCCAGATTGAAAGATCAATGTTTTAGCATCGAAGGGCTTCATGATGTTTACGACAGTCACAATGAGATAATGATTGAAGTAAGTACAAGTTATAATACGCCGATTATGAGGCTTGATCAGGAAATTCCGGGTGGTGACACTTATTTTGCGGATTCTATTCATTTTAACGCCGCAGGCTCTGATTTCGTGGCCAAGCTGATGCTCAAGACAATAATGGAACAGGGCTTACTCACTGAGGGGGGCGAAAAATGATTTTTCAGTCTTTTCAGTTTCTGGTTTTCTTTGTGGTCGTTTTGTTCACCGCACGAATAATTCTGACCAAGTACCCTGCTGCGCGAAAGCTATTTTTACTTGCGGCCAGTTATTTTTTCTATATGTGTTGGGACTGGCGGTTTGCCGGGTTGATATTGGCGATAACGGTGGTGAATTATTATATCGGCCCGAAAATAGAACAAGCAAAAAGCAGCGGTGGTAAAAAACGTTGGCTGGCACTTTCCTTGGTGATCAGTATTGGTATTCTAGGCTATTTTAAATATGCTAATTTCTTTATTGATAGTATGAATGTAGCCCTTACGAGCATTGGGTTTGGCGGCGAGCTTCCGTTGCTTAATGTCATTTTGCCTATTGGCATATCATTTTATACTTTCCAGAGCATCAGCTATACACTTGATATCTACCGTGGGCGAACCGAAGCGGTGAAGAGCTTTAGCGACTTTGCGCTGTTCGTGGCTTTTTTCCCCCAACTGGTGGCCGGTCCGATCGTTCGAGCTTCATATTTCCTGCCGCAGCTCAAAGATGATCATCAGGAAGAGCCGGATGCCATGGAGTCCGGCGTGGCTCTCATCATCAGGGGGTTTATCAAGAAAGTTGCTTTTGCGGATGTGTTGGCAGTGCATCTCGTTGACCCGGCGTTTGCGGATCCCGGCCAATATTCACCACTATTTCTGTTGGTTGGCATTTATGCCTACAGCTATCAGGTTTATATGGACTTTTCCGGCTACACGGATATCGCCAGGGGGGTGGCGAGAACCCTTGGCTACGAGCTTCAGATCAACTTTAACAGACCATATAAGGCGGTCAGTGTTTCAAACTTCTGGCAACGTTGGCATATATCCATGTCATCCTTCTTCCGCGACTATTTGTTCTTTGGGGTTGGTGGGTCTAAATATGGCAATGTTTACCTTAATTTGATGATTACCTTTATTGCTATCGGCATATGGCATGGGGCCGGGTGGAACTTTGTTCTTTACGGTGTTTTGCATGGTGCTTTTGTCGGCTTGGAACGCTGGCGTAGAAACAAACGTAAGGCGGCAGGCATTAGCGAGCCGGACTATCAAGGGTCCAGGATGGTGTTGCAATGGTTCTGGATTTTCAATGTGGTGGCGTTTTCACGGCTGCTGTTTCGCGGCGGATCGCTCGACAGCGCCATCGTTTATGCGAAAGCTATGACCGATTTTAGTGTCACCAGCGTTCCTATTAGCACGATAGGGGCCACAATTTTCTTATTGGCGATCGTGCTTCACTATACACCAACACGTTGGAGTATGGATTGGAAAGACCTTTATTGCAAAGTGCCTGCGGTGATCCAGGCAGGGGGCATTGTTGGAATATTATATTTCCTTGTTGCAATTTCAACTGAAGAAGCACCTTTTATTTATTTCCAGTTCTAAAATTATTTAGTACCGTACGGTATTATTTTCTTGTCAAAGTTTCTTTTGTTTATTAAAGTACCAATCGGTACTAAATAAAGGATTGCTCTATGGTACGAGGACGCCCCAGAAAAATAGACCCTGAAAAAGCACTTGAAGCGGCAATGAAAACCTTTTGGGATAAAGGGTATGACGCCACCAGTCTTTCTGATCTGGTGGCGGCCACCGGCATGGCGAAACCGGGCCTTTATGCAACGTTCGGTGACAAGCAGGAAATTTACACAAAATCACTGGAAAATTATGTTCGCTTACACGGGATGCCGCTCATGGGCAGGCTGATGCAATCAGAAAAGCCTGCCAAAGAAGCGTTTAGAGATTTATTTATAGCGATGGTGGATAGCTTCTTTGATGAAAATACGCCAGATGGCTGCTTTCTCGCTAACTCGTTGGTCAAAAGTAAAAATAATGAACCATCGATAAGTGCACTTGCAAACAGTATTCAGCAATTTCGAAAAGGCAAGTTCCGTGACTATCTGGATTTGGCCCAGGAGAAAGGATTGCTGGCTCCGGAAAATGATAGCGAAAAACTTGCAGACTATTTCTCGGCGCAGGCGATCACGCTTCCTGTGATGCATAAGACGGGCGCGAGCAAGGAAAATTTACATATGTTCATTGAAACGGTCATTACAATTATCAGGGATTGAGTAGGGTATTAATAAAGGAAAACAAATGACAGATACGATAGTACAGCCTGATGATCAGCGCTCTTACCGCATGTCTAACATTGACATGATGAGGGGGCTTGTCATCATCATCATGGCGATTGACCATGTGAGAGATTATTTTTACTTTAGCGGCAGCGGTGTTTCAATCAGTGATCCGGATATTGAGGCAGCATTTTATCTTACCCGCTGGATAACTCATTTTTGCGCGCCGGTGTTTGTGTTTTTCGCAGGAACATCGGTAGGATTGATGGAAGGAAGGCGAACGCGAAAAGAGTTGGCAAAATTTGTGTTCACGCGTGGTGTTTGGTTGATTTTTTGCGAGATCTTTCTGATTTCGACCGCGTTGAGTTTTAGGCCGTTTGGTGATGAAATGACGGGCGGTGGAATAATGGCGTTTCTTCAGGTGCTGTTTGCACTTGGTGTCAGTATGATTGCGCTTTCTGGACTTCTTTTTCTGGGTGCGAGAAATTGCCTTATTTTAGGTCTCTTGATTATAGTGGGTCATAGTGCCCTCGGTGGTGTTTGGCCGGAAGGACAGCCGTTCTCAGTCCCCGATGATCCGATGTGGGTAACATTGATGACACCCGGTACATTTTTGGTCATACCATTTTATTCGGTAGTGCTGTATCCGCCGATACCATGGACAGGGGTTATTCTACTTGGATATGGATCGACATTTATATTCCAGAAAGATCCTGCGGAACGAGATATGCTGCTTCGAAAGATAGGGTTCGCGTTTATTGCTGCGTTTGTTTTACTTCGTTTTATTGGAATTTATGGTGATCCCAATCCTTGGCAAACACAAGAACTCGGGATTATTTCGACGCTGTTTGACTTTTTTGATGTGACTAAATACCCACCAAGTTTGCTATATTTATTGATTACTTTGGGGCTTATGGCGATCCTTTGTTCCTATGCAGATCGCTTTCAAGGTTGGCTAAAGGATATGTTTGTCATGTTTGGCAGGGTGCCGTTTGCGTTTTACGTTGTGCATTTCTATTTAATCCATACTTTGAGCGTGCTTTTTGGCATGTGGCAGGGTTTTGAAGCTCATCAAATGGCGCATATGTTTCCATTTTATCCGCAAGGCTATGGTACCAGTTTAATCGGCGTATATGCAGTTTGGCTTTTGGTGCTCGCTGTTCTTTACCCGTTTTGCAAATGGGTGATGAAACTTAAAAGTTCCCGCAAAGACTGGTGGTTAAGCTACCTTTAAGCTTATGCCAGTCGCAAACTAAAAAGGCCGCTGAAGACAGCGGCCTTTTCTTTTGATTGGTTCAGGGTTTATTTCTGATGCTTGATATCACCGTGGACGATGGTAAGTACGTTCTGAGAAGACATAATCTGATCAAGCGGGATTGTCATCCAGTCTTTATCAAATACGGCTACGTCAGCCCATTTTCCAACTTCGATTGAGCCAAGCGAATTTTCCTGAAATGCTGCATATGCGCCCCAGATTGTCAGCATCTTAAGAGATTCTTCGCGTGTTACAGCAAGCTCTGGATGCCAACCTTCACCGGAATATCCATCTAGGTCCTTACGGGCAACAGCGGCATAGAACTCGATGCGTGGATCACCAATTTCAACAGGTTGATCAGATCCACCAGGGATAATAGCGCCTTTATCGATGAGCGTCCGCCATAGATAAGCATTGGCCAGACGTTCCTGACCTAGGCGATCGCCAGCAAAATGAAGGTCACCTATGGCATGGGATGCCTGCATGGACGGGATAATGTCCATGTCAATGAAACGATCAACATCATTTGGTTGAATGTTTTGCGCATGTTCAACACGCCAGCGTGGGTCGTTAACGGCACGCTGTGATTTTGGGACCGTGTTTAACGCGATTTCATAAGCATCGAGCACTTTGCGGTTGGCATCGTCACCAATCGCGTGGGTTTCAACCTGAATACCGGCTTTAAGAGCATCGATAAGCATTGGGGTCAACTCATCAACTGAATAGCGCATAAGGCCGTAGGTGTCATAATCGGAGTATGGTTCGATAAATGCCGCACCGCGGGAACCAAGGGCACCATCCATCACCGCTTTGATATCACGAACGGTTAAGTAATCTTCCGGATCAATTTGCGCACCTTCATTGATTAGGCGTTCTGAGTTCTCACCAAAGGCCATCGCATCGTAAACGCGGTGAGCCAATTTACCTTCTGCATGAAGTTCTTTCATCATTTCGAAGTTATCATAGGAACTACCGGCATTCTGGAAACTCGTCCAGCCAAGAGATACGTTACGTTCAGTACCTGCTTGAATGGCGGCTTTTGTTTGCTCACGTGTTGGTCTTGGAATAAGGGGGCTAATATAGCGCATTGCCGTATCGATCAGCATGCCTGTCGGCTCGCCATTTTCGTCAAGGTTGATGTGACCACCAACGGGGTTCTCGGTTGAACCTGTGATCTTAGCAGCCTCAAGCGCCATTGTGTTGGCAACGAGTGCATGTCCGTCAGCACGACGAAGCGTTACAGGGCGATCAGGAACAATCTCATCAAGATCCTGACGGGTGGGGAAGCGGGCTTCTGGCCATACTTTTTCGATCCAGCCTCGGCCACTAATCCACTCTAAATCAGGGTTAGCATCTGCGTATTCCTTCACGGCAGCCAACATTTCAGCAAGACTATTAATACCTTGCAGATTCAGGCTCACTTCACGGAAACCAACACCACTTAAGTGACCATGGCTTTCGATTAGGCCTGGATAAACGGCCTGACCAGCCAGGTCGATGACATTTGCGTCACCGCAGGCATAGCGCGCGGCGCCGTCATTATCACCGACATAAATAAATTTACTGTCTTTAATAACGATCGCTTCAGCAGATGGGTTGTTTTCATTTACGGTATAGACCAAAGCGTTTGTTAGAACGATATCGGCCGGAGTACAAACGGCCGCCATATCGGCTTCGCTGGTTTGTTCAGACGAACAAGCAGCTAGTAGTCCCACTGCAGCGCTCGTCAGGAGTAGTTTTTTGATCATTGATTGTTCCTTATAATATTTTGTGATTTGTTTTCTGTTGCAAGATAGGACGTATCCCTACCAGATTTCAACGGTTTTTTGTTGATGATAGTCAATTATTTTCTAATTTTCATAAAAAAGCTCCCATAACAAATTCGATTGTTTTGGGAGCTTGGCTTATCAGAATTTGTTTAACTTGTTTTACATGCTGGCGCATCATCACGGTAAACTTCAAAATTGATCTTTTCGATACTGTTGACTTTCAAAATAGTGCCAAGGCCCAAGTAGGCGCAGAGTTGAAAATATATGCTGAGCGCGATCGGTTCCCACGGATCGAGTTGATAATGTTGGAGTAGCCCATAGATCAACAGAAATGTGCTCATAGCAATGCTGACATAAAAGGTGGTGTGTACAACACCTCCAATGTGACGATCTCGGTCTTTCGTTTCCTTATGAGGGTCCAGTTTTTTGCCGTACATCATCCAAACGACGACAATGGCGAAATAAATATGGACACCGATAATTGTGACTAAAGTGATTAATCCGTCACTTCCCCAGGCGAGATTAAAATTATTTCGGTAAAGATTAAAAGCAATATAGATAGCAAACATGATAGCAGCCAATGAAAATTTTAATGGCGATATATAGTCAAAATATTGCCTTCTTTTAAGATCGGCGCTGCGTTTATGATTCTCGTTATTCTGACGCATAAGTTTGTAATGTTTAAGTTCAATTATTTCCATCAACATGAAGGGAATAAATTGTACCATAGCAAATAATGTCACCATCGCATCGTTTAAGGGAGTGTTGGTGATAACCGAGAGTGAGAGAAGGAAAAGTCCCAAATACAAAGTAAACCTCGTGATCAGTTTAAATCTAACTATTCCCTTTTTAGCAAGCACATCTCCATTTTCAACAGCATATAATTTGGGATGAGTGATCGCTGGAAAATTCGTGAGGATTTGATTTACACGCCTCATGATTTTCTCGGGATAATAATAGGATAGAAGAATTATTTGCCCTATCGCAGCTAAATATAAAATTATTGTTACGGTCATTTATTTGTCTTTCCTGAGTTAAGAACATCGGCGAACGCTATTCTTATTTCGCTGTCGGTGACGCCGGATGCCTTGAGTTTTTCAATAGTTTTTTTGAGTTCTTTGTTAACCCATGCGACTAAGTCCTTGGTACTGTTTGAACAGGCATTTTTATGTATATATGTGCCGCGATAGCCACGGGTTACAATCACCTCATCGCGTTCGAGAAGTCGATAAGCTTTGGCGACGGTTTTATTGTTTAGATCAAGATCGTTGGCAAGTTGGCGAATAGATGGTAATGGATCACCCGCTTTGAGTTTACCTTCCTGAACTGTTTTTTTTATCTGATCAATCAACTGCGTGAATAGTGGTGTTTCATCATCAATATCTATTACAATTTCCATTTATCGGATGCTTTCAATATGTACCATATGAAGTAATGGTACAAGTGGAGTTTCATAATTGCAAGGACTAAAATGTTTTCTAACGCATTCGTCAGATTTGATTAGTTGGCCATATAGGAATATAAAGAAAGATGTAAGTGTAACCACTGGGGATTTTTTGGGTTTAAATGTTGAACGGAAAAAAATATTTAACAACTCTTTTCATTATCGTTTGTGTCGTAATAAATGTAACCAATCTTTACGCTCAGTCGACGACTGTGGTCGAGCATAACGAAGTCCCTTTGACTTCAGTGTTGACGCAAGAGGAGAAAGACTGGATTAAAAAGCATCCGGTCCTCAAAGCGACAAGCAAAAGAACGATCGCGCCAATTGAATTTATTCGGGCTGGAGAAGCGGCGGGATTTTCTGTTGATTATCTTAATATCGTTGCAGAAAATGTTGGATTAGAAATCGAATATGTATCTGATGTTCCGTGGTCTACTTTGCTTGAGCAGCTGGAAAAACGACAAATAGACATTGCGCACAATATAGCTCAAACAGAGGAACGGGAAAAATTTCTTGATTTCTCGCAGCCATATTTTGATCTTCAGCCTACTATTTTTGGCCGAAAAACCAGTGGGAAAATCACAAGTATTGAAGATCTTGTGGGTAAGAAAATACTGGTGTCTAATGGCTGGGCTGCCACTCCGTACTATAAGGAAAAATACCCTCTGCTGACTTTCATCGAAACGTCCGACCATCCACAAGCGCTGCTTTCAATATCACGAGGGGAGAACGATTTTTTCATTTTGCCGTTTTCGGTGGGAAATTACCACATCGAAGCTGTATTTATCAGAGATCTGGCAGCGCTTGGAAATCTTGATTTTATGGATGTACCGGTGATGGAGGCCGCGAAACTTGCCAGCAGAAACGATTGGCCGGAGCTGAAATCAATCCTGCATAAAGGAATGATGTCTATTACCAACGAGCAACTGCAGAAACTGTCCGAAAAGTGGATGTTGCCAGTGCCGGGTGTCAATAGTTTGGGGCTTACTAGAGCAGAACAACTCTGGCTTTCAAATAATCCTATTGTGAAAGTTGCCGCTGATCCAACAATTATTCCTGTAGAATTTATTGATGATGACGGCAATATTTCGGGAATTTCTGGTTCCTATTTAAAAATAATCGAAGAAAAACTCAATATCAAAATTGAATGGATTGCAAACGAAGATTTTCAAGCGGGTCTGGTTAAAATTCGCAATAAGGAAGCTGATATAATTTCGGCGATTACGCCATCCGAGAAGCGGGCTGATATTTTGGATTTTACCGAAAGCTATATGAGGTTGGACAGTGTGATTTTTGCCAGAGATGGAGAGGACGTATTTGTTGATTTGGAGGGCCTCAAAGGGAGAAAAATTGCACAGATTAAGGATTTTCAAAGCACACGAAAAATAAAGGCAGGCTATCCTGATATTGAGGTCATAGAGGTCGATACAATTCAGGAAGCTTTGAGATTAGTATCTGCTGGTGCTGCGGATGCTTATATCGGTAGTGTACCACTTACTTCGTATAACATCGCGATCGAAAACCTGACCAACCTTGGCGCAGTTGGAACCACGCCATTTAAAAGTTCAATTGCCTTGGGTATCAGATCAGATCTACCATATTTGAGTAGTGCCGTGAAAAAAGTTATTGCCAGTGTTTCTGACAAAGAAAAGGCAGAGATAAACCGCAATTGGATGATGCTTGATAATAGACCTGAGACTGATTATACGCTGGTATGGCAGATCGGACTTCTGGCCTTACTTGGAATGGCGATCATTCTTGGCTGGAATTATAGTTTGCGTCAGGAAGTAAGTCGACGCAAAAGCACCGAAGAAAGGTTTAGGCAATTAGCAGAATCTGTCGATGGTCTGTTTTTTATTGCTGCGGCTGACATGGAGAAAATCATTTATGTCAGTCCCAACTTTGAGGAATGGACAAACTATAAATGTTCGGATCTGTACGATAGCCCGCTGGTGTGGAGAAATATTGTCTATCACGATGATTTGGAACTGCGTGCAAAATCATTAATTAATATACGTGACGGTAAGTTTGAAGAAAAAATGCCTGATTACAGGATTAAACATAAAGATGGCTCAATTCGTTGGGTGTCAACGCAAATGCATCCTGTCTATGACGATGATGGACAGTTAAAGAACGCGATCGGTTTTACGACGGATATTACTCAAAGAATAAACGCGGCTGAGAAGTTAGATGAAATCCGCAGTCGGTTTCAGAATGCGTTTGATCATGCTTCACATGGAATGGCGCTAGTAGCACCTGACGGTAGATTTCACACTGTTAATGAAGCTCTTTGTAAAATTCTCGGTTATGAGGAGAAAGAGCTTCTTAAACTTAATATCGATCAGATCACCCACCAAGGCGATAAGCTTCTTGCAAAGGCGCTTATGAGCGAACTTCTTGAAGATAAAAGAGCATCCTATGAATTGGAGGAGAATCATATTCGTTGCGACGGATCGTTGGTCCCTGTTCAGCTGAATGTTTCATTGGTGAGGGATAGCCAGGAAAATCCGGTTCATTTTGTTGCACAAATCCAGGATCTATCAGAGCTGAAGCAAAGGGAGGAACAATTGCGTCATTCTCAGAAGATGGATGCGGTTGGACAGCTTACTGGCGGTATCGCCCATGATTTTAATAATATCCTCGGTATCATACTAGGAAATTTGGAAATACTGGACAGCACAATAAGAGAAGAAGAAAAGCAGAAACAGCGCCTTAAAAAAGCGATAAAAAGCGTTGATCGGGGTTCTAATCTGATCAAAAAACTACTTAGTTTTTCAAGAAATAAGTCGCAGGCGACAGAGGTTGTCAATATAAACGATTGTATAGCCAATTTTGAGGAATTTGTTGCTAAAACGCTTACCGCTAGTGTCAATATTGCGTCCCAGCCGATGACAGGTTTATGGCCTGTTGAAATTGATGCCAGTGAATTTGAAGATGCTATGCTTAATCTTTCACTTAATGCCAAAGATGCAATGCCCGATGGGGGAACCATCAATATTAAGACGGAAAATATAACCCTTGATGCGGATTACGCGAGTCACATAGCTGGCAGCAAAAGCGGTGATCACGTGATGATTACTGTTCAGGATGCCGGGCATGGAATAGCTAAGGATGTTCTGGAAAAAGTGTTGGAGCCGTTTTTTACTACCAAGTCTCTCAACCGGGGAACCGGACTTGGGCTTAGCATGGTGCATGGTTTCGTTCAGCGTTCCGGCGGACACATGCGAATAGAGTCAATTGTTGGTGAGGGAACGAAGATCACCTTGTTTATTCCAAGGTCCTTCAAAGATTGGAAGCCTCGTATTGAAAAAATTGATGGCGAGACAAAACTGCCGAGGGGCAATGAGAGCATCTTGGTGGTTGATGATGAAGAACATCTATGTGAGGTTGCCGAGAAGCAGCTCACTCAGTTGGGATATAGGGTGTTTACCGCGAGCGATGCAAAAACTGCTCTTGATATCCTAACCAATAACAGTGAAATTGATTTGCTTTTTAGCGACATTGTGATGCCAAATCATCAGGATGGCTACAAAGTGGCTGCTGCGGCTCGAAAAATTGATCAGTCTCTTAAAATATTACTGACAAGCGGTTATTCACAGAATGTAGAGAACGAGGCGGACGGGGAACTTGACCTTCTGAGACAAAATATTTTAAAAAAACCATATAGTCATAGAGAGTTAGCCATCGCAGTTAGAAGGTCACTTGATGCAGGAAAAACCAGTGATACAAAAGAAAAGGCCGCTGGAGTTTCCAGCGACCTATATTAAATTAGTCCTCAATTCAAGTTATTTTTGATAAACGATTTCACCATGAACAATTGTCATGACGGCGTTTGAAGACATGATCTCATTTTCTGGAATCGTCATCAGATCTTTGTCGAAAATGCTTAAATCGGCCAGTTTGCCAACTTCGATTGAGCCAAGAACATTATCCTGGAAGGCGGAATAGGCAGCCCAGATGGTAAACATTTTGAGGGCCTCTTCGCGGGACACTTTAAGTTCTGGATGCCATCCTTCCCCAGAATAACCGTCAAGGTCCTTACGGGCGACAGCCGCAAAAAATTCAATACGAGGATCACCGATTTCAACTGGCTGATCGGTTCCGCCAGCAATAATTGCACCCTTGTCGATGAAGGTACGCCATAGATATGCGTTGGCAAGACGGTCCTGACCCAGACGGTCACCAGCAAAATGAAGATCACCAATGGCGTGGGATGGCTGCATGGATGGCAGAATGTCAAGATCGATAAAGCGGTCAACATCGTCTGGTTGGACATTTTGCGCATGTTCTATGCGCCAACGCGGGTTATTCACGGCTCGTTTTGATTTTGGGACCGCTTTAAGAGCCTGTTCAAAAGCATTAAGGACCATCCGGTTTGCTGCATCGCCGATAGCGTGAAGTTGAAACTGAATGCCGGTTTCAAGGCCGCGGATAAGAAGCGGCCGAAGGTCATCTTCGGCGTATCTTACAAGTCCGACGGTGTCATAATCAGAATATGGCTCTATAAAGCCAGCCCCGCGTGAACCAAGGGCGCCATCGACGGTTATTTTAAATTGACGGGCTGTTACATAATGTTCCGGGTCGATTTCACCACCATTGTTAAAGAGAATTTCTGCGTCCTCCGCGTATAGCATCGGCCTAACGGCATGATAGACGCGATGTTTGAGCTTACCTTCAGCGCGAAGTTCGCGCATCATACGCAAAACATCATATGTGTCGCCGGCATTATGAAACCCCGTCCAACCTAAGCTTACGTTTCTTTCAGTAGCAATGCGTAAATTTTCTTTCTCTTTTTCACGAGTAATTGCGGGAATTAGAGGACGTACAAGGTTCATAGCTTTATCGATGAGCATGCCGGTAGGTTCGCCATTTTCGTCTAGATTGATCGCACCACCGGGAGGGGAGACCGTTGTCCCAGTGATATTCGCCATATTCATGGCTACCGTATTGATCACGGCAGCATGTCCGTCTGCTCGGCCGAGATAAACCGGACGATCGGGAACAATTGCGTCTAGATCTTGCCGAGTAGGGAAACGTCCCTCTGGCCAAACTTTTTCAATCCAGCCACGACCGGAAACCCATTCCGAATCCGGGTTTTCGTCTGCATATTCATTTACCTTTTCAAGAACGCCCTTAAGACTATTTATACCTTGCAGGTTAAGGCTCACTTCACGTTCGCCGACGCGGGATAAATGACCGTGAGCGTCAATCAGGCCGGGATATACGGCGTTACCGGCGAGATCAATTACATTGGCATCACCACAAGCGTAACGTTCCACACCAATATTATCACCAACATAGATGATTTTACTGCCGAGAATAGCGACAGCTTCTGCGCTTGGGTTTTTGTCATCAACCGTGTAGACGATTCCGTTTTTGAGAACGATGTCCGCATCCTTGCAACTTTGCGCATAGGCGGTAGCGTTCATCAGCGCTGTCATGCTTACGGCTACCATTATTTTCTTGATCATTTAATATTCCTCACTTTCGGTATACTATTTTACCATTTACAATTGTTGTGACATTTTCGGTCGTCACAATCTGAACTTCCTCAATCGTCATGACATCCTTATCCAGTGTGTTGAAGTTGGCCAAATTTCCGACTTCTATACTCCCGAGTATATTTTCCTGAAAGGCTGTGCTAGCACGCTATATGATGAGCATTATTAAGGATTCTTATCTGTCGCGCGGGTTCGGGTGTCATGCTTGGTCAGAATAACCGCTTAGGCTATTGCGCGCAATAGCTGCGTAGAATTCGATCGATGGCCGCTAATTTCACCCTATCGGCTGGCGATCCCACTAAAATGGTACCTTGTTTATGAAATCGCGCCATGGCCAGGCATTCGCTTATGAACGTCCGTAAGTATCCTCAAAGCGGACGATGTCGTCTTCGCCCAGATAGGACCCTGATTGTACCTCAATTATATAAAGCGGAATTTTGCCGGGGTTTTTAAGTCTGTGGGTGGAGCCTATGGGGATGTAGCAACTTTCGTTTTCACTTAATGTTGATACATTGTCATCAATAGTGACTTCTGCGGTACCTTTAACAACCACCCAATGTTCTGCACGGTGGTGATGCATTTGCAGCGACAATATCTGACCGGGATTTACCACAAGGCGTTTTACTTGGAAACGTTCATCGGCGTCGGATGTTTGATACGACCCCCAAGGCCGATATACGACTGTATGGCTAATATGTTCATCACGGCCACTTGCTTTTAATCTATCTACGATGGCCTTTACGTCCTGGGTTTTGTTTTTATCACAAACCAGAACAGCGTCTTTCGTCGCGACAACAATCATGTCTTCAAGACCAACGGCAGCCAGTGCCGGCCCCTCTGTTCTCATAAGACAGTTTTTGCTTTGATGAGAAATGACGTCCCCGGAAATGACATTGCCGTCCTTATCTTTATCTGAAATGTCCCACAGAGCATTCCACGACCCGACGTCATTCCACCCCATGTCAACGGGAACAACGGCGGCTTTATCTGTTTTCTCCATAACGGCATAGTCGATGGAATTGGACGGTGAAGATAAAAAGCTTTCTTTGTCAGGACGAATAAACGTCATGTCATTTTCACTATTTTCGATGGCTTTTTTGCAGGCAGCCAGCATTTCCGGTTCATTGGCAGCGAGAATATCCAGATAGACAGAGATGGGAAACAGGAATATTCCACTATTCCAATAATAACCGCCAGCGTCCAGATACTCCTGGGCTGTGGCTATGTCCGGTTTTTCAACGAATTTCTCGACCATATTGCACCCAAAAACACTTTCAAGATTGTCTCCGCATTTTATATAGCCGTAACCCGTTTCCGGCTTGTCGGGAATTATACCAAATGCTGCAAGTAGCTTGTGTTTACTCGTAGCTTCTTTTGCGATGTTTAAAGCAATCATAAAGGCTTCTTCATGGGCAATCACATGGTCAGACGGCATGATCAGCATGAGACCGTTGGGATCGGTTTTTTGAATCTGAAGCGCAGCAAGGGCGGCAGCAGGGGCTGTGTTGCGGCCCTCGGGTTCGAGAATTATTTTTGTATTTTCAAAACCAATTGTCCTCAGCTGTTCGGCAATGATAAAACGATGTTCTTCGTTAGCGATAAAAAGGGGCTCATTAAAATGATCAGGGTTTTTTACCCGTGATACCGTGTCTTGTATCATGGTTTGATCTGAAACGAGCGGCAAGAGCTGCTTTGGATACAGCGACCGTGAGACAGGCCATAGCCGAGTTCCAGAACCACCGGATAATATTACGGGCGTGATTTTTACGTTTGTCATGATTTATGGGTGCCTCTTTTTCAATATTTCCTAGTTTATAAGACGATACATTTAATTCATTATTAAAATGAAAATATCTTTTGCCCAAACTATTTTTATTAAATAGCTAGATTTAATAGTTTTTTCACAAAGCTGTGCTAGATTGCGGAAGTTTATAATTTAATAATAACAACAAGTTAAAGTAAATATCATCCGAATCATTGGATATCGTTCGCAGCGATAGTAGTTCTGATGGTGTTAAATTAACAGAGAAGGTCAAAAAATAGTATATGTAATTCCATGTCAGAACTCTGGTTTACGGTTTAATTCATGTGCTATTGAAAATGTAATTTAATGATTAGAATTTTTAAACATTATATCCCAAAATCAATCCTGTATCTGGCGATAATTGAATGCATCATTCTTTATTTGGTAATTTGGTTTGCGCTGTCGATGAGGTTTGTTCAAATAGGTGATGTCGCGCCGCGAATTGATGAATATAATGCCGAAAAAATCTTTTATGTGGTGATTGTCTATCTGGTACTTCTGGCAACGGGACTTTACCGACTCGATACATGCAGGGACATAAAAATCTCTGTGGTCAGATTGTCTGTCAGTATGGTCTTGTCATTTTTTGCAATATCTGTTGCCCTGTTTATGTTTCCAGAAATAGATATCTGGCGAAGCGTATCGGTGTACGCGATAGCGATAACGTATGTTGTTTTGATTTTTGGACGCCTTATTTTTCTTAAATATGTCGATCATGAAAGCATCGAGACCAGGGTTATTGTTCTTGGCGCTGGGAAGCGCGCAAAGCGGGTTCTCGAGTGCAACGATAAGACAACGTCAAATATCAAGTTCATCGCATTTTTGCGAATGGGGGAAAATGAGAATGAGATCAAAGATGCAAAAAATTTCTCTGACATAGAAAGTTTGGAAAAACTGGTCGAGGAGGAAGCATGCCAGGAAATTGTTGTGGCTATTGAGGAACGAAGAGGGAGATTACCGGTAAGCGATCTGCTAGCTTGTAAGATCAATGGTACCTATATATCTGAAGCTGCCAGCTTTATTGAGCGTCAGGTGGGAGCCCTAAACCTTGCCATGTTTAATCCCAGTTGGATGATTTTTTCGGACGGGTTTGATAATACCAAGAAACTGGATTTATTTGTAAAACGGTTTTTTGATGTTGTGGCCAGTGCGATCCTATTGATTGTCAGCATGCCGCTATTATTGCTTACTGCAATCGCAGTAAAATTGACCAGTAAAGGTCCCATATTTTACCGCCAGGAAAGAATGGGCCTGATGGGTAGACCATTCGACGTTCTCAAGTTTCGCAGTATGACGGTGAATGCTGAGGCTGATGGCGTTCCGAAATGGGCGCAGCAAGATGACGCAAGGGTTACCTTGGTCGGCAAGTTTATTCGCAAGACACGGATTGACGAAATTCCGCAGATATTTAACGTGTTGAGAGGCGATATGAGCTTTGTGGGCCCAAGGCCGGAACGTCCATACTTCGTCGAACAGCTCACAGAAAAAATTCCAATGTTCGACAAACGTCATACGGTCAAGCCGGGCATAACTGGTTGGGCACAGCTAAATTACCCCTACGGTGCATCAGAAGAAGACAGTCGCCGTAAATTGGAGTATGATCTTTACTATATTAAAAATTATTCGATTTTTCTCGATTTGCTCATTTTGGTTCAAACAATACGCGTCGTGTTATGGCCTGATGGGGTTAGGTAAGATAGGTGGGGAGTTTATCTCTTAATATAAGTTTTATGACTTATGGCCTGGCTGCAATGGCCTATACCATTTTACTCTGGCTCGTCATTCAAAAAAATCAGTATAGAGGTGATAATGTTTGGCTAGCCGCCGCCGTAAGTTCCAGCGTGCTGTGGGCCGTTATACATTGTGCCTTCGCGGTCTCCGGCGTTTATACCACCAATGCTGTGTTTCTTTTCATTTCTTATATTGTTCCGTTTGTTGATTGGCTGAAAGGGGTTCTGTGGGTCATCTTTCTTTACAATCATCTTAGGATTATCTGGAACTCTCAGGGAAACAGCACACTTAGTAAACGCTTTGGCGGACTGATAACCGCCATCGCGTCTATCGGGTTTCTCATTGAACTGATATACATTTTGTCCGTGCAAGGTTCGTTAGAGCGAGGGATCGTTGGGGATTTACCCGTTTACAATAAATTTTTTCTGTCGTTTGCCATTTTGTTACTGGTTGAAAATTTATATAGAAACATCGCCAGTGAAAACAGATGGGGGGTTCGATTATTTTGTCTTGGACTTGGCTCTGTCTATGCATTCGATTTTTTACTCTATAGTGATGCCATATTTTATTCATTGATCGACGAAGAACTTTATGAAACTCGCGGTGCTTTAAATGTTATTGTTGTGCCGTTAATGGCCATTGCAATATCACGAAAACCCAAGTGGTCAGGTGGTATCAGCTTGTCCCGTCAAACAGCCTTTCATATGGTCTCTCTGGTTGCCGGAATCGCATACCTTATGTCGATATTAGTGCTCGGGTATTATATTCAGAATTTTGGTGGTGACTGGGGGAAAATATTACAGGTGAGCTTCTTATTCGCTGCCTTTATTGGTTTTGTAGTCATCATATATTCCGGAAAAATACGCTCGACGATATTGGTGATGCTTAATAAGTATTTCTTTGTCTATAAATTTGACTACCGGGAAGAATGGCTTCGATTTATTCAAACCATGACAGCGTCTGAAGACCATTATAATCTTCAGGAACGTGCCATTAAGTCGGTTGCAGAAATTATGGATAGTAGAGGTGGAGCTCTCTGGTACCGAGATCAGCCCGATCGCTATGCTCAGAGCGCGTTATATAATTTCAAGCATAGCATTGATAATGAGTTAGAGGTATCAAGTAAGTTAGCAAAATTTCTTGAGAAAAATCACTGGATTATTGATCTGAATGATACGATGCAGGGTAAGATACCTGGAACCGATTGTGAAATTCCCGACTGGTTGCTTAAGGAACGTGAATTGTGGTTGGTTATCCCGCTTATTCACCACAGTGAGATGACTGGATTCATCGTGCTTTATCAGCCGCGCGCTGGCCGAGAACTTAACTGGGAGACCATTGATATACTCAAGACTGTCAGTCTGCAAATTGCCAGTTATCTGGCGGAACAGGAAACATTGACGGCGCTCGCCGTTGCTAGTGAGTTTGAAGCGTTTAACCGTAAATTTGCTTTCGTGATCCACGACATAAAGAATATGGCCAGTCAACTTTCACTGCTGCAACGTAATGCAGAAAAGCACGGCGCGAACCCGGATTTTCAAAAAGATATGCATCTCACTGTTAAAAACACGGTAGAAAAAATGAACGATCTGCTGTCAAGGATCAATATTGTTCAGGAGCCGTCCGTGTCCAATACGGTAGGTCAGGTAAATATACTTGATATAGCAAAAGCAAGTAGTGACGTTTTTTCAAAAGGTGGGCAAAATATCGAGCTTGTTTCACAAGATAAAGAGTATATTGCCTTATCCAACCGCCAGGAGTTGGAAACAGTCCTTATGCATATTGTCCAGAATGCGTTTGATGCCTGCGAACAGGATCAGGTCGTTGAAATAATACTGGCTCAGGACAAGAATTATGTGACCATAAAGGTGATTGACCAGGGTGTGGGAATGGATCGCGAATTTGTCAAAAATGAGTTGTTTAGACCATTTCGATCATTAAAAGCCGGCGGATACGGCATTGGGGCCTATGAAAGCCGACAATTAATACATAAGATGGGTGGGCGTATGGAAGTCAAAAGCAAGCCCGGCATGGGAACTTCGGTGAGTATTTATTTGAAAAAGGATTAGAGAGATTACGGGAGCAATTAAAAAATTACTGGTGATAGAGGACGACGAAGGTCTTCAGCGGCAATATAAATGGAATTTTGAAAATTACGATGTCATGATTGCTGGGGATAGAAGGTCGGCCCTTGAATTGGTGGAAAAACACAAACCACCAGTCATCTTGCTTGATCTTGGATTGCCACCAGATCCTGACGGGACAACAGAAGGCTTTGTGATTCTCAACGAAGTATTGTCTGGTCATCCAATGGCAAAAGTTGTTGTCGCGTCAGGTCATGAAGCAAGGGAAAGTGCGATAAAAGCAATTTCCAGTGGTGCCTATGATTTTTATCAAAAACCGATTGATGCTGATGAGATTGGTTTTATTGTTGAACGGGCTTTCAAACTTTATGATCTTGAATTGGAAAATAAAAAACTTCAGGAAAAACAGGAACATACAAGACTTCCTGGTCTTGTTACCGCATCGGATAAAATGGAAGATGTTTGTAGTGTGATTGAGCGCGTCGCACCGACGGCTGTATCTGTCATGCTGTTGGGAGCCAGTGGTACCGGAAAAGAACTGCTGGCCCGATCGCTACATGAATTAAGTGATCGTAAGGATCAGTCATTCGTCGCCATCAACTGCGGCGCTATACCAGAAAACCTGATCGAAAGTGAACTGTTTGGTTTTGAAAAAGGGGCTTTTACTGGTGCCATGAAACAAGTAAAAGGCAAGATAGAGATGGCAGAGAACGGCACTTTATTTCTTGATGAAATTGGAGATCTTCCGTTACCACTTCAGGTGAAATTACTAAGGTTTTTGCAGGAACGGGTGATTGAGCGGATCGGAGGTCGAAAAGAAATAGCTGTAGATGTCCGGGTCATCAGTGCGACCCATCAAAAACTGGAGGATCAGATTGTCGATGGTCGGTTTAGGGAAGACCTGTTTTACCGCCTAAGTGAAATTGTTGTGAATATTCCGGAACTTAAAGACAGAGATGGTGATGCTTTGTTGCTTGCGCACAATTTTTTGTCCAAGTATGCCAGAGAATTTGACAAAAGGGTAAAGAGCTTTGAACGAAAGGCGGTTCGTGCCATCGCATCTTACGATTGGCCAGGAAATGTTCGGGAACTTGAAAACAGGATAAAACGCGCCGTTATTATGAGTGACAATAAAAGAATATCGCTTGATGATCTCGAAATTGATTACAATGACGATCATATGGAGACACTCAATTTGAAAGAGATTAGAGAAAAAAATGACAAAACAGCTATGCTTCGAGCATTTTCACTATCAAATGGAAATATTAGCGAAACAGCAAGATTGCTTGGCATTAGCCGGCCAACCTTCTATGGTTTGGTAAAACAATATAATTTGAGTATCGATAAATAATGACTGTGGGCTTGAAATTTGCGGCACTTTTTGGGGTAAGTATCATCGGGTTGAGCATTAACTCGTCTGCACAACAAGCTGAGCCTTTTTCAGAACAAGATGAAACCATACCAAAAGAAGAAATCTATGTGCCGCGGCAGTCAACACTGGAAGAACTCAAGCATTACGCACTGATTAATGAGACCCGACAAAAATGGGATGCGTTATTTGATAACCCCCAAAATGCGGAACTTCATTGGGAGATTGCCAAAAACTACATAGAGTTGGGCAACGGAGATATTGCGCTCCATGAGTTAGGACGGGCAGAGGTTCTTGGTACAGAGCGTGAAAAAATATTTGTTGATTTGGGTAAAGCATATCTGTTGCTTGGCAGATATGATGACATTTTTACCGAAATCTTGCTAGAAGATGCTTCGCTTAACGATCATGGTGAGATTTACCTGATTTACGGACAGGCACATTTCGCACTGAATAATAATGAACAGGCTTTTCTGAATTTCTATCAAGCAAAGGAAATTATTGGAGAAGACAGACTTGAGCTGAACAAACCACTGGCAACGCTCTATAATCTTATGGGGGACTATGAAAAGGCCGAACTAAATGTCGATAAAGCCTTTGAATTTGATGCAAAAGATGCCGATCTCTTTATTCTAAAAGGCGAATTGGTTCATCGTCGGGAGGGCGCCGAGAGATCATACCGCTATTTCGAACTGGCTGACTTTTACCGACCAGATAATATTTTAATTGAGACCAAGTTAGCGGGCGCACTTTATAATTTAAAAAAACGTGATGAAGCGATGACTGTGCTTAGAAGTATACTGGAAAAACAACAAAATCATCCATACGCAAACTTCATGATTGCAGCTTTATTCGCTGAAGGAAATAATGTCAGAACAGCAGCCCGCTACCTGAACCAAGCAGGAGATGCTTATGATAATTTTGTGCCGGGACTGTTATTAAGGGCGAAACTGGCGTATACGTCAGGCTCATACCAGCAGGCTGAGGCATCGCTTTCTAGGGCGCTACAAATAGAACCGGATAACGGCGAAGCACGACGACTTCTCGGCGCGAGCCTTATGCAGTTGGGCAAACATGCAGACGCTGTCAGGACCTTACGCTATTTGATAAATAGCAACAGTCTTGAAGGCAGTGACTTCTTTCTATTGGGTAGTGCATATGCCCTTGCGGGAAATAATGACAGAGCAACAGAATATCTTAATCTTGCTTCAAACGATAAATTATCGAGAGTCAGCGAAGAAGATCGTCGATATATGTCGGAGTTCGAGCGGGGAGATAATTTTGGTGTTTCATTGAATATAGCACGTATTTTAAATAATAACGCTTATTCAAATCAAAGGCTTATTGTTCAAACTTATGACGCGCTTGCAAAGGGGCAATATAGAGATGCTTTTGATTTAGCGGCGGCTATCATTGATCAAAACAGAGGCTCACCTATTGGGTTTGATTTGTTGGGCCTTACATATTTAAGTCAAGGTAAGATCGATGAAGCCAGAAGTAATTTCAGAAGAGCAATAGAAATAGACCGTGATTATCATCACGCGCGGATAAACCTCGCTAAACTTGAAATGGACTATGGCAGCCTGAATGCGGCAATGACCAGCGTGAATGAAATACTTTCCCGTGACGAGGGTTATGTTCCGGCTTATGAGCTTTTATTTGAAAATGCCCTTTATGAGGGCGATTTGATCTCAGCGGAACGGTATCTTGTGACTGCGGCAAATGCTAATCCAGATTTGATCTCGGTCCGCGAACGGTTATTGGAGTTTTATTTTGAAGAAACTGAAATCAGCAAAGCGAAAAGCTTGGCAATGCGGATGGTAGAAAAATTTCCTGATCACCCAGCAGGATATAAGGCGCTTGGGCGGGCAAATTTTAGTCAAAGTAATTTTGAAGTTGCAGTTGCCAATTTGGAAAAGTCGTTAGAACTTTTCAGTGGTGATGAGGACGCATATCTCATGCTTGCAAAGGCATATGTATCAAATGAACAATTGGCGCAGGCCAGAGGTTTGCTTAAAAATGGCTTGATGCACGTAAAGGAAATTCTTCCTCTTCAGAGAGAGCTGATTGATCTCGCTAAAGTTGACGGTGATTTTGCAAATAGTCACCATTATGCTGATCAGCTGAAACTCAGCGAGCGCACCCGGGCGGAGGGATTTTTGCGTCAGGGTGATCTAAATATACTGGAGAACAGAGCTGAGGATGCTATAAATGCGTATCTAAGCGCCGCGAAAGCTGGCGCAAATCAGGAGGCGGTGAAAATCGGATTGGATAAGGCAAGATCAATTGCACCCGTGCCCGTAGAAACACTTGAGTCGCTGAGCTAATATATTTTTGCGAAAATATTGAAAAGACAAGGGAATTGTTAACAAATTTGCGCTAATTGATATTAGAGATATAAATTTATAACTGTGAGTGTGGGTCAACCTTTTGAAAATACTTTTTTTAAGCCATCGCTTTCCATATCCGCCGACGCGGGGAGACAAGATCAGATCATATAATATGGTCAAGTGCCTCCATGAGCAGGGGCATGAGGTCACTGTGGCTTCCCTATCAAGATCACCTGAAGAAACAGCAGATTGTCAGGGTATTAAGGATTTCTGCCATAAGTTCGTGCTTGTGGAGATATGCGAGCCGCTTCAAAAAATCCGAATGGTGTCACGCTTGCTTTCAAAAGATCCGTCATCTATGGGCTATTTTTATTCGAACGAATTGCAAAATGAAGTTAATCAGCTTCTTCATGACAACATCTATGACTTGATCGTCGTATTTAGTTCATCGGCTGCTCAATATGTGGAACATGTGAGTGATACTCCTAAGATGCTCGATTTTTGTGATATGGATAGCCAAAAGTGGCTGGCCTACGTGGATTATAAAAAATGGCCAATCAGCGCGGGTTATGCGCTTGAGGGGCGAAAACTTGAAGCGGATGAAAAACGCCTTGCGAAAAAATTCGATCTTTGCAGCTGTGCGACGGATTTTGAAGTAGAAACCCTTGATAGCTATCAAACTGGTGTTGCCAGTGGATATTTCCCAAATGGCGTTGACAGTGATTTTTTCAAACCCATAAATGTTCAGTACACAAAAAACAGTATCTGTTTTGTAGGACGTATGGACTACTATCCCAATGAAGTGTGCATTATCAATTTCTGTCACGAAGTGCTGCCAATAATTCGCGAAAAATACCCTGATGTAACCTTTAAGGTCATTGGTGCGGCCCCTCCGACGGCGGTTCTTGACCTAAATGAAATTCCAGGTGTCCTGGTGACCGGGACTGTCGATGATATTAGAAAGCATGTGCAAAGCTGTCAGGTGATGGTGACGCCGTTGGTGATAGCGCGTGGTACACAAAATAAAATACTTGAAGGAATGGCCATGGGGCTTCCGGTGGTATCAAGTCATCTGGCGGCACGAGGTGTTGATGCGGTGGTGGGGGAGCATATTCTTGCGGCAACGACACCCGAGCAGTATGCTGACGAAGTTATGAGCTTATTTGCCGATCCTCAAAAGCAACAGAAATTTTCCGTGGCCGGTCGGGCGAGGGTGCTTAGCCATCATAATTGGCCGCGAGGCATGGAAATGATGGGCGACTGCATTGATCGTTCGATCGCTGAATTTAAAAAGAAGGCGGGATGATGAGAATACTTCATGTTTTTGACCATTCTATTCCTCTGCATAGCGGCTATACGTTTCGCAGCTTTCAAATCCTGTCCGAACAAAGAAAACTTGGCCTTGAAACATTGCATGTGACAGGGATTAAACACACTGCCCCATCCGAAGCAAAAGAAACTGTAGATGGCCTAGAATTTTATCGGACCCCTTTTAGCGGAAGTATCTTAAACAAATTGCCGATACTAAATCAGTGGAATGTGGTCAGAACGCTTTCTAAGAAAATAGAACAAATCGTAAAGTCGGAGAAGGTTGATATAATTCACGCGCATTCACCTGTGTTAAACGGTCTTGCGGCGCTTAAAGTGGGAAGAAAATATAATATTCCTGTCCACTATGAAATTAGAGCGTTCTGGGAAGATGCTGCGGTAAGTCATGGCACCAGTGTTGAAGGCGACCTCCGCTACAATATAAGCAAGTGGCTCGAAACATATGTGGTGAAGAACGTGGCGTCGGTGACTACCATTTGTGATGGGCTTAAACAGGATCTGATTGGAAGAGGCATTGCCGAGGATAAAATCACTCTTATCCCAAATGCTGTAGATATTTCGAAATTCTCTGGTCCGGGCGCAGCAAACGCAGAGCTTTCTGAAAAACTTGGCCTTAACGATATGACCGTGCTCGGATTTATCGGTTCCTTTTATGACTATGAGGGACTTGATATCCTTATCAGATCGATGAATTCTATCATAGCACGGGTGCCTAATGCCTGTCTTTTGTTGGTTGGTGGTGGTCCGGAAGATGAAGCTCTTAAATCGCTCACGGAAAAGAAAATGCTGGGCGACAGAATTATATTCACCGGTCGCGTGCCTCACGATAAAGTTCAGGATTATTATAATCTGGTTGATATCTTCGTGTACCCGAGGAAAAAAATGCGCCTTACAGATCTGGTTACGCCACTGAAACCACTTGAAGCTATGGCGCAGCATAAATTGGTTGCGGCATCGGACATTGGCGGACACAGGGAACTTATCGAAGACGGTAAAACTGGAGTACTTTTTGATCCGGATAGTCCGCTTGCGCTTGCGCAGAAAATTGGTCAGCTTGTAGATAAGAGGGAAGAGTGGCCTAAATTTCACGAAGCAGGTCGCCATTACGTGGAAGATGTGCGCAACTGGAAAAACTCGGTTGCTAACTATCCTGCTGTTTATAATAGAATTACTGAAAGCTCAGATTAAGCTACAAAAGTGATTTTGTTGGAATTATAATTTAACGACGGTTATTGTTATAAATAAATTAAATAATTGAATGTATGCTGAGCATTAAGAACAAATGATAAACTGGGCAAATAGAATGCAAGAAAACCAAGACAATCTACCAAGAAACTTACTGTTTATGATCGCACTGGTGGTGTCAGCCATAGCAGCATATTTTTTAAACTCTTCATTGTTTTCAATGTTGCGTTTTCTAATAGACATTAAAGTTCAGGGTAATTTTACCCGTATCTTGGACCTCAGTTCACTTTGGGGCGTCGCAAGTTATTGGTCTACTTTTGCACTGCTTATTTTTATTCTTGGTTTTCTTATTCCCGCAATTTCAAACGTGTTTGGTCTGATTGCCATAAAAACGCGCATAGCTGAGTTACCACGGGCAAGCGATAAAGCCCCACATGTCACCAAGGAAAGATTTTTAAAAGCTATGTCTGAGTTTAAGCTTCTATTTGCTGAATTCGCGGTTCCATACGCTGCTTATATTGTTGAGAAACATGAAAAAGATATCAGAAAGAAGACAAAATTTATTGGAAAAGGTAAAGCTCAGCAAGTAAACCCTGTCGTTGTCAGTGTTATTATGCCTGCGTCTCATATATTTAAACTGGACCGTGCATTAAATTCACGCCTTTCGGTGTGGTTTATACGGCCGATGCCCAGGGTTTTGATGGGGATCGGTTTTCTTTTGTTTATTTTGTCGTTTGCAGGTGCACTTCAATCAAATTCAGAAAGCCTTATAGGCAATGATATATTTCTGATGGGGGTGTCGTCATTTGCGTTGTGTATGGGGGTTGGAGTGGTTTTAACGGCACTGCTTCGCGTATGTTTGGGGCACATTCATCACCGTGCCAGTGAGATCGTCAAGATGATAGAAAATCTTTTTGACTATAAACCGGACGATGGCCAGAATGAAGATTTCAAAGCAATTGAAACTGCTTTGAATAAGACAGTGTCTTCGTTCAAGGATGTCTCAAAGGCAATCAACGAGAGAAAGGAAGATGCAGTTAATGATCTCATCAATAAAACTCTCGAAAAATATGTTAAGGAAATTGGCGAAGCAAGCCAAAAACAGTCAAAAGCATTGCAGAAAATAGCAGATGAGACAGCAAAGCAGTCGAAAATCGTAGCAGCCGACTTATCAAGTCGTTTTGATGGCTATGCGGAGAAGATAGGTGAAATACAGGCGAAGCTTGAAGACCATCACGACAAAAGCTACGAGGCACTGACGGATAAAATTGAAAAGTTGGTAACGTCGCTCAATAAAGAAGTGGCAAAAGCATCTGGAGCAGCGCTTTCCAAGGAAAGCATTCTGGACGATCTGAATAAGACGGCAAGCGATCTCAGTGCCGTTTCAAAAGCATCTGACACGGTAACAGAAAAGTTTGATCTGGTTACTGAGGGGCTTGAGAGACTTATTACTCAGATTGAAAAAATCGCTCCCATGAGCACCGAAAAGAAAGAGATTATTTCTGCAGACATTGAAGAGCTTAAGGCGGTTTCAAGTAAGACGGTTGGTATGGGCAAACGCACTCCTTCAAAAAGCCGTAAAAAAGCTTAAATGGCATTCGAAACACGACTTAAAACGGATATTTTGGTGGCCGCGGAAATCAGGCGCTGTGCGAATATGTCAGTTACGGCGACCATAAATCACAAAGGTGATCAGGACCGAGGCCTGCTACTGATTAAACAATATGTCTACAATAAAGGCTGTAAAGTTTATACTCAATCTAGAGATATGGATGATAATCTAAGTTGGCATACCCCCTTTGGCGAAGAGTGGGTAGAAGAAGCCAAAGTGGATCAGTATATTGCCCGTCAAATTGGATTTGATGAGGATCTCTGGGTATTAGAGGTCGAAGATTCTAAAAATGTTTATGCTCCGCTATAGCTTCGGATAATCTAACGACGACTTTGGGGCAAAATCGCGTGGTGGTACTCCACAAGTATGCTTGAAAACGGGCCAAGACCGTTAGTATAATATTAAAGATAACACTGTAATATAGTTCGCAAGTTTCAAGAATTAAATTTCAAACCGGGTGAAAATTCAAAATGTCGACAAAAAAAGTTAGCAAAGCCATCTATGGCCAGATTGTAATCTTGCTTCTATGCGTATTAACTGTTGGATATTGGGCAGTACGATTTCCCTATCCTTCACCGCTCATTTTTGACATTTTGACGCCACAGAAACGCTGGCCGACAGATCAGGTGGCGGATTGGGTAATATCAGGCGATATTGATGAAGGCTTTATGTCGTTCTTTTACCGTGATCCAGACCGTATTGTGCCGGAGGGACTTGATATGGTTGCTCCTGCGGATGGTGAAATACGTTATATCGACGAAAAAGACGGTGTTAAATTCATGGTGATAGCCCTTACATTTTGGGATGTCCATGTACAGCGCTCTCCTGTTGGTGGTACCGTGGTAAAGATTGAAGATATGGGGGATACCTTAATGGATGGTGAAGGGCTCGACATGATTTATCTTCAGGAAAAAATGAGTCCGGTTCAAAAAGTCGTTCATATTCAATCTGAAGAATGGGGCCTTGTTAAAGTAAGGCTGCTTACCAGTCTTCTCGCCAGGAGACTTGAAGTCTGGCCAAAGGTGGGTGAAAAAGTGGAAAAAGGTCAAAAACTTGGGCGAATTCACTTGGGAAGTACGGTTGTGGTCGATTATCCCCAAGGCCTTGAGCCAGCGGTTAAAATTGGTGAACGTGTCGTCGCGGGAGAGAGTATTATTTTTGCAGCAGAAGAACTGAAGAAACTTGAAGGAACAGTACAATGATCTGGAATAATGAACACGCTCGCTTTAGTTGGTTATTTATAATTCTTGTGGTTTATTCAACGCTATTTCTTGTTGGATTTGATCTGACTTGGAGGCTGGTAGAGATCGGAATTGCTGAACTCGTAATTTATAGTGGTATTGCCTGGTGCGTTGGTGCCAGCGTCGTTTATTTCACATGTCGAAAATTATAAAGCGTTTATTAGAAGCAAAGACCAGTTTTCTCAATCCTATTTAAGAGTTAAATAACCGCGCTTTGGCAGACCAGCGCAGGCGACGTTTACGCTGTACATATTTTATTCTTCACACTAGTATCTTTCAAAAAGTATACAAGGGAAGTTTATGGAATCTGTGGTGAATTATGGTGTGTGGTCTTTGGTGCCGCTTGTGTTTGCACTTGTTACGGCGTTTTGGACAAGGAGTGCTATATTCTCACTTTTTGCGGGCTGTCTGATCGGTGTAATGATGATGGGCTATAATCCTGAAGCAAGCTTTTTTGGACTTGATCCCGCTGGTGGCATCGTGCGTCTTATAGCGGGCAGCCTAGACGGTGAATTTATCCGTATTTGCGTAATTATTATATTTATAGGCATTTTGTTTGAGCTATTTAAACGGGCGGGCGTACTCGTTGCGTTTGCAAATAAAGTATCCAAAACCGGCACTTCACCCAAGAAAGTCAAATTCACCACATGGCTGATGGGTTTTTTTATCGTTGATGACTATTTTAGTCCACTTATGACAGGGCCGATCATGCGGCCGCTCACAGACACCGCAAAAGTGTCTCGTGAGAAGCTCGCCTTTATCCTTGATAGCACGACTGCCTCTGTATGTGTGCTGGTCCCCTTTATGTCCTGGGGGGCATATGTTGGCGGATTAATTGCCAAAGAAGGCGGACCAGTTGGAAACGTTGACGAGGCTATTGCACTATTTGCAAGGTCAATTCCTTATAATATTTATCCAATTTTGTTGATCACTTTTACGGCGCTGATCTGTCTGGAAATTATTCCTGATTTCGGTTTTATGAAAAAGGCTGAAAAAAGAGCGCGCGAGGAGGGCAAGGTACTTCGTGACGGCGCTATCCCTATGGTCAGTGAAGAAGGTGGCGATATATTTGAGCAGAAACACGAGAAATCCTATTTGTTTTGGGATTTTACGGTTCCTATCATGATCGTATTTGGCACCGTGATTATTACCTATTTCATGTTTGGTAGCCTGATGATCCTTGAAGCCTTTATCATGGCGGTAATTTATCTTGGCACGTCGCTTTATGTGAAAAAATATGTGAGTGACTTTAGTGATCTTACGGAAATAGGGGTGATAGGTGCCAAGAGTGTGATGTCGGCAATTATAATTACCGCGCTCGCTTACTGTATTAACACGGTGACCAAGGGTCTTGGCGCGGCAGAATTTATCATAACCCTAAGCGAGGACTTCATGACCCCGGCACTGCTGGTGGCGTCGACCTTCTTTATTACGGCCGTAATTTCATTCTCTACGGGGACGTCATGGGGCGCGTTTGCACTGATGATCCCTTTTGTACTGCCGATTGCATACGGTTTCTCAGGCGGTGTTGCTCATGATCCGATCGTCTACAAGGCGCTTGCAGCGGTTGTGGGCGGGGGTATATTTGGCGATCACAGTTCGCCCGTTTCGGATACGTCGGTGCTGTCATCAATCGGTGCGGGTAGTGATCATATGGATCATGTGATCACCCAGCTTCCTTATGCACTTACGATTGGGGCGGCGACAATTGCCCTTTATTTGGTGATTTAATAAAAAAATCACATTTTTTTAACGTCAGCACCTTGACTATCTCTTTTAATAGACTATCTGTTCTGTACAGTTATTGGCACTCTCGTGCGTAGAGTGCTAATACACAAAAAAATGAACACTAATGTTAACAACCCAACAAAGGGGTAGATAAAATGGGATTTCGTCCTTTACATGACCGCGTACTTGTACGTCGGGTCGAATCAGAAATGAAAACAGCGGGTGGTATTATCATCCCTGATACTGCACAAGAAAAACCAAGCGAAGGTGAAGTGATCGCAACCGGTTCAGGAAACAAGGCCGAAGACGGTACTGTAACAGCGCTTGACGTTAAAGCAGGTGATAAAGTGCTTTTCGGCAAATGGTCCGGCACTGAAATTAAGGTGGACGGCGAAGAGCTGCTCATTATGAAAGAATCTGACATTTTAGGCATCGTTGAATAACGACCGCCTCAATTAGCAATTATAAGGAATTAAAAATGGCTGCTAAAGACGTAAAATTCGGAACAGACGCCCGTTCACGCATCGTTGCCGGTGTTGATATTCTGGCAAATGCTGTAAAAGTAACACTCGGTCCAAAAGGCCGTAACGTCCTTTTACAAAAATCATTTGGTGCACCTCGCATCACTAAAGACGGCGTATCTGTTGCCAAAGAAATCGAACTACAAGACGTTTATGAAAACATGGGCGCTCAGATGGTTCGCGAAGTTGCATCACGCACAAATGACGTGGCTGGTGACGGAACAACAACTGCAACTGTACTTGCTCAAGCAATCGTACGTGAGGGTTTTAAATCCGTTGCTGCAGGAATGAACCCAATGGATCTAAGTCGCGGTATCAAACTTGCTGTTGCAAAAGTATCTGAAGAACTTAAATCACGTTCAAAGCCGATTTCTACCGGTGAAGAAGTGGCTCAAGTGGGCTCAATCTCTGCTAACGGTGAAACTGAAATTGGTGACATGATTGCAGATGCAATGGAAAAAGTTGGTAAAGAAGGTGTTATTACTGTGGAAGAGGCCAAAGGCCTTGATTCAGAGCTAGACGTTGTTGAAGGAATGCAGTTTGACCGCGGTTACCTTTCACCATACTTCATTACTAATGCTGAAAAGATGTCTGTGGAACTCGAAAATCCATATATCCTTCTTCACGAAGCAAAACTTTCAAATCTGCAAACAATGCTTCCACTTCTTGAAGCGGCAGCACAATCCGGTCGTCCACTTCTTATTATCGCTGAAGATGTTGAAGGCGAAGCACTCGCAGCTCTTGTTGTAAATAAACTTCGTGGTGGCCTTAAAATTGCTGCGATTAAAGCACCTGGTTTTGGTGATCGCCGTAAAGCAATGCTTGAAGATATCGCCATCCTAACTGGTGGTCAGGTGATCTCAGAAGACCTTGGTATCAAACTTGAAACAGTAACACTTGATATGCTGGGTACAGCGAAAAGCGTAAACATCACAAAAGAAGACACTGTGGTTGTTGACGGTGCTGGTGCCAAAGGCGATATCGAAGCCCGCTGTTCACAAATTCGTACACAGGCTGATGCAACATCATCTGATTATGATAAAGAAAAACTTCAAGAGCGTCTTGCTAAACTTTCTGGCGGTGTTGCCGTTATTAAAGTTGGTGGTGCAACCGAGATTGAAGTTAAAGAACGCAAAGACCGCGTTGATGATGCTCTTCACGCGACACGTGCTGCCGTTGAAGAAGGTGTTGTCCCTGGTGGTGGTGCTGCTCTTCTGTACGCAACACGCATCCTTGATGGTGTTGAAGGTGACAACGATGACCAGACGGTAGGTGTTGGTATTGTTCGTCGTGCGCTAGAAGCGCCAGCTCGTCAGATCGCTGAGAACGCGGGTAGTGATGGTGCTGTGATCGCTGGTAAAATGAGAGAAAGCGATGATATCAATTTTGGTTATGATTCGCAAAAGGGTGAGTATAAAGACCTTGTTGCAGCAGGTATTATCGATCCAACTAAAGTTGTTCGTACCGCACTTGAAGATGCTTCTTCTGTTGCTAGCCTCTTGATTACGACGGAAGCTATTGTCGCTGAAATTCCATCTGATTCCGGTGCTCCTGCAATGCCTGATATGGGCGGCATGGGCGGTATGGGTGGTATGGGTGGTATGGGTGGTTTCTAAACCTCCATATAAAACAGCACTTTACAAGCTCAACTTAATGTAATATATAAAGGCCGGAGAAATTCTCCGGCCTTTTTTATTGCTGGTTTAAAAGCTGCCTTAATTTCGGTTTAATAAATATGTAAACATTGTGAGGTATAAAAGTTAACAGTGATTCTAACGTGAACACTTCAAAACTTGAGTAGAGTATGATGAATAAAAATACCAATATTTATAGCGTAGAATATTATCTTCCCAAGGCGACCAAGTCAGGCAGGAAGACATCTTTTGTGCAAAACCAGTCTAAACAATCAAATTATAAAATCCTTGTGCAAGATCATGTTAAGGATTGCGTCTATCTTATTGATGCATAAGACAAATATTACAATTTAATTCTCATTCTACCCGCCAGATCCTGTATATATTGATATGCGACACGGCCGGACCGTGCTCCTCTGGTGCGCGACCAGGTCAGCGCGTCAGCATGTACTTCATCCTTACCAGCATCCATATTGTAATGATCCAGATAGCCATCAATCATTGCCAGGTAATCTTCCTGATTGCAGCTGTGAAACCCAAGCCATAACCCAAACCGGTCAGAAAGGGATACTTTCTCTTCGGTTGCCTCTGACGGATTAATGGCTGTGGAACGTTCATTTTCCATCATATCCCGTGGCATTAAGTGACGACGGTTAGATGTGGCATAAAATATAACATTTTTGGGACTGCCTTCTATGCCACCTTCAAGAACCGCCTTGAGTGATTTGTAGGTGCCGTCATCATGATCAAATGAAAGATCATCGCAAAACAGTATACATTGACGCCTACTATTGCGAATAATGTCAAGTAGCCTTGGAATGCTGGGAATATCTTCACGGTGGATTTCAATCAAAGCGATATTTTTGGTGGTTGCATGGATGGCTTTGACCAGCGAGCTTTTTCCCATGCCGCGCGCGCCCCATAGGAGAGCGTTATTGGCAGAAAACCCGTCTGCAAATTGTCTTGTATTTTTAAGCAAGATATCACGGACATGATCAATTCCTTTTAAAAGATCAAGATTGATGTGATTGACCTGGGAAACAGCCACCAATCTGTCTGGATTAACGTGCCAGACGAAGGCGTCGGAACCTTCAAGTAATGGTTTTGGGGCTTGCGCCGGTGACAGCCGTTCTAGTGCGTCGGCAATTCTATTTAAGGTTTTGGCATCTATATCCGGCATCTTTTCCCATATCCCATCAAAAATTAAAGCTTTATCCTTGTTTTTACCGTGCCGTAGCCTTATATCCAATAGATAATTTTTATAAAAAGAGTGAGGAATATATAAATGTTCATTTCTGAAGCATATGCACAGGTTGCCGGTGGTGGTGATGGTGGTGGTCTTATGGGACTATTGCCGTTCGTTTTGATTTTTGTGGTGTTTTATTTTCTACTGATTAGGCCACAGCAAAAACGCGCCAAAGAACACAAAGCAATGGTTGAAACCTTGAAACGTGGCGATAAAGTTGTTACATCAGGTGGGATTGTTGCCAAGGTATCCAAGGTAATCGACGAAAATGAAATTGAAGTCGAAATTGCCAGTGATGTTAAAGTACGTGTTATCCGCTCAACAATCAGTCAGGTGCAAGGAAAACCAGCACCTGCCAATGATGATAAGAAATAAGCAAGATATAGACGGATAATAAAATGCTCGATTTCCCGCGCTGGAAAATTCTTACGATTTTAATGGTATCCTTTATCGGGGTACTGATGGCAATGCCCAACTTCCTTTCCGATGAACAGATTGAAGGCCTGCCGGGGTTTCTACCTACAAGTCAGGTGACATTGGGGCTCGACCTCCAGGGTGGGGCACACTTTCTGCTTGAAGTGGATACGGAAGAAACCATTGCAAAAATGTTGCTGGACAAAGGGCAGAGAATTCGTGACGATCTAAGTGAGGAAACAATTCGCCACCGGTACCGCATTGTCGGGCACGGGCTTGTAATTACCCTGACCGAACCGGAGGAACGTGAAAACGCCTTGAGAATTATTCGGGCTTCTACCGTGAAAGTGGGGGCGAGCCTCACTGACATTGGAACCGATGATGTTATTGTTGAAGACGGTGCTGGCGCGATCATTAATGTTTCGCTTTCAGAAGCCGCTGTCATTGAAAAGAAAACCCAATCGGTTCAGCAATCTATTGAAGTATTGCGTCGCCGTATTGACGAAGACGGGACAAAAGAACTTACCATTCAGCAGAACGGCGAAGACAGAATTTTGCTTCAAATCCCAGGCATTGAAAATACCGAAGAAGTAAAAGCCAAAATCAACACCGCAGCGGCGATGAATTTTCATCTTACCAACACGACGGTGAGCCAGGAAGATATACTGCGCGGGCGTATGCCGCCGCGCACGACCGCCTATCCCTCCATTGAAAAAGATGAAGAGGGGAACCCAATGTTCCAGCTTGCTATTCGCGATGAAGTTATGGTGTCGGGCGAAGATTTGGTCAATGCCATGCCTGACCGGGATCAGGATAATAATCCGGCGGTGAGTATTACTTTTAATTCCAAGGGCGGAAAGCAGTTTGCTGATGCGACACGTGCAAACGTGGGTAGGCCATTCGCCATTATTCTTGACGGCGAAATAGTCAGTGCTCCACGTATCAATTCTGCGATCCTTGGTGGTTCTGCGATTATCACCGGATCATTCACGGTACAGGAAACAAACGATCTTTCGCTTTTGCTTCGCGCTGGTGCGCTTCCTGCTCCGCTTAGTATTGTGGAAGAAAGAACTGTTGGTCCAGATCTTGGTGCCGATAGTGTTGCTGCTGGTGAGATAGCGGCGGTGATAGGCCTTACGGCGGTTATGATCTTTATTATTCTCAGTTACGGTTTCTTTGGCTTCATTGCCAACTTGGCACTGGGGGTGAATATTCTGATGATATTTGGTGTACTTTCCTTGTTTGGCGCAACGCTGACACTGCCAGGTATTGCCGGGATCGTACTAACCGTAGGAATGGCGGTTGATGCCAATGTGCTGATTTTCGAGCGTATTCGCGAAGAAATGAGGCGCGGTAAAAACGTACTTGCGTCGATTGACGTGGGTTATGGCCGTGCGTTCGGAACCATTGTTGATGCCAACGTGACGACGTTGATCGCCGCGTTGATCCTATTCCAGTTTGGCTCAGGCCCTGTTAAAGGCTTCGCCGTAACGCTGGCAGCGGGTATTTTTACTTCCGTTTTCACAGCGGTAAGCTTGTCACGATTAATAATAGTAACCTGGGCACGCAAAAAACGTCCTGCAACGCTGAAACTATAAAGGAAGGGATTGAAAATGTTACTGAAACTTGTTCCTGAAGGTACAAAAATTCCTTTCGTAAATGCACGCAAAATTGCCTATGTTTTGTCAATTTTGATGATTATAGGATCGATCGGATTATATTTCTCCAAAGGTCTTAACTTTGGTATTGATTTTAAAGGTGGCTTTCTAATCGAAGCCCACACCGAGCAGTCGGCTGATTTGGCTGAGCTTAGAGAGTTAACTGGTGGTTTAGGGTTGGGTGATGTGGCGCTGCAAACATTTGGTGATGATAAACAGGTGTTGATCCGAATTGAATTTCAGGAAGATAAGTCCCTGAATGAAGTGGTGACACTGGTTCAGCAGACCTTAGAAAACAGCTACAGCGATAAGGTGACGTTTCAGCGCACCGAAGCTGTAGGGCCCAAAGTATCGGGAGAACTTATTCAATCAGGTATTATGTCGGTGTTACTCGCCGTTGGTGCGGTGCTTTTTTACATATGGGTCCGATTTGAATGGCAATTTGGTCTTGGTGCGGTGATCGCGCTCTTGCATGATGTGATCCTGACCATTGGCATGTTCTCTCTCACTCAGCTCGAATTTAACCTCTCTATTATTGCCGCGATCTTGACCATCGTTGGTTACTCACTCAATGACACGGTGGTTGTTTATGACCGGATCCGAGAAAACCTGGGCAAGTACCGCAAGAAGGAAATGCCCGATCTGATTAACTTCAGTCTAAATGAAACGTTGGCTAGGACCGTTATGACATCGGTGACCACACTTCTTGCGTTGGCTGCGCTGTTTTATTTTGGCGGTGAGGTGATTCATGGTTTCACTGCAGCGATGATTTGGGGTGTTTTTGTTGGTACTTATTCCTCGGTGTTTATTGCGTCGCCGGTCTTGCTTTGGTTTGAGCTTCGTCGCGAGCCGGAAGAAAAGGATGCTGGTGGTAAAAATGCCGTACCTGAGCAATTCCGCTAATGGAATTCAATGAAATTAAAACAAGTGAAGAAGCCTTCATTGCCGGGTACGGTGATGGTGGCTTTCGCATGGGCGAAGGTCGGTTCGAGGGATCAATGTTGATTATACCAACGGGATTTTATCCTTGGGCGGTTACGGTCAAGGAAGACATAAGTCTTGAAAATTTAAAACCCGTTTTAGAGGCTTCTGACGTTGAACTGCTGATAATTGGTATGGGAGAGAGTATGGCGTTCCTTGATAAGGACATCAGGCACGCTTTTGCCAAAATTGATATCGCCATAGAAGTGATGGATACCGGTGCTGCAGCGCGGACTTATAACATTCTACTGCAAGAAGGACGCAAAGTCACGGCTGCACTAATCGCGATTTAGTTACATTTTTACGATTAAGCTTTTGTTAATGTCCTTACATCAATAATTGGTTAAACTTAATCAAAATGGAACACTATTATGAAACTCAATTCTTCAAAACCTGTAGCTCTAATGGTTTGCGTTGCCATGACCTTGTCAGCCTGTGCGACGGATCCTTATACGGGCGAGCGTAAAGCATCAAATACAGCGACTGGCGCAGGGATTGGTGCGATCGTAGGTGCTATTGGCGGTGCTATTGTCGGTGGTGGCAACAAACGAAAATCCATACTGATCGGCGCCGGTATTGGTGCACTTGCTGGAGGCGGCGTTGGCTTTTATATGGACCGTCAGGAAGCAAAACTTAGAGAGCAGCTTCAAAACACAGGTGTGCAGGTGGTGCGCGACGGCGATAATATTATTCTCAATATGCCGGGTAACATTACTTTCGGTACTGACAGTGCGGCGGTAAATCCTGATT
>CAXBLS010000006.1:0-50140 GCA_963976585.1 uncultured Kordiimonadaceae bacterium
GAAACCCAATTTATCAAGTTTTCCTATCACGTCTTCAGACAGGCAAGAGAAATCCCTTATTCTATTTGGTTTTTGTCGGTAACCATTTACCACTCTTTTAAGCACTTCCAGGTAATTAGGTGATAGTCCACTTTGCTTCGAAAATTCCTGAATTTTGGTTTTGTCCTTTAAAGCAATTAGCAGTTCATCAAGGTTTCTGATGTTGTATTTTTTTAAAATATCAAGGTTTCTATCAATGTCGTCTTCTAAAATTTTCCAGCTTGGAATTAACTCAGTTTTTCTTAAAATTTTTTTGTATTTTTCAATGCTTATGCTTTTTAAATCAACATAATATCCCATTTTCATCTCCATTTCATCGCCGAAGGACTTCTCATGGCAAACACCATTGTCAGAGCCGAGGGCACATTGTAAGGTGTTTCCATAAAAAATAGAATCAATTTATGGGAGAAACCAAATGGGATTAAAGTCCAAATTACTCAATTGTGCGCTGAGCGGGATTGTTGGCGCAGGATTGATGAGCACCCCGGCCAGTGCCGTTGACGGCATCATTAATGAAGATAACTTAAAAGGGATTGAATACCGCGAAGTGGGGCCGTTTCGTGGCGGCCGTGTGACCACGGTTGTTGGTGTGGTTGGTGACAACCAGACTTATTATATGGGCTCCATGGGCGGGGTGTGGAAAACATCAAATGCAGGTCATACCTGGGAAAATGTATCTGATGGCTCGTTCGGTACGGCGTCGGTTGGGTCGGTTGATGTGTCACCGACAGACCCCAATGTGGTGGTGGTCGGTATGGGGGAAAGCCCCTATAGGCATGTGGCGTCAAGCTACGGCGACGGGGTCTATCTTTCCACTGACGCTGCCAAGACGTGGAAGCATATTGGCCTTAAGGACGCGCGGCAAATATCATCGGTAAAAGTGAGCCCGCAAGACCCGGACACCATATATGTCGCGGTGCAGGGCAGCCCGTGGGAGCCAACAGAAATGCGCGGTGTTTATAAAACCACCGACGCTGGCGAAACGTGGGAACGAAAGCTGTTTTCCAATGAAACATCCGGCGCCATTGATATGAAGCTGGACCCGAATAATCCACGGATTATTTATGCGTCGCTTTGGGATCAGGACAGAAACCCGTGGGGCATGCGCAGCGGCGGTCCGGGAAGTGGGCTTCATAAATCGCTGGACGGCGGTGAAACCTGGACAGAAATCAATGAAGGCCTGCCGGATTATCTTGGTAAAATGGCCATTGCGCCATCGGCGGCGCAGGACGGGCTTGTTTACGCGCTGGTCGAAGCGGGTGATGATGAGCGAACCGGCGAGGATAGCGGACTTTATAAATCCACCGACGGCGGTGAAAACTGGAGCCATGTGACCGATAATCGCCAGCTTGTGTCCCGGTCATGGTATTATATGCATCTTTATACCGATCCCAATAATGCCGATACGGTTTATTCGCTTAACGCGCCGCTGATGAAATCAACGGACGGCGGTAAAAACTGGTCACGGATACAAACACCGCACGGCGACCATCATGGTCACTGGATCAATCCGGAGAATAGCCTGAACCAGATCAACGCCAATGACGGCGGGGCGACGGTGACTTTTGATGGTGGTAAAACATGGTCATCCATTCATAACCAACCAACGGCGCAGTTTTACCGCGTCAATACCGATAACAGCTTCCCCTACCGGATGTTCAGTGGTCAGCAGGATAATTCGTCAGTTGGTATCCCCAGCAAAGGCGTATCCGGCGATATGAGCGAGAGTGCATATATTTCTGTGGCCGGCTGTGAAAATGCCCATGTGGCCATGGACCGAGATGATCCACGCTATATGTATGGTGGTTGTTATCTTGGACAGCTGAATGAATTTGACAGCAAAACTGGCGTGCGCCGTAATGTGGAGCCGTACCGCGAGCTTGGCTTCGGTGTTAATCCTAACGAGCGGACTTATAGATGGAAATGGAATGCGCCTGTGTTGGTTTCCACCCATGATCCAAAAGTGATTTACCACGCCAGTAACGTGATCCATAAATCATCGGATCGCGGGGTGACGTGGGAAGATATCAGCCCTGACCTTACCAAGGACCAGGAAGAATATCAGCGGGCTCACCCGGATACCATCACCCGTGAAATCACAGACAGTTATAATGCGCTACTGAGCGTAACCGAAAGCCCGTATGATCCAAATGTGATCTGGGCCGGGGCTGATGATGGAAAACTTTCCAAAACCGAAGACGGCGGCGCCACATGGGACGATGTGACACCGTCTGGGAATAAGGACGGTATGGTCAACTCAATTGAAATATCGCCCCATGATCCGGAAACCGTTTATATCGCCACACCGCGCTATAAATATGATGATCATGAGCCTTATATCTTTAAAACCACCAATAGTGGTCGTAGCTGGTCCAAAATTACAGACGGTATTCCGGAAGGGGCGTTTGTGCGCGTGGTTCGCGAAGATCCGGTTCGTAAAGACATGCTTTACGCCGGAACCGAAACCGGGCTTTATATTTCACTTGACGGTGGTGATAACTGGCAGGCGTTCCAACGCAATCTACCGGTGGTTCCTGTTACCGATATTCAGGTAAAGGGCCGCGACCTTGCCATTTCGACCCAAGGGCGCGCCTTTTGGGTTCTTGATGATCTTTCACCGCTGCGTCAGGGCGCGGAAGACCGCGACGAGGACACCATGTATCTTTATAAGCCGGAGGTCGCATATGATGCCCGCGTCGGTAATATGACCATGCAAGCGGTGATTTATTATACCCTCGGCGAAGAAGCGGACTTATCCGAAAACCCAGTAAAAATGGAAATTCTTGACAGTGCGGGCAAAGTGATCCGCACGCTAACATCAGACGAGAAAAACCGTGACGGTGGTGGTTCAGGCAGTGCCTATAAGCTTCCCGCCAACAAGGGAATGAACAAGGCAACTTGGGATTACCGTTCAGATAATTATACTGAAATTAAAGATATTTATGTGCTTTCCGGTGGCGGTGATAATATCACCGACGGCCCAAAACAGCGCCCGGGCGATTATACCGTACGTATTAGTTACGGCGATGAAGTGATGGAGCAACCATTAACGGTTGAATATGACCCACGGGTTGAGGTAACAAATGCCCAGCTCATGGAAAAATATGATCTGACCGACAAAATCGATGCCTCATTACGTGATCTCACCGACAGTATCAAAACTGCCCGTGACGCGCGCACGCAGGCCAAGGCGCAGGCATTCGATGATGCCAACGACGCGGACCTTAAGAAATTGGCACAAGATATAATTGACGCGGTCGATGCCTGGGAAGCTAAAGTGGTCAGCGTTGACCGCACCTATTTCCAGGACACTCTCAACTGGCCGGATATGGTGTTTGCCGATCTTCAGGATATATACCGTGTAGTTGATGCCATCGTACCACCAATGACACAGCGCATGGAAAAACGCTTTAACGATGTGAACGCAAGATGGCAGGCACTTAAGCCGGAATATGAAACCATCCTCAGCGGCCCCGTCGCCGCCTTCAACGAGGCATATTTCGATAAACGCAATAAAATCATCCTTGCTAGCGAATAGGTGAAGATCATATCAAATTGAAAGAGCGCCCGACAGGCGCTCTTTTTTATTACCCAGCTGGTCTTAAAAATGAGGACAGGCCGCCTTGCTTTGATTCTTAATTGATTTATTGTCGGTACCTGCCCTCAAATTTTCTACCTTTGTCTATAGATGGCTCAAGGTAGATTGTCGGTAGAAGCATTAATATTCGTCGTCATATCGTTCTGACTTATTTTTATAATATGGATAATATCCTCTTTTTAAGTCGTCGCTCGTGTCCCGCAAATATTCCCCTTGTTCGGAATCAATTAGGCAGAGACTATCGTCTTCCTCGAAATCCAAGTCATCATCAAATTCGAAATCCTCGTCTTCATCATCAAAAATATCTTCGATATCATTGTCGATTAAATCCACTGTTCGTTTTCCTGGCAATGTCTGTCTCCATCCACATCTACATTGATTTCAAATTTATAGTATTTAAAAAATCACCGTTGAATAACGAATTTATTGAATGGTTAGTATTTAAAAATTAAATACTTCTCTCGATTGACAGACAAGCTATATACGCTCTAAATGATTATCAAAGAGACGCCAGAATATAGGAATTAAAATGGATAGTTTTTTAGTAGGTTGGGAAGAATGGGTGGCTTTGCCGGAATTGGGGCTACCGGCGCTGAAAGTAAAAACTGATACAGGCGCAAGAACGTCAGCGCTTCATGCTTTTGCTATTCAACCCTTCGGCAGTGAAGATAAGCCATTTGTCCGTTTTGGAATTCACCCTGTTCCTGAAAACCCCGAGATTGAAGTTTTCTGTTCTGCAGCGGTTGTTGATAAACGGGAGGTCACGTCATCCAATGGCAGCAAGGAGCTTCGATATGTGATCAAAACCCCAATTGTTATTGGTGATAAGCGTTGGGATATAGAAATTACGCTGACCAACCGTGAGAACATGTCATATCGGATGCTGCTTGGACGTACCGCGTTAGAGGAAATATCGGTTCATCCTACAGAAAGCTTCATGCAGCCGGATCTTTCATATGGGTTATATGATAAGGTTTCCAAACAAAAGCCCGTGAAGCGACCCTTAAGAATTGCAATATTGACGCGAGAGCCAAACAACTATTCTACAAAACGTTTGGTTGAAGAGGCAGAACTACACAATCATGTTGTTGAGCTGATCGATACCAAAAGATGCTACCTAAATATCCAAAGCCACAATCCAGAGGTTCATTATGATGGTAAGGCTCTGCCAAATTACGACGCCATAATTCCCAGAATTGGCGCGTCTCTCACTTTTTATGGCATGGCGGTCGTGAGACAATTTGAAGCCATGGAAACTTTCTGCCTTAATAGCGCCAATGCTATCGGTGCATCTCGTGACAAGCTTGCCGCCCATCAGATACTGGCAAGGCACCGCATACCAATGCCGACGACAGCCTTTGCCAATTCACCTAAAGATACTGGTAGCTTGCTTGCTTTGGTCGGCGGCGCGCCCACTGTCCTTAAACTTCTTCAAAGCACCCAAGGCAAAGGTGTGGTTCTTGCGGAAACAAAAAAGGCTGGTGAAGCAGTAATAAGTGCATTTCAAAACCTTGACGCAAACTTTATCGCCCAAGAATTTGTTAAAGAAGCCGCAGGTTCAGACGTGCGGTGCTTTGTCGTTGGCAAGCGTGTGGTTGGGGCAATGATGCGAACTGCTGATTCGGATGACTTTCGTTCAAATTTACATGCAGGGGGCAGCGCAAAAAAAGTGAAACTAACATCAGAAGAAAAATCAATTGCAATAAAGTCTGCCAAAGTTTTGGGGTTGACCGTCGCAGGTGTAGATTTGATTAGAACTGAAACGGGTTCGAAAGTACTTGAAGTTAACAGCTCACCAGGACTTGAGGGAATTGAAAAAACCTCAAAAAAGAATGTCGCAGAAAAAATAATTGCACATATAGAAAAAAGTGTTCCATCAACTATATGGCAGGGACGGAAAAGACGGTAATTAAGGATCAATAAATAGAAAATCTCTATCTTTTTTTATTGCTAAAATAAATTTGGTCTACCAGATTTTTATATTCCTCTATTGTAATCGTATCTGCATCCTCATTTGGAGGGGTAATCGACAGACGGTTTTCGATTGAAATTAGTCTGTCTTCACAGTTTTCGGCACTGCTTATATTACCTTGGTCATAGTCTATGACTAAAAATACACCGTTCATTTATCGCTAACCCCTCAGTATAAAATTCAAATTAGGTGCAATTATATATGTTTTACAATCCTAGAATAATGAATATTATATGATATTATCATTTAAATACTAAATAGATGAAGGTTGATTGTTTATGGACATACCTCAAATAAAAACGTTTGTTGCGGTTGCAGATACGGGCAGTTTTATTGCCGCGGCTGAAAAAGTATTTGTTACCCAATCAACGGTAAGTATCCGAATAAAAAACTTGGAAGACCAGCTTGGTACAAAACTTTTTGAGAGAAGCAAACAAGGTGCCCGTTTAACCATTGCAGGCAAGCATTTTCATAAACATGCCGTTGCCCTAGCAAAAATCTGGGATGAGGCGAGACTATCCGTCGGTATTGGTGAGCAAATGGATGCTCTTCTTCGTATAGGTGGGCAGGTCAGTTTGTGGGACGGGTTTCTTTTAAAATTACTGCCCTGGATGCGTATTCATGCACCGGAAATCGCCATTAGAACTGAAATGGGCCATTCACCAGACCTGATGCAAAAGCTTACAGATGGTTCAATCGACCTCGCCGTAATGTATAGGCCAGAGCACAGATCTGGTTTTAAAATAAATCAAATATTCGTGGAGGAAATAGTGCTGGTTTCATCTTTGGATGAGGATGAAGAAATATTTGAACATGATTATATATTTGTGAATTGGGGGCCAGAATTTTTAGGGGATCATGCCCTCAATTTCCCCGACCTAACCACACCGCGCGTGTCTTTGGATTTGGGTTCTATGGGCATCGAATATCTACTTATGACGCCTTCAAGTGGCTATTTCCCAAAGAGAATTGCTGACCCGCTGATTGGTGAGGGTAAAATTAGATTGGTCGAATGGGCACCGAAATTTACTTATCCGGCCTATTTGATTTACGCAGACGATATTGAACCAGAGCTCATTAATATAATATTAAAAGGCGTTTCATCAATTAAGAATGAAGCATAGAAGCTCGTATAATATAAACAAGCCGCTCGATATATCTGGGATAGACAGATATAATTCAAGCGGCTTGTTGTCCCGTTTTTTGTGAACTTGCTAATAATCCTTCACGTAATTGTGAAATGCGTCAGCATAGCGAGTACTATTGCGCGACGGACGTTTGCGTTTAGATCGTTGAATATTTCTCTCTTCAACCATATCAAAATAGTAATCATCATCAAATTCCGCATAATCATAATAATCGAGCTTGTCATAAAGTTCGGTATCTGCGGTTTTGTTTGTTCTATAATGTTTCATAACTATTCTCCAACACGACTCAATGTTAACTTGTAATTTCATGTTACAGATTTTTATCTATTTGAATAGCGAATTTATTACATAGTTATTATTTAATTATTAAATGTTATTAATGCTTTATTTACCATAACCAATCGGATGATTCTAGAGGCGTTCGTTAAAATATCTTAATTAGCTCTAGGCTTACCGAAGAACCACATGACCGATTTAATTGTCATCAGTTGAATAAGTATGACAGCGAAAATTATATAGGGTGATGGGTAGTAGGCTGAGATCAAAAAAGTCAGCAATGTCATGCCCCCTGGTATTATTGCATAAGAAAACTGCGTAGTCACATGGTCAATATGCGGGCAGTCAGCGCCCATTGATGCAAGGACGGTTGTATCTGAAATGGGCGACGTATGATCACCGAATAATCCGCCGCTGAGCACGGCGGCGATGGTAAGTTCAAGCGGAGCATTTAAAGTATATGCGACTGGAATAACAATGATCAGCAATATGGCAAATGTACCGTATGATGACCCCGTCGCAAATGACATGATCGCCCCAAGCATAAAGACGATCGGCGGAATAAAGCTTGGTGAAATGGTGTCACCAATGAGTGCAGCCAGATAATACCCCGTTCTAAGGTCTTTGCAGATGGAGCTTAATGACCAGGCGAGAACCATAATTAGACAGAGAAAGACAAGATTTTGCATTCCTTTTACATATTCCTGAAAACTTTGCTCATAAGAATATTTTCTTTGTTTTTTCATTAAATACGCGCAGGCTATAGAGGCGAATATATAAGCCGTTAATATCCCGCCGCGCATATGGATGCTTTGAACCCCTTCTGTAATAACGAAATAACCCATATAGACGGCCATGGTCAGGAAGAGAACGCCTAGCGGCAACAGAACAGTGCTTATGGTTGTTTTTGCATCTTCGGTAATTTGGCTGCTTATTTCTACATCACTTTGATCGCCTATTTTGCTTTCTTTACTAAAGTTCGCTTGTGCGCGGGCCATAAGTCCGTAATCTTTGCCCGTTGATAAAAACATCGGAATGGAAAGAAGCGCAAGAAAGGCATAGAATTGATACGGCCATACGCTCAGCAACACCTGATACGGTTCTGCCTCAATACCAACGTCGCCATAAGTGTTTTCGATCAGGTTCATGATATATATTCCCCAACTGATGAAAGGAACAAGAATGCTGACTGGTGCAGCTGTGGTGTCAATAATATAGGCAAGCTTCTCACGGCAAACATTTAACCGTTTAAAAATAGGGCGAAATAAGGGACCAACGATCAGAGCGTTCCCTGAATCCGTAAAAAATACACTCACACCAGCGCACCAGGCCGCGAACTGCGCACGGGCAGGACTTGAAACGAATTTTGCCACCACTGACGAGAACGCACTTGCACCACCGGATTTTTCAAGCAGGTGAATAAATCCACCAATAGCAAACATTATGACGATGATCTGTGCGTTTGATCCGCTTGTTATTTGAATAAATATATATTCTTCAACAAGCTCGGCCATTGCAAAAAACGGATTGAAATCTGCAAGGATCATCGCACCACTAAAGGCACCAACGGTCAAAGATAGCATAATATTTCTTGTCAAAATCGCCAGAAAAATACTCAGCGCAGGTGGGAGGATTGAAAGGACGCCATAGTCACTCATTGATTTTTTCCAGTAATTGTTCCGCAGCACCAAATGCCAGTATCCAGCCGTTTGATCCATGACCGGCGTTCACAAATAAATTTTCTACCCCCGCTTTGCCAATCATCGGCAAGTCGTCGGGTGTTTGAGGTCGAAGGCCCGTCCAGACGTCTGGTTGTTCCTCAAAACGCGCCGCATTAGGCATTAGGGATTTTGCTTTTGTCGCAAGTAGGTCAATGTGCATTTGATTAACATCTAGATTATCAGAGAAAATAGCATATCCAGCAACACGCACTTTTTCCCCAAGTCTTGCGACAACAAATTTACCTGCCGCATCGGTAACGCTTAAATTTGGCGGGTGCGAACCACAAGGATAGGTCAGACTGATGCCTTTGACGCCAGCGATGGGTTTTCTGCCAGTAAACTGTTTCGGCAACAATCTGTTGCTCACCAGTCCGGCGCAGACGATAAATATGTCGGCTCTCAATGTCTCCGTTGAGGTTTCTATGCCGACAACGTTACCTTTATTGACCAGCATATTTTTGGCCGCAACATCATAAATAATTTTCCCGCCGAGCTTCGAGGTCAGTAACTCGGCAAGGTTTTTACAAAATAGTCGGCAGTCGCCAATCGCAGCATCAGACAGATAGGTTCCACCAGCAATTTTTCTGGTTGTACCAATGAGAGCGCTTTCTCTCTCGAAGCATTCTTCTTTTGTTATGACCGTGTGAGTGCCGCCATTTGCGCGCTGAAATTCAGCAAATTGTTTTGCGGCGGCAAGGTCTTTTTCAGTTTCATGGGCGTATATTTTCCCGTCGTGACGCCAATTAAATTCGATTTCATGACGGCTGCGAAATTCATTCAAAGCATCACGCGATCTGTGTGCCATTTTTATAAGCTCTAGAGTATTTTGTCGCCATGCTTTTGACGTGCACTGCTGCGTAAAGGAAAGTGCCCACGACCATTTACTTGGATGAATTAATCCGGTGGCTATAACACCCGAAAGAGCTGGTTTTAGGAGCATTTTTGGAAGACTGCGTAAGAATGAAGGAGAACTCATTGCACTAATGTTATAAATAAGCTGCCCGGCATTTGCTTTGCTTGTGCCCTCTGCAGGGGCGCTTTTTTTCTCAAGAACGGTAACCGAATACCCTTCTTCGGCAAGTCGGCAAGCGGTTGTTAATCCAACTATTCCGGCGCCAATGACAATGGCTTCTTTGTGGTGATTATTGGAGTTGAGATGATTTAACACTCAATCATTTTCCTGACCCGTTTTTTAACACTATATCTGAATGCGTCCTGACATATTCGAAGGGTACAAGTATTTTTGATCTTAGTCTAGCGGCCAATTTTGAACGCCCGCCACGCATCGTTTTACCCACTCAAAGAGAGCTGTAATCGTCAACTGCGAGACGCATATCGAGCGTTTGCTCTCGCATGGCTACGTGTATTTACTTGTCTGAATTTAGGTGTTTATAATTGCTAAAATATTATTTCACAAATTATTTTTCATCGGGTGTGAATTTTTATCACTTGAATAATAATTTATGCTAATTTCTAATATCATTTTTAAACAGTTTAATCGAGAATTATGATGATATCTGAAAATACCGCAGAGCAAGACCGCCTTGTTATGGAGAAATATATATCTCGTGTTCCTGATACCACGTCAGTTGCCCATTTCAAACCATCGGCCGACATTAAAAAATTGTCACTTAAATTTGATATTGAAAAACTGCGTCAGGCAGTTGATTACCTTTCAGATGACAAAGGCTTTATTAATTTAGGATCAGGATTTCAAGCAACGACCCTCACCAAGCGTCCAAATGTTGATGTAGTAACGGATAATGATCTATCCGGTCGTTTTTATACCCGCACCGATGAAACATTAAAAGAGTATGCCCGCGATGACGTCATTGATGAAAGCGAGTTTACCGATTTTGTCGAAGATTTTAAAGGCACCTATTTTGAATATGTGCATCAGGAGCTTACAAAGCGCTACCCGATTGGCCGTATGCGTGTTCTATTAAAAGAAGTTTACAACTGCAACAGCTGGCACCGGGATCCGGAACCGCGTCTGCATATTCCGATTTACACCAATCCGGGCGCATTATTTATTGTTAATCATCACTGCACACACCTGCCGGCGGACGGATCAGTTTATTTTACAGATACACGCGGTTACCATACGGCCTTAAATGGTGGTGAAAGCAACCGCGTCCACATCGTCGCGGCCCTTGCCTATCCCGAGGCTGTAATTTTATGAACCAATATGTAGGAATGAAATCCAGCAGCGGCGAAGCAGGTTTTGTTGATTTTCGTAGCGACACGGTTACAAAACCAAGCGATGAGATGAAACAGGCGGCCATGGAATGTCCCCTTGGGGATGATGTATACGGTGAAGATCCGACTGTTAATGCGCTTGAAGAAAAGATGTCCAAAATGCTGGATAAAGAAGCGGCGCTTTTTCTTCCTACGGGCTCCATGAGTAACCTTGTGTCGTTATTGGCGCACTGCAAGCGCGGGGAAGAGATTCTGGTGGGGGATCAGTATCATATTTACCGTGATGAAGCACGCGGAGCTTCCGTACTTGGCGGTATAGCTATGGACCCGTTAAAAACTGATGTGTTTGGTGCTATGAAGCTGGATGATATGATAGAAGCCATCAAACCAGATGACAGTCACTGTGCGATTACCAAACTACTTTGTCTTGAAAATACCGTTTCGGGCTGTGTTCAAAATCAAGCGGATATTGATACCATCGCGACTACAGCGAAAGAAAAAGGTTTGACCGTTCATCTTGATGGTGCCCGTTTATTTAATGCAGCGGCCGCACAGAACGCAAATGTCGCTGATTTAGCGAAGAATGCTGACACGGTATCGATCTGCCTTTCAAAAGGTATTGGTGCCCCTGCGGGGTCCGTCATGGTTGGACCCAAAAAATTGGTCGATTATGCCCGGCGCCAGCGTAAATTACTTGGTGGTGGTATGCGCCAAATCGGCATTATTGCTGCTTGCTGTCTTTATGGGCTGGAACATAATGTGCCGCGCTTAAGGCATGATCACATGAAAACCAAACATCTCGGTACCGAGCTTTCAAAAATTGCTCAACTGGGCATTAATTTGGACATGGTTCAAACCAACATGATGTTCATAAACCCCGGTGAGAACGATAGGGAGGCTCTAAGCGCATTCTTATATGAACGTGGCATACTCATCGGCGGGCAAAATAGCCCCAGAATGGTCGTTCATCTGGATATTTCAGAAGATGATGTTGAACGCACCATCAGCGCGTTCAACGAGTTTTACCGAAACTAATATTTAAAATCCTGTGATGGCTTTAATCTCAAGATAGTCGTGCAAACCCCAGACACCTTTTTCACGGCCATTACCAGATTGTTTATAACCACCAAATGGCGTATCGGCATTTCCACTTTTATAATTGACGATCACCTGACCCGCACGAATTTGTGTTGCGACGTCTTTTGCGTGATCCAAATCACCCGAACTTACATAGCCCGCTAAGCCATAATCCGTATCATTGGCAATATCAATGGCTTCTTCCTCTGTGTCATAACCGATCAATGTAATGACAGGGCCAAAAATTTCTTCGCGTGCGATGGTCATGTCATTGTTGGCATTTGCAAAGACGGTAGCTTTGACGAAATATCCTTTATCCAGATGGTCAGGAAGGCCTGTACCGCCCGTGACCAATGTGGCCCCTTCATCGATACCTTTTTGAATAAGATCTTGGATTTTATTAAATTGAACATCACTTACCACTGGTCCAAGATCAGTGCTGGCATCTGCAGGGTCGCCAATTTTTAAGCTTTCGGCTGCTTTACGGGCCGCCTCAATGGCGACATCCATGGCTTCGTTTGGCACTAGCATCCGCGTTGGTGCATTACAAGATTGCCCGCTGTTATCCATACAGTAAATTACACCATCAAAAACCGCTTGGGCAATATCCGCATCACGCAAAATTATATTTGCCGATTTACCACCAAGTTCCTGACTGACGCGTTTTACCGTCTCAGCTGATGCGCGGGCAACGGCAATTCCGCCGCGTGTTGAACCTGTGAATGACATCATGTGAATGTCTGGATGGCTTGACATAGCTTCACCGACATCGGGGCCATTTCCATTGACCAAATTAAATACGCCCGCCGGAACACCAGCTTCGTGCAAAATTTCCGCAAGGATCATCGCGTCGAGCGGCGCAATCTCACTTGGCTTTAATACCACCGTGCAACCTGCGGCCAATGCTGGTGCCACTTTGACTGCGACTTGGTTCATAGGCCAATTCCACGGCGTAATGAGGCCACAAACACCAATTGGCTCATAACGTATAATGACCCCACGGTCTTTTTCTTCAAAAGTGAAGTTTTTAAGAGCATCAAGCGCGCTCTTAAAATGAATTGTCCCAACGGCCGCTTGATCGGCTTTGGACATGGTTATCGGCGCGCCCATTTCAAGAGAGATCGCTTTTGCAATTTCATCATGTCTTTTTGCGTATAAATCAAGAACACGTTCGAGTAAGGCAACCCGGTCTTCTACCGACCATTTCGAATAAGACGGAAAAGCTGCTTTCGCCGCCGCGACGGCCTTATCGACATCAGCTTTTGAGCCCATACTAATTTGCGTAAATGCTTCTTCCGTCGCCGGATTAATTACGTCAAATTGATTTGGGACAACTGGATCAACCCATTCTCCATTAATATAAAACTTAAGATTATTTTCCATTTTTTGATCCTTCGTAATCAGCCTATTATGGTCTCCGGTTCTTCTTCAATCCGGGTCATGGTTTTATCCGCATACCCAAGGTATAAAGAAACCACCGGCGAAATAAAGGCAAAAAAGACATATGGCAAATAATCAATGGTCGCAACCCCGAGTGCGGTGGTGCAAAAGACGGCATTTGTGTTCCAAGGGACAAGCGGGGCGGTCACGGTTCCTGCATCTTCGACGGCTCGTGACAATGTTTTTGGGTGAAGGCCAAATTTCCGGTATGCCGAAGAAAACATACGCGCTGGAATAATAATCGCCATTGACTGGTTTGCTGCTGTGAAATTAACGAATACGCAGGATGCCAATGTGGATGCGACAAGGCCACCAACGCTACGCACTCGTGAAATTGACGCCCCGGCAAGCGTTTGCAACATACCGCTTGCTTCCATAATGCCGCCAAAAGACATAGCTGCAAGGACCAGAAAAACGACATTAAGCATAGAAGACATGCCACCACGGTTAAAAAGCTGATCAACCATAACATCGCCGCTTTCTATGGTAAAACCGCTAGCGACAATATTAAGAATTAACGAATAGCTTCCCGATAATGTAACGCCGCCTTCAATTGCCGCCGTCAGGAAATCCCATTGAAACAAGGGAACGGCAACGATCGCAAGGAATATCCCCAGTATCAATGCGGGCATTGCTGGTAAGCCACGGGCCACAAAACCAACAACCGCAACAGGGCCAAGCAGCAACCAAAGAGAAACATTAAAATTTAAACTGATGAGGTTTTGCAGGTTTCTAATTTCTGTTATATCCAAAGAAGGAGGTGGATAGAAAATATCAATAATCATAAACATTATCAGTGAAATTGTAATGGCCGGCCCCGTGGTATAGACCATGTGTTTAATATGGGTAATCACGTCAGTCCCCACCATGGCCGGTGCGAGATTGGTTGAATCGGATACTGGCGACATCTTATCACCAAAATAAGCGCCCGATATAATGGCCCCAGCTACAAGTCCCGTATTTATCCCCATCACTGTTCCAACACCCACTAACGCAAGACCTACTGTTCCAATGGTTGACCAGCTTGATCCTGTACATACTGCTACAATGCCGCAGCTAATGCAGCAAATGGTCAGAAACGCATTTGGTGAAATAATTTCAAGTCCGTAGTAAATCAGTGTTGGGACAATACCGGAGGCAATCCAAATCGCAATTAAAGCCCCCACCAGCAACATTATTAGATTGGCTTGCATGGCCATATCAATTGATTTTAATATTCCGTCTTCAAGTTTTTTATAGGGAATTTTAACGATAAAAAAGGCAACCAGACCTGCGATAACGGCTGAAACAAACAGGATCATTTCGCTTGGAACATAGGCGTCTTCAAGAAATAAATTAAGGGTCATTAGACCAACTAAAAATACAATAGGTATAAAGGATACCAGTATACTCGGGCCCTTCTGTTCAGCGCCTTCATCATTTGATTGTTCCATTATTCTCCCTAACTTTTTTTTATACCCTTACATATTTAAAACACTAACTCCACGGAAAAGGGCTATTTGATGTTGGGTGCAGGTCCCCTTCTTCGTAGCGGGAAAATCTAAATGGTTTTAGGAGGTTAGATTTCTGACCGCAGATATGCTCTGCAACCAGTTTACCAACCCCAAGCATTTTGTACCCATGGTTACTGTCCGCTATCACGAAGCAATTTTCTTTAAAGGTGTCAAAAACCGGAAAACTATCGGGCGTAAAGGCGCCGATACCGCCGGATGGTTCATTTTTATATTTGCCAATTTGACCAGAAAAACGTTTTTGGCAGTGCGCCAGGGCCGATACCCACATGTGGGCGAAATCATCACCAACAATAAATTCTGGCGATTCAGGGCCGTAAGGATCCACCGCTACATCGTCCGCCTTCTTATCAACAATAAACGGTGCTGCACCGCCCTGAACACCACCAAAATGGAAGTCGGGTTTATAATAAATTCCCCACATTTCATCGGTGATTAACGATCCATCGATATCGGAATAAAGCGGTGCATCGGTATCAACATGGATCACCGGCGGCATTTTACCGTCATTGGTTTGCTGCAGGTTTGGATCAACACCCAGGGTGCCTTCCTGCAAAGACCAGTAAATCCACATATCAACGTCATCTGACAGTTCCCCGGTCACAGGATTTTTGATATTTATGGTTTTCGGTAGCGATAACATATCCCATATTTTGGGCGTCCACGGCCCTGCACCAACAACAACATAATCACAACCAATTGACCCACGATTTGTTTCAACCGATGTGATGGTGCCAGATGCGTCTTCTTTAAATCCAGTGACCTCAACGCCGCTGATGATGCGCACGCCTTCAGCTTCTGCTTTGGTCGCTAGGCCATACATTGCTTTGGTATTGTTGGCATATCCGCCCGGTGCTTCATGAAGGACAGATGTGATATTTTGCGCCTGCCAGTCATGAAAAATATCCTTCATGTAATTTGCACAATCTTTCTCGCCTTCAACCAAAGTGGATGAATAATCAATAGCTTTTTGTTGCTCATAAATTGAAACAATATCTTCATGCATGCTTTCTGAGCTGATTTGCATATAACCAACGGGATGGTAACTGTATGCCTTGGGATCACTTTCCCACACGCTGACGCTATGGGCCATAAGTTCGCGCATTGCTGGCTGGAAATAATTATTTCGAACCACACCGCAGGCAATACCTGTTGCACCTGCACTAATGCCGGACTTATCAACGATTAAAATATCAGCACCACTTCCTTTGCCTTTTGCTTTTAGCTCAAGCGCCAGATGATAGGCGGTACTTAAGCCGTGAATGCCTGCGCCAACTATGACATAGGGGGAATGACTGGGAAATGACATCAATGTTTCCTTTTGTAAAAATTGCCAGATAAATCACTACCGGAAGGGCGCCGCACTTTAAACCGCAAAAACATATCATAATAAACATTAATCAAGGCTAGTAGTTTTTCTTATGCCGCCATTCACAGGATTGACGGTTCAAAGATTGCCGTTAAAGATACATGTAGAAAAATAATATGATGAGGCCATCAATGGATCATTTAAAAACCATGCTGAACCGCCGTAAGGTCGGATATAGTCTTGAGGGTGATTTCTATCATTCTCAAGCGGTACTGGACGTTGAATTAAAAGCTATTTTTGAAAGAGAATGGGTGTTTGTTGGCAACAGTTCTGAACTCCCAAATGCTGGCGATTATATTACTGCGGCGGTTGGTCGAAACAGCGTCATACTCCTGAAGAAAAAAACCGGTGAAATTGGTGCTTATCTAAACAGTTGCCGTCACCGTGGATCGCTAATTTGTTTGGGCAAAAAAGGCCATTCAAACCAACTTGTCTGCCCCTATCATCAATGGACATATGATGAGGATGGCGCGTTGATCCATGCGGGGGAAATGCCGTCGTCGTTTAATCCGGAAAATCATTCGCTAAAGTCGGTGAATGTGCAGAACATGTCTGGCATGCTTTACGTGTGCATCAGCAAAAACCCGCCTGATTTCGAAATTTTTCGTGCACAGGTTGAACCCTACATCGCACCCCATCAACCCTACCGCTGCAAAGTGGCATACGAAGAAAGCATCATCGAAGAGGCCAACTGGAAGCTTGTGATCGAAAATAACCGTGAATGTTATCATTGTGCTGGCTCCCATCCTGAACTGACCTTTTCCTTAACCGCTTTTGCCATGCCGGATGATCCCCGTGCTGACGGATTTTTCACGGAACTAATGCCGCGAATGGCAAAAAAATGGGAAAAGCTTGGCCTCCCGCATAAACCAGTACCAGGCGGTGACAAATTCCGCTGCATTCGATTGCCGTTTATCAATGACGCCCTTTCCATGACCATTGACGGCAGCCTCGCCTGCCGCAAATTGTTGGGCGATCTAAAAGAAAAAGACCTGGGATCCGCACGAATGTTTCACGTGCCGGGCAATTGGAACCATTTTGGCTCGGACTATATCCTGCACGCAAGTGTCACCCCCATAAGCCCCGATAAAACCTTGCTCACCACAAAATGGATGGTTCACGAAGACGCGATCGAAGGATGGGATTATGACGTAAAGCACCTCGCCCGTGTTTGGCAAGCCACCAACGAACAGGACAGCACCCTTGCTGCCAATAATCACCTTGGCACCCGTTCGGTTGGTTACGAGCCGGGTCCTTACGCTGAGTCAGAATTTATGCTGACGGACTTTACCAATTGGTACAGCGCCATGCTGGAAAGATATATTTCTGAGGAGGACACGAAATGAAAATCGGAACGCGCTCTCCTTTACCCCAATTTGAAAGAAGCACGGTTGGCAACTGGAAATCAGGCGAATTGCTTGAATGCACAGATATCACCGCCGAAGATGCGACCGTCAACAGCTACACTTTTAAAGCGGTAAACGGCACAGGATTTAATTTCAAACCTGGCCAACATATCAGCATTCGTTTGCCACTAGAAAGTGGTGATGAGTTCCGCACTTTTACAATTTGCTCTTCACCAATGCGCTACGACGAAATAACCCTTACCGTCAAAACAAATCGGCCCGACGGCGCAACCGCATGGATGCGTGATTACACAAAAGTTGGCAGCACTTTTTTTGCAGCAGGACCGACAGGTTTATTTAACCTGATTGATTATCCATGTGAAAAGCTGCTGCTGATTAGCGCTGGCAGCGGCATCACCCCGATGATGTCAATGCTTAGGTGGTTATCGGACCGACAAGACGACCTGGACGTCACCTTTATCCATTACGCGAAAAACTCTGATGAATATTTATTCAGCGATGAACTTGCGCAAATAGCCCGTGAGTATGAACCCCTTCAATATCATCAAATATCAACCCATCGGGCGGACACTGAAATTCATGGCTTACCAACAATGGTCCAACTTGCCTCATTAATTGATGTGACGGATCATCAAGTATTCTGCTGTGGTCCAACCGGCTTTATGGTTGCCATTAAAGATATCTTGTTCAATAGCGGCATAAATCAAGATCATTATCATCAGGAAAGTTTTGGCACCGATTTTAGTGAGCCGGACGTGGTTGATGAAAACGCAGAAACGGTCACCGTCAAATTTAAGGATAAGACATTTGACGCAAAGCGCGGTGAAACATTGCTATCGGTTTTAAAGAAAAACAAGGTTGTTGTGCCGACTGGTTGCAAATCCGGCATGTGTGGCACTTGCCAAATGAAACTGATCAGCGGTACAGTTGATATGAACCATCAGGGCGGATTAAGCGAACAACAAATTAACGCGGGATATATACTCGCGTGCTGTTCAACGCTCAGCGAAAATATATCAATCTTATGAAGGTGGATTTAAAGTGAAACACGCCATACTCGATTTTATTCACGATGAAAATCCTAATTTTTCCGATGAACTCTATCAGCATGCCAAACGCTGCCTGATCGATACATTGGGTGTCGCCATCGCCGCGCGCTCCACAGAGACCAGTCGGATCTTGGAAATATTTGTAAAAAGTCAGTTTGGCGCAACAGAGAGCAGTAGCGCAAAATTATTATTCGCCGATCAACTGACCAGCGAATGTGGCGCCGCCCTTTACGGCGCCGGATCAATTGATAGTCTGGACGCGCATGATGGTCAGGTGCTTACCAAAGGTCACATTGGTGTGGTTATCACCCCAACATTATTCGCCATGCCGGAAACAGCGAATTTAAGCGGCAAAGCACTGCTGGACGCCATCATCATCGGTTATGAAATTGGCACCCGCGCGGGTATTGCACTGCATGCGACCGCCTGTGATTACCACACGTCCGGTGCATGGAACGCGCTGGTTGCGGCCGCACTCGTCGCACGGGTCAAAAAAATGACCCATTCTGACACCTACGAAGCACTGGGGCTCGCGGAATATCACGGGCCGCGCAGTCAAATGATGCGCTGCATTGATGAGCCGATCATGGCCAAGGATGGCTCCTGCTGGGGTGCGCTTTCCGGCTTTTCCGCGGCGCTTCTTGCCCGTGACGGCTTTACCGGCGCGCCTGCGATTACAATATTCAATGACGATGTGGCGGATATTTGGGCCGATTTAGGCACGCGTTTTTACACTTTTGAGCAATATATCAAAGCCTATCCCGTTTGTCGCTGGGCCCAGCCTGCCGTTGAAGGGGCACTTTATATAAAAACAGAAAATGACATTGATATTACCCAAATAAAATGCATCAACGTCCACACCTTCCATGAGGCGAAACGTCTGCACACAATCATGCCAAAAAATTCCGATCAAGCGCAATATAGTCTTCCTTTTTCGGTGGCCTGCGCGCTGCGTGATAGCACGGTGACCACCAAAGCAATCACTGATGATCTGAATGATCCATTACTTTTGGAATTAAGCCACAAAGTAACCTGTATTGAAGAAGACAATTATAATGATCTGTTCCCGGCAGAGCGGTGGGCCCATGTGGGCATCGAAATGAATGACGGTCGCCGATTTACTTCACCACCAAGCATCGCTCGCGGTAATCCTGAAAACCCGCTTTCTGACGCTGAGGTTAAAGATAAGTTCTATGAGTTGGCATTAACTTTAAAAACGAAAGCAGAATGCGACCATATATTTGATGTTGTAATGAACCTTGATGATATGTCATCAACACGTGTCCTAACAAAGCTTTTGTGAGGGAGGACATGAGACGAAACCTACCACCCTTTACCGCTTTAAAAGCATTCGAAGCTGCGGCAAAACATGATAGTTTTAAAGCAGCCGCGGAGGACGTCTCCCTATCCCCTTCCGCGATTAGTCACCAAATCAGATCACTGGAAGATTATCTTGGATTTCAGCTGTTCATACGTGATAAAGGACTCGTACGCCTAAGCGAAAGAGGCCGCGAATATTACACCCAAATCCACCATATTCTTGACGGTTTAGAGCAGACAACCCAAGATTTTCGTATCCACCAAAACAAAACAAAAATTGTTGTAAATCTGTTTCATTCATTTTTATCGTCATGGCTTTATGAGAAATTGCCAGACTTTCAAAAAGCACATCCCGAAATAGAACTTTCCTTAATCAGTTCCGATAATCCGCCGGAATATGACAAGTTTGAATTTGATGTGGCTATTTATTTCGGACAAAAACCCCTAAACACCGTCAAATCAGTTCATTTGCTCGACGATTACATGACACTGGTGGCAAGTCCGGAAACGGCCGCATCATTGCCCACTCAGGAAGACATATTTGATCTTGAACAGTTCCCGTTTCTCCACTGCACCTGCGAAACAAAAGAATGGGAAATATGGTTTAATTCGTTTGATCAACCCTGCCCAAAACGGGATTATCAACTCTATACAAATGACCGATCAATGGCGCTCAATGGCGCCGCCCAAAATATGGGCATTGCCATCGGTAGGCAGCCTTTTATGGAAAATCACTTGCAAAAAGGCACGTTGGTAATCCCTTACGAAAAATATATTGATACGGGTTATAAATACTTCCTCACCTATCCAAAATCATTAGGGCAAAATGAAAATATCAATCATTTTGAACGCTGGCTTTTAAAAGAATGTCAGAAATTAACAATACCATCCACCACCCCTGAAAGAATTCCGTCATGAGCAGATATTCGGCTTTTTCACTGATTAAAAATGCACTAAGTGGTCATAAAAATTGGAAACGGGTCTGGCGCGCGCCGGAGCCAAAATCACACTATGATGTGATCATTGTTGGCGGCGGCGGCCATGGGCTTGCCACCGCTTATTATCTCGCGAAGGAACACGGTATGCGCAATGTCGCCGTGCTTGAAAAAGGCGGCCTCGGCAGTGGCAATATTGGACGAAATACAACGATCGTGCGCTCGAACTATATGCTGCCCGCCAATACAAGATTTTATGAGCATTCCATGAAACTTTGGGAAGGGCTTTCCAAGGATTTGAATTACAACATGATGTTTTCCCAGCGCGGCGTCATTAATCTTGCGCACACGCCTGGGCAAATGGATGCTTTCGCCAGGCGTGGTAATGCCATGCTGCTTGAAGGTGTTGATGCTGAACTACTGGATACACAAGAGATTAGCCGCAGAATACCGGGGCTATACACCGGACAAAACACCCGTTTTCCCATTGTTGGCGGGTTATGCCAACCACGTGGCGGAACCGCCCGCCATGATGCTGTGGCATGGGGATATGCGCGCGGTGCGGACCAGTATGGTGTCGACATCATCGAACATTGTGAAGTTACAGGATTTATCAAGGACGGTGATAGGGTCACCGGCGTTAAAACAACACGCGGCGACATATCGGCTAAAAAAATAGGCGTTTCCGTGGCAGGCAATACATCAACCGTCATGAAACTCGCGGGCATTGATAAAATGCCTATTGAAAGCCACGTGTTGCAAGCATTCGTTTCAGAACCCCTTAAGCCACTGCTTAATACTGTAGTGACCTTTGGTGCAGGGCATTTATATATTTCGCAGTCCGATAAAGGCGGACTTGTATTTGGCGGTGATCTTGACGGTTATAATTCATACGCTCAGCGCGGTAATTTGCCAATTTTTGAACATGTGGCCGCTGCCGCCGTAACCATGTTTCCAAATTTGGCGCGCTTAAGGTTACTGCGAAATTGGGGTGGCATCATGGATATGTCCATGGACGGTAGCCCGATCATTTGTACTGGCCCACTGCCGGGTATATATTTAAATGCGGGCTGGTGCTACGGCGGTTTTAAAGCAACGCCGGCAGCTGGATGGTGTTTTGCCCACACAATCGCCAAGGACGTACCCCACGCCTTGAACGCCGATTTTACTTTGGACCGTTTTTATAATGGTCGCCAACTTGATGAAAGGGGTGCTGGGCCATATCCGGCGCATCAATAAGGTTTTGCCATGATTATTAAATGCCCCCACTGCGGCCCAAGAGAAGCCAGCGAATATACCTATATCGGTGACGCAACCATCCAGCGGCCCGACCATAATGATACGGATATGGATAAATGGAACGAATATGTTTTTATGCGCGAAAACCCGCGCGGTACTCACATGGAACATTGGCAACACACTTCTGGCTGCCGATCATTTGTGAAAGTCGTAAGAGACACCGTTAGCCATGAAATTTCTGACGTTACTCTTGAAGGGCCGTGGCAGGCAGGGGATAAATCATGAGCGGTAGCCGTTTAAATAATAAGGGCCATTTCATTGACCCCAACAAACCAATTGAGTTCACATTTGACGGCAAGACTTATAACGGATTTGAAGGGGACACCCTTTCATCAGCGATGATTTCTTCCGGCGAAATGATGATGGCGCGGTCTTTTAAATATCACCGTCCGCGCGGCGTTTATTCAGCCGGACCGGAAGAACCAAACGCCCTTGTCAGCCTTAGAAGTGACGGACGACTGGAGCCCAATTGTACAGCGCCTACCATTGAGCTTTATGATGGCCTTGATGCCCACAGTCAGAATGCCTGGCCGAGCTTGTCCTTTGATGTCATGGCAATAAATCAGCTGTTTTCACCGTTACTGGTGGCTGGATTTTATTATAAAACATTCATGGGTACAGGGCAAAAATTTTGGCATTTTTGCGAACATTTCATCCGCCGTGCCGCCGGTATGGGTAAGGCGAGCTTTGAGCCCGACCCAGACCGCTACGAAAAAGCAAACCTATTCGCAGATATTTTAATAGTCGGATCAGGTCCGGCCGGGCTGGCGGCGGCAAAGGCAGCGGCATCGTCAGGTGCGAAAATATTATTGGTTGATGAAAACGCGCAATTCGGTGGGTCACTCCACGAAGAACAGGGAAATATTGACGGCAAAGCCCCCGATGCATGGGCAACAGATACGTTAAAAGAACTTTCAGAAAATGACAATATCACCTTAATGTCTCGTACGACCGTTTACGGGTATTTCGATGATAACACGTTAGGTGCTATTGAGCGCGTCGCCGATCACAAAGCGGTCCCCGAGAATAGTGAGCCAAGACAGCGTCACTTAAAAATATTTGCAAAGCGCGTGATCATCGCAGCTGGCAGTATTGAACGCCCCCTTGTTTTTGACGGCAATGATACACCCGGTGTAATGCTTGCCAATGCGGCCTTAAGATACGCGAACCGCTACGGCGCAAGTGTTGGAAAAAATGTCACACTCTTCACCAATAACGATGATGGATATACCACGGCACATCGATTAAGGGACCTTGGCGTCAATGTTACTACCGTGATTGATGCCCGTGAAAAAATAAGCGGCGAGTTACTTAAAAACACCGGCATTGATTATAAAACTGGGCATGTGGTCACATCGGCGACGGGCGGAAAATCATTATCAAGCATTAAAATTGCACCGTATGACGCGCAAACAAAATCAATTGGCCAGCAAAACACTATTAAAACAGACGCGCTTCTTGTGTCTGGTGGCTATACCCCGACCATAAATTTATGCAGTCAAACGGGAACACCAGCGATTTTTAGTGATGAAATACAGTCCTTTATTCCAGGCCGTGCAAATCGACCATGGGTTGCCGCTGGCGCAGTTCTCGGATCATTTAATCTAAACGCATCTATTAAAGACGGTATTATTGCTGCCAATGAAAGCCTTAAGGCGCTTGAATTGCCCGCATCAAATATAATGGTTCCTAAAGTGGTTGGCCAAAGTCCGGTTGCCATCCCGCTCCCCCTTACGGAAATTCCATCATCCAACAAATCCGCTAAGAAGTTTGTCGATTTTCAACATGATGTATCGGTTACTGATTTAAACATAGCCCACACGGAAGGCTTCAGATCAGTTGAACATTTAAAACGTTACACCACACTCGGCATGGCTGCGGATCAAGGGAAAACATCCAACATGAACGCGCTTGCTATCATGGCTGAACTACGCGGCATATCAATTCCGCAGGCCGGCACAACCCGTTTTCGCGCTCCCTATAAACCCGTCGCCCTTGGTGCGCTTGCAGGACGTGATGTCGGTAGTCACTACCACGTCACAAGACGCACGCCCATGCATAACTGGCATAGAGATCACGGCGCAGAAATGATCGAAGCTGGCATTTGGCTCCGGCCACGTGTTTATAAAAAGCTCGGTGAAACGTTGACGGATGCATACATCCGCGAAGCCACCGCCGTCAGAAATTCGGTTGGCATAGTGGACGTCACCAGTCTTGGCAAAATTGATGTGCAAGGGCCCGACGCCGCGGAGTTCTTAAACCGGATTTATGCAAATCCATTCCTAAAAGTTGCCATCGGCAAAGCACGCTACGGGGTTATGCTGCGCGAAGATGGCTATATGTTTGATGACGGTACGTCTTGGCGCTTATCGCAAACACAGTTCCTTATGACCACGACAACCGCAAATGCCGCGGGTGTTCTATCGGAAATGGAACGACTTTTAACGCTTGTCTGGCCAGACTTAAAAGTCCATGTCAGTTCGGTCTCGGATCAATGGGCTAGCATGGCCGTTGCCGGGCCAAAAAGCAAGGAAACTCTATCGAAAATAATTACGGATGTTGATTTTTCCGAAGAAGGACTACCATTCATGGGTGTCACCGACGGATCAATTGGTGATATTCCGGTGAAGGTGGCGAGACTTTCATTTTCAGGTGAACGCGCCTATGAAGTTTACACCCCCACGCATTTTGGAACCAGTATCTGGGAAGCTATCATAAAGGCAGGTGAGCCCTTTGATATCACGCCTTACGGTACAGAAGCTCTTGGCACCTTACGTATTGAAAAAGGACATATCAGCGGACCCGAACTTGATGGCCGCACGACGATGGCCGATGTGGGGCTTGGAAAAATGGCGTCGTCCAAAAAACAATATGTGGGGTCTGTGCTTAAAGAACGCGGTGGGTTGGTTGATCAAGACCGTCAAACAATGGTGGGACTAATATCCCATGAACACAAACCTTTACTGGCGGGGTCACACGTTTTGAACGGCGCTGAAAATGTTGGCCATGTAACCTCAACCACGTATAGCCCCGCTCTTGGAAAATATATCGCGCTCGCGCTGATCAAACAAGGAAATGCCAAAATCGGTAAAACATTATGCGCCACATTCCCCTTAAAGAATGAGCGGAACAGAGTACTTGTTGTTGAACCGCACTTTTACGATAAAAAGGGGGAGAGATTATATGACTGATAAACTCTCAATTAATGAAGTTCGCTATCAAAATATGATTCTGATTAAGTCGTGGCCGGATAGTGCAAAAGATGCTGATGCAATACTTGCGACTTATTTAGGCGTTAATGTGCTTCCGACGGTAGGCAATTTTGTCAATCCGGAAGAGACTTACTGCGCTGCATTATCACCGGGACATTTTATGATATTTTCCAATAATCGATCATTGTATAGTGAGGTACAAAAACTACTCTCAGCGGATATAGCCTCCGTAGTTGATATTTCCCATTCCAGGTGCGGCATTCACTTAAGCGGGAAAAATAGCACAACTCTTCTGAATAAGGGGATATCGATTAATTTGAATGACGACGCCTTACCCGAAATGAGTGTGCTTCAAAGCAGCGTCCATTCTATCGGTATTATTCTATTTAAGGTGCAATATGATGATTATCTTATTTTCAGTTACAGCAGTTTCTTTGATAGCTTTTATACGTGGGTAATTGATTCCGCTGCAGAATATGGATATGCTCCCACCTGATCGGCGAACGTCCAACAGGTTTATAATTATAATGAGGAAATCCGTGTGCTACCAGCAGGGTTTGATCTACGTGCCATTCAAATATTCGTGCTCGTCGCCGATTTAGGCGGTATGACCCAAGCCGCGATGAGGCTTGGCATTAGCCAGTCGGCAGTAAGCCAGGCCATCGCTTCGATTGAGAAATTAACCGATACCCAGCTATTTGACCGCAACATGAGGCCCATGGCGTTAACATCTGCTGGTGACCGCCTTTATTTGCACGGCAATGCATTACTGGCTGCCGCAAAAAATACATTTAATGAAGTACGTAAAAAAGAACGCAAATCTTTTTCCAATGTAACAATTGCCATGCTTGAAAGCTTTGCCAACACAATCGGCCACTTGGTTATCCGTGATTTGCGTGATCAGGTTGAAAATTGCCAAATTTGGTCCGGCAATTCACCAAATCAACATAAAGAACTTTTATCCCATGAAGTGGATATATTGGTGACGGCCAGTCGTGATTTGGATGATGTGGCGGGCATGGAACATTATGATATTTTTTCTGAACCTTTCTTACTGGTTTGTCCGTCCGACTATACGGGACAGACAGAAAATTTCGATGAACTGGAAAAAATGCCTTTTATTCGATATACGTCCCGTTCCGCTATGGGGCAACGTATTGAAGGCCAGATTAAAAGAATGGGTTTAAACCTTCCATCTTCATCCGGATTTGACACGGTCACCGGTCAATTAAAAGCCGTGGCCAATGGCATGGGCTGGTCCATGACCACACCTCTTTGTCTCCTTCAGGAAATACACCTGCTTGACCGTTTGCGTATTGAGCCCATGAAAACTGGGAAATTCAGAAGAGAAATTTCATTGGTAGCTAGAAAACACGAATTTGGTGATCTGCCAAAAACAATTGCTTTAACTTCACAAAATATCCTCAAAGAACACGCATTTCCAAAGCTCTATAGTAAACTTAATTGGATTGAGGATGAAATTAAGTGGGCGCCTTTCCCTTAAGAAATCATAATTTCCTCGCAGCGAATATAAATTTCTTGCAATTTTAATGGTTATGATAGAGCCTGTTTCACGGGTCATATCAAAGAGGATATCGTTAGATGCATCTCACAACAAAAATAATTACAATCCTAAGTGTCTTTTTCTGTTTTATTATCAGCGGACCGGCGAATGCTGCAAATTGCAGTAACGCACCTGATATGCTCGAAGAAATACTTAAACGTGGGAAAATTCGCATCGGATGGATCAACTCAAAGCCATTTCAATTTCGCAACGAACGAGGAGAGCTAGAAGGCGCGTTTATAAATGCTGGAAACATGTTAGGCAAAGAGCTTCTTAACGTAGAGGTCGAATGGGTCGAAGCAAAGTGGGACACGTTTATTGCCGGACTACAATCGGGAAAATTCGATGTGGTTATTTCAAACGTGGCGCGACGCCCGAACAGGGCGGTATCAGTTTGGTTCACCAAACCCGTGGTTATCGGCTCTCAAACATTTTTGGTGCGTAAAGACGCAAATATCAAGCAGTTATCAGATATCGATAGACCGGGAAATAATATCGTAGTGCGCCTTGGTAGTGCGGCCCATATTACATATACGGAAAATGACAAAGAGTTTTTCTCAAATGCAACCATCAAGTCAGTTGCACCGCCAGCGCTGCCAGAACAGGAAGTTGCAAGCGGCCGTGCAATTGCGATGGGAGCAGGATCAATAGAAACGCAGCAGGTTGCGCGTGCCAATCCAGATTGGGCAGAAGTCGTTGTTCTGCCAGAATCGCCCCGCTCGGTTGGCGCGGGCTTCGTGATGCAGCAATGCCAACACAACTTGCTTCACTTTATGAATACATTCGTTGATACAATCATTGAAACCAACTTCATGGCCAAGCAAGCTGAATTATATCCTGATCTTGTCAATGATGCTGTTGTCGCCCCCACACGTTTAAATGGTGACATCCCTCGCTAAAAAAAGGGAACTAATTTCATGAGCATTAAACATGGACTTTGAATTTCGCTTCGACATTGTATGGAACAATATGTCTCTCCTCTTAGAGGGGGTACAAACAACTATTCTACTTTCTCTTTTAACGATGATACTTGGTACTATTATCGGCCTTTTCGTTGCAATTGTAAGACTTCGTGCTCGAAAAATATTTGCTCTTCCGCTGATAATTTATGTTGAAGTCTTCAGGGGAACACCAGGACTTATTCAAATCGTTTGGATATATTACTGCCTGCCGATTGTAACGGGCCTACAATTGGATGCGCTTACATCACTGGTGATCGCAATGGCCCTAAATGTGGGCTCCTATTTATCGGAAGTATTTCGAGCCGGTATTCAAGGCGTCAACAAAGGACATATTGAAGCCGCTGCTGCGCTTGGTTTTAAACCGGGACAAATTACCCGCAGAGTGGTTGTCCCGCAAGCGGCCTACCGGATGATACCAGCGATCGGAAATGTATTTGTCTCCGCCATTAAATTATCCTCACTTTGCTCGGTGCTTGGCATGTCTGAATTGATGTATCAGGGACAAATCATCATCGCCAATTTCTTTAGACCGATAGAAGTATTCACTGTTGTTGCGATAATTTATTTGATTATGGCCTACACAACATCATTATTCATGATGTATTTGGAATGGAAGCTTGCTTGGATCAAACGTGAAAAGGTTTCCTTTTGGGAAAAATTTAAGCAAATTAGCCAATCCGCGTTTCAGATCAAGCCGCAGGGGGACGTATAATGTCAGCATCTGCATCCACCAATAACGAGAATATACCGGCCGTTAAAATCAACGATCTGCACAAGTCATTTGGCAATCTTGAGGTTCTGAAAGGTATTGATCTGGAAGTTGCACAGGGCGAAGTTGTTTGTCTTTTGGGCGCTTCTGGTTCTGGGAAATCAACGCTGCTCAGGTGTATAAACCAGCTCACCATTCCAGACCGCGGGACGGTCATGATAAAAGATGAACAAATAGGATTTGAACCCACATCCAAAGGTGGTTTAAGAAAAGCCAGCCAAGCAACGCTTGCAAAACAAAGAAGCCGTATTGGGTACGTTTTTCAGCAGTTTAATCTTTGGCCTCACCGCACCGTGTTAGGCAACGTGATTGAGGCCTTAAAAATAGTAAAAAAAATATCCCATGATCAGGCAAAACAAATTGCCATTGATAGAATTACCGAAGTGGGGTTAATCGATTGGAAAGACGAGTATCCGGCAACTTTATCAGGAGGGCAACAACAAAGGGTCGCCATTGCCAGAATGCTTGCCATGGAGCCGGAAGTGATGCTGTTTGACGAGCCGACGTCTGCACTTGATCCAGAGCGCGTTGGCGAAGTAATCGATGTCATGAAAGCACTGGCAGCAAAAGGACATACCATGATCCTCGCTACCCATGAGCTGAATTTCGCCAGAGATACTGCCGATAGAGCAATTTTTATAGATGAAGGTGTGATCTTGGAGCAGGCACCTGCGCAAACATTCTTTAACGAACCCAAATCTGAACGGCTTCGTGCATTTCTAAAGCGGATGAGCGTGTAAAATATGGGTCATGACAAAACTGATAACACCCATCCTGAGCTGATATTGGCAAAATATGTTTGTGATTTGTCGTTCGATGGCGTGGGTGACGACGCCAAATTACAAATTTCAAAAATGATATTTGATGCGGTCAGTATCTCAATAGGTGCATTCAATGAGAAACACGCATCCGGCCTGATCAATGAAGATTTTATTCTAGAAACCAATAAGCGCAAGAACGGACCCAAGCTTTGGTCTGGTCGCGGCAGCTTACCTGCTGACCTTGCAGCACTCTGTAACGGAACATGGGCGGAAATACTCGACTATCAGGATGTTGTCGTCGATCCCAGAAACAACGGCCACCTTGGGGTGACGATTATTCCAGCAGCAATGGCTGTAGCGGAACGAGAACATAGTAGCGGCGCTGAATTGATAACGGCTATAGCCGCCGGACTTGAAGTGGCCATAGCTGTCCTGCGGGCAGTGGGTCGCAGGCACCGTAGTGATGGCCGCGGATTTCGCACAACAAGTATTACCGGCCCGTTGGGCGCAGCAGTTGCATGCGCAAAATTGCTTAAACTCAATCAAGAGCAAGTCTTAAGCGCTATGGGTATTGCTGGCGCTTGTTCGCCAAATGGACTTATGCCTTCGCTGTCTCCCGCTAACGGCACTTTTGGCATGGACAAGGACTGGGTCAATGGTATGGCCGCGCAGCTTGCCGTTAACGCTGCCGATCTCGCAAAGCGCGGATTGACAGGCAGTGACCGCGTCGTAACCGGTGAAATGGGCATAGTGGCCAGCCATAGTCACGGGGACGCACAGGCCCTAGAAGCACCGATCTCCGGAACGCCAAATATACGCAGCATTTCTTTAAAGAAGTATGCTTGTTGTTACGGTGTACATAGTGCGATGGAAGCTTCGATTGAGCTCTGCACAAGCCATCAACTTTCGCCGGATGATCTCGATAAAATCATTGTCCGCGTGAAAGAGGATAGCGCAAAGACACTCTCGACCAGAAGTATCACCAATCACATGGCGGCGCGTTTTAGCCTTCCTTACGCTGTTGCATCAGCCATTGTTCGCAAAAATAACTCTTCAATGCATGATTTTGAAGAACCAGCAATATTTGATCAAACTGTTCTCGACTTGATGCAAAAAATAGAGGTTGTCGCCGATCCGGAGCTGACCGATTTTCATAAACTTACTGGCGGTTTTCCGGCTCACGTGGAAATACACGCCGGCAATTTAACTGTAAATAAAAGGATAGATTATCCGATTGGTTCTTCTCAACGCCCAATGTCATGGGATGATCTGGAAAAGAAATTTATTGAGCTGACAAAGGATCATTTTTCCAGCGAGCAACAACAAATTTTCACAGACGTTGGCAAATCACTTGCAACCACGCAAGATATTGGCCACCTCACTCGACTGTTGTAATATCAAGGTTCAAATTTGTTTTTCTCTAAATAACAATATGCTGGATGGCAGGTTTTTAAACCTTCTTTTTAAACCAACAATGGCGAGGTAAAGTACCGGGACCAGAAACAAGGTAATCGTAGTCGCAAAGAGCACCCCAAATGCCAGCGAGACTACGGTTGGAACCATTTCACGGGCCTGGGCGCTTTGTTCCATCATAAGAGGAACGAGCCCAAGGAAAGTAGTGAAGGAGGTCAGAAATATGGCCCTGAACCGCTCACCCGCTGCGGTAACTACGGCGTCATAGGGGTCAACACCGCGCTCCCTGAGCTTGTTAATATAGTCCATCAGCACCAGATTGTCATTGACCACCACTCCTGCGGCCGCAACGATGCCAAGCACTGAGAATATAGTGATATCATAGCCTAGAAGAATATGACCAATAACTGAGCCCATATAGCCAAACGGGATTGCTGTCATGATAATGAAAGGCTGCGAATAGGATTTAAAAGCAACCGCCATCAAGCAATAAACAACAACCAGTCCTATTAAAAAATTGACCGCCAGCGACTGCATAAAGTCGTCCTGCTCTTGTTGACCACTACCGAATGTAAAGCCAACGTTGGGGTATTTTTCTTCCATTTCCTGAAAGAAACCGTCTCTGAGATCGCTAACAATATTGGCCACGTCGGTCTTATTTTCTTCGCCGATAATACCGATCACGTCAATATTGCGCTCTCTATCATTTCTAATGATTTGCGTCGGTGCCGGCCGGTAATGAATGGTCGCCACCGAATTAAACGGTACTTCGAGGCCGTCCGGAGTACGAATTCTTAGTTGCTCCAGTGTGTCAAACGACTGACGGTCATTTTCAGGAAGGCGTACCATCACCTTTACATCATCAGCGCCACGCGGAATTCGCTGCACTTCTTCGCCGTAAAATGCCTGTCTTACCTGCCTGCCCAGATCAGCAAGGCTTAAATTTAAATTTTCGCCCTTGGGCAGTAGCGATAGCACCGCTTCCGATTCCGCTGCCGCGCCGGTGTCTGTCACATAAAACACGCTGGCGTAGGACGAAAATTTATTTCTCATGTCCTGCTTGGCGCCTTCTATCTGTGCGATATCAGCTGATGACAGGCGGACGGATAGACGTGTTGACCCACCGCCCTCATCCCAGCTTATATTTTTCGCATCCGGAATATAAGGCTCGAACGAACGCCATCTCTGGACGATATCGCCGATGGTAAGCTCTCTATTTTCTGATGGTTTCAGATATAGATTGACGTAAGCCTGCGCTTGGCCATGGTTGGTACTGGCCTCAATGTGATGGATAATTTCTTCACCCGGAAACTCTCTCTGAAGATCAATTTTTAACTCCTGAGCTGATCTCTCAAGCTCGGTCATGGCATTAACAAGATCCTCATAAGGTGCACCCATGGGATAATCCACCACCACAAATATCCGGTCACCCGGAATATTGACCATGAACGCGGTCCCCACAATGCCGCCAAGCTGCAACGACACGAAAATCATAAAGGCACTTATGAAAGACGCAAAGGCGAGGCCTTTTCTTTTAAGAACAGCTGCGAGCGAAGGCAGATATATATGTTCTACGAACGATTTAAGCCCCTTATCAGCGCGAACTCTGAGATAGGAAAATAAAGCCCGGATTCCAAAAAACTGGAATATCATACTTGCCAGTTTGCTGATCCGGCCGGGGACGCTGTCCTGACCGTGTCTTAAATGAGAAGGTAGAATAAGTAAGCTTTCAAAGAGCGAAAAGGACAGGGTCAAAATAACCACAACCGGGATAAAGATAACCACCTGTTTTATAAATCCCTCGACAAACAGCATCGGTGAAAAGAATATCATCGTTGTTAGCGCAGAAAAAATAACTGGCTTTGCCACCATAGAGGCACCTTTGATGGCCCCTTCTTCGCCTTCAAATCCTTTATGGTTTTGTCGGTGAATGTTTTCACCGACAATAATCGCATCATCCACCACAATCCCGAGGATCAGAATAAACGAAAACAGACTGATCATATTTAAGGACATATCAAGATAGGGAAGCATAAAAAATGTCCCCATAAAGGATACGAGTATGCCAACACAAACCCATCCTGCGAGGCGAGGCGTTAGAAACAAACTGAGGCCAATAAAGACTAGCACCAGCCCAGATATTAAATTCCACAGCATCATATTAAGACGACTTGAAAAGCTTTCCGAATTATCGTTATAAACGATTACTTTTGTTCCTTCAGGTAGTGATGGCCTCACCTCATCATCGAGAAATTGATTTATATCACGGCTTAACTTAACCGCATCCGGGTTATCACCAGCTATTATACTAAGGCTGGTAGCTTTGTTTCCATCCATGCTAAGCTGGTATTTATTTTGTTCGAACCCATCAGTGATCGTCGCCACATCCTTAAGAAATACACGCGTACCGTCCGCGCGTTTTAAAACAACGATATTCTCAAAATCCTCCTCCACATAACTTTGGCCGCGGGTCATGATCTGAATTTGCCCTGCTTCATTATCAACCCGACCTGCGGGCATATTTACCGACGAACGTTTTACAGCGTCAGCGACCTGATCAAAACTCAAACCATATTTCTGAAGTCCAAATTCTGAAATTTCGATGGCGATCTCATAATTCCTTACCCCCTGAAGTCCAATTTTGTTTACACCATCCACCGTGGAAAGCTGATCACGAACGCGGCGTGTCACTTCCTTTAGTCCCTTTTCATCAAAGTTACCGCTTATGGCAATTCGCAGTATCGGCTGTTCACCTTTAAGCTGCCTAATTTGTGGGCGTTCCGGCGTGCGTGGGAACGTATTGATCGCGTCTACTCTTGCCTTTACTTCATTGAGCAGTTTATCAAGATCATATCCTTCTTCTGCAAAGACAAGAACCTGACCAAAACTATCAACGGCAACTGATTGGAGCCTTTTGACGCCGTCAACATTATAGACGGCTTCCTCGATACGGACGATGATCCGTTCTTCGACCTCTTCCGGTCCAGCGCCGGGGTAAACCAGCGACACTTCAACGATGGGAGCCATGATCGGGGGGTTTGCTATTTTGCCAACCCTGAACATACCAAGTATCCCGCCTGCTAAAATAATGATCATCAATAAATTAGCCGCCACCGGGTTTTTGACAAACCAATTTACGACACCCATTATTCGCCCCCTTGTTCAAGGGCCGCACTGACAAGCATGCCGTCCATTCCGGAACCCAGCTGACTTATATTTACCGTATCACCAGCACTCAACCCGTCAACAACCACGATAAATTCCCGGTTGGTTTCCATCAGGCTAACTTTGCGCGTTCTTAAAGTATTTTGTTCATCAACGATCATGACTTTGTTGCCTTGATTTAATGTTCCGCGTGGCAGAATAATAACGTCGTTCAACGTTTTGCCGGATATTTCAGCGTCTACGAATTGTCCGATCTCGATGATTTCACCGTTCTCCAGTGAGTTGAGCTGCGTGCCCTTTAATTCGGCGACAAGCCACATCACATCGGTATTATCAACGATCATCCCTTCTGAGCGGACAATATTCCCGATCCAGCTATTGGTCGTTTCGCCAATGGTGACCGTGAATTTGACATCAATCTCAGCACTTCCTCTTTTGAGTGCCGCAAGGTCAATTTTTGTCCGATCAATCGGCGAAAGAGGCAAGCGGACTTCTCTAATATCTGTCGAATGAAATTTGCCGATAATGACACCTGGACTTAAAAACTGCCCAAGGTCAGCATTTTTGGTGGTGAGCAGTCCGTTAAACGGTGCCTTGATTTCCGAACGCTCGAGGTTTAACCGCGCGGTCAGCAAATTGGCCTCACTGGCCTTAAGCTGTGCTTGCGCCCCGGCGAGTTGTGGCTTCCTTAACGTCAGGGCGCTTGCTTCACCTTGTCCCAGTTCCTGCCATTCGGAAAGCGCAAGAGCGGCTTCTGCTTTTTCTTGCGCCAGCCGCTGCAGACTTTCAGCAACCTTGCTTTCGGCAGAGACAACGGCAACTTCATAATCACGTGGATCAATTTTTAAAATCACTTCATCTTTTTCGAACTGTCCGCCGGCCACAAATTTTGGTGAAACATAAGTAACCGCGCCGGACACTTGCGGCACAATATCGATAACCTGTTTCGATTTTACGGACCCTTGCGTAAATATTTTAAGTTGAATATCGCCGCTCTGCGCCACCACCGCCTTAATATTACGTGGTTTGGTTTCAACTTCCTGGCTCTGGGGTTGCTGTTTTGAACTGATAATCGCAAATGAAATACCGGCGCCAACCACCAAAACAATAATTGGTGCCAAAATTCTTATAAAACGCATTGCGCGGTCCCTCCTCCGGCCGAATTTTTGATACACGTTATTACCCCCGGACGGGGAAATGTACAGACGACAAGGATAACTCAAGGCGACGGAGATTGCGATATAGTGAGCCCCGCTTGGTCGCAAAAATCGACCCTCTCATCGCAAATAAACAAGAAGATGACTTAAATTAACCTTCTAATTATTGTCCAGGCAGCATTTTTGAATGTGTGTAAGGCTGGCCGCTTAAGATATTGATCATATCCGTTTCAAGGCCTTCCACTGGTGTCTCGACGATCCTGTTAAGTTCCTGGCCATCTTTATAAAATATAAATGTCGGCGTGTTGGTGATCGACATGCCATCGATTTCGCCAGCGGGAGCCTGCTTATTCCGGTCAAGCGCGATCATTTCTGTGCTAACATTGCCATTTGCCGCCTCGAGAATTTTGTAAAAGCGTGGAACTTCTCGCTTGCTATCGTGACACCAAGTTCCCATAACAATCTTAATCTCCACCCCGTCCAGCAGGGTTTTGAGGTCGCTGAGTGAACTGTCGTCAACGTCATAACCTTGGGTGTTTTCAGTGTACCATTCGCCGTACGGCGCTTCTTGCAAATCTTCGCTCGATATCACGCCGAGAAGGTCCCTTTCGTCTTCTTGCTGCGCGCAGCTTGCTAGTGTGATCGCTGCAAGTAAAAGAACAAAATAAGTGCCGGAGAAGATTTTTTTCATGTATAGCCCTTTTTTGAAGCGACAAATTGCTTGGGCTCGTATTATACTCACGACTTTCTAAGAACCACAACAGAGAATTTTATGAGCGATTTCGTAAACAAACTTTTATCTGACTACAGCGAACGCACAGTCCTGACTGGAGAGGTCATTTCCAACCGCGCCAGTAGCTATTGGGACGCAACCCCAATTTCGGCAAAAGCGATCATCAGACCGTCAAATACTGAACAACTGTCTGAAATCGTAAAACGTTGTAACCAAGCAGGGCAGATAGTCGTCACCCACGGCGGCCTCACTGGGTGCGCAAAGGCGGCAGACACGACAGCGGATCATGTGGTTATTTCACTTGAACGGATGACGGACATTGAAGAGATCGACGAAACAGGTGGTATCATCACAGTGCAGGCAGGGGCAATCCTTGAAAATGTGCAAAAAACCGTCGCAGAGAAAGGATTTTACTTTCCCTTGGACCTTGGCGCCAGAGGGAGTTGTACCGTAGGCGGCAACGCCGCGACAAACGCTGGCGGTATCAATGTTATTCGCTACGGCATGATGCGAAATCATATACTTGGCCTTGAAGCGGTGATGGCCGACGGTACCATCATTTCATCCATGAATAAAATGATCAAAAACAATGCCGGTTACGACCTTAAACAGCTTTTTATTGGTTCAGAAGGAACACTTGGCATTATAACCAGAATTACCGTGAAGCTTGAAATGGCCCCAAAAAGTTGCGAAACAGCGCTGGTCGCACTGAACAGTTTCTCACAGGTGACAAAATTTCTCAAACATATGAAAAATGCTACTGGTCCCCGTCTCAGTGCCTTTGAAGTGATGTGGGGTTCTTACTATGATGCTGTGACAGTAGAAGGATGGCACAGCGCCCCACTGGCGCGCAATCATCCCTATTATGTGATCGTCGAATGCACGGGCTCGCACGCCCAGTCTGATGAGCTGATATTCATGGAGGCCCTAGAGACCGCACTTGAAGAAAATATCATTGTCGACGCCGTCATCCCCAAATCGGAAACGGAACGAAATTCTGTGTGGACGGTGCGGGAGAATTTTGAACCCGTGCTCAAAAATAACCCGATGTTTCTATACGACGTCAGCCTGCCGATAAAATTTATGGAAAACTATATTCAAGAGGTAGAGAGTAAAATTCTGGCGACGTGGCCAAAAGGTGATTGCTACGTGATCGGTCATATTGGCGATGGAAATCTTCATCTGATGATTTGCCCGAGAACGGGCGATGAGAGCCTGCATGAAAAATCAAATGAGATTGTTTACGGACCGCTGCGGGAGATTGGCGGCAGCGTGTCAGCGGAACACGGCATTGGCAATGAGAAAAAGGCCTGGCTATCCTATAGCCGCTCACAGGTCGAAATTGAACTCATGAAGTCACTCAAGAGGACCATGGATCCAAATAATATATTAAACCCCGGTGTGATCTTTTAAACTGCGGCTTTTTAGGATATAATTCCGATTCTTACAGCAAACACTAGAATTATTTTCTAGGATTACAGGGAATATGCCTTATGGACGAATTTGACAAAAAAATACTAAAGTGCCTCCAGGAAGATGCAACCATCTCAACAGCGGCACTTTCTGAAAAGGTCGGGTTATCAACAACTCCGTGTTGGCGGCGTGTGCAAATCCTCGAAGAGAAGGGCTTCATAGAAAAACGAGTTGCCATCGTCAATAAGCAGAAAGTCAACTTGGGCCTCAGTGTGATCGTCAACATTAAAACCAGCCAACATTCCAAGGACTGGCTCGACAATTTTCGAAACTCACTCATCCATATTCCCGAGGTTGTGGAAATTCTGCGCCTCAGTGGAGATACCGACTATTCCTTAAAAATATTGGTACCCGACATGGCCGAATATGACAGGGTCTATAAAGATATTATTTCAAAGATCGATGACCTTTATGACGTGAGCTCCAGCTTTGTAATGGAAGAGCTAAAAAGCACAACAAAACTTCCACTAAATTACGTCTAATCAGTTAATTCTTACACTATTATTTATAATATTAGTGTTTTTTGTCTTACATATAACAATAATCGGAATTATATTCTAAACTATTCAAATTTTAATCAAATAAAGCAAAAAACTTCTATCGATGCCATGTTAGTTTCCAATTAATCAGGTTAATACTCAAGGAAACAAAATATGCGCATTTCATTTACAGAACATCCAGCCTCAGTCGGCGAAACATATTTCGGTCACCTATTTTCTGCACTATCATTTTGCGGCAAAATGACGATTGCGCTTTTGGCATGTCTGGTTCATGCTTTTCTTCCATTTCTTTTTGAAAAAACCGGTAGTCAAATGATCATGCGCCTTATGGATGACATGGTTCATAACCGCGATAAACGTCCCGCCGCTACCAACGAAATTGCGGTAGAGTAAGCCCAAACGGACATGGGCTGACACATTTCTATAATATTATGATTGCTTAAAAAGGAGCCTCACGCAGGCTCCTTTTTTTATGCCTTGATAAGCTTCGTCGCTATAAGACCAACGAACATTGCTGGCAGGAAATATAATATTCCCTCACTCCCTAAAAACATGGCAGACAGAGCCGGACCAGGACAAAACCCACCAATTCCCCAACCAATACCGAAGAAAGCTGCCCCCAGAACGAGGTTCTTATCAATATCTTTGCGCGTTGGAATATGGAAAAGTTCACCCAATATCGGCTGATCACGTTTTAGAACCAGTTTATAACCAACAAATGCAACCGCGATAGCGCCGCCCATTACGAAAATCAAGCTTGGATCAAAACGACCAAACAAATCAAGAAAATTAAGCACCTTCGCAGGATTGCTCATACCCGAAATAACGAGTCCTAAACCAAAGATCAGACCTGAGGCAAAACCAATAATTATCTTATTCATTATGACGCTCCCCCTAAAAGATGACGGATGACAAAGACCGTCAAAATACCAAAGGCAATGAACGTAGCGGTAGCTATGACCGACCTAATGGAGAGACGTGAAATGCCACAAACACCATGGCCGCTGGTGCAGCCACTGCCAAGGCCAGTACCAAACCCAACGAAGAGCCCCGCCGCAATCATGACCAGCTTATCGCTTGATACCACGTGATCGATTTGCTCGCCAGTTACCGCTCTATAGATGAACGGTGAGATGATAATTCCAACGATGAACGCCGCACGCCACCCGTTGCCACTTGTTTCTACCCACGGCGGTAATAATCGCCCGAGTAAACCACTAATACCCGCTATCCGACCATAAAATAGCATAACAAGAACTGCCGATAAGCCGATGAGGCCTCCACCGATCAATGCTGAAACAGGTGTAAAATCCGTCATTTTTAATTTCCTTGTACTTCTTTCATCAATGGGAGTAAATTTGTTTGATTATACACCATTCTAATAGAAATAAAATCAGAACAGTAGTGAGATATGAATTTTAGTATCAATTTTCTTAAAGTTGACCAAAACTTGGATGACAAGAAGCAATTGTTCATTGATGCCACTATCTGCTCCTTGGCAAATCATGGCTATAAAGGCACCACCGTTAGGCAGATTGCAAAATATGCCGGGGTCGCACCGGGACTGCTCACGCACTATTTTATAGGTAAAGAAGCGTTGATCGCTGAAAGTTACAAATATTTTGCCAACAAGTTTCTCGACAATTTCAAGGAAGAGATCATCAAAAGGGAAGCCAATCCGCTAAACGCGCTTAAAATTTACATCATGAGCACTTTTGAGCCGCAGACAGTGGACAGTAAATATTTAAGTGTCTGGCTGGCTTTTTGGTCACTGACCTTAAAAGAGCAGGAGCTTAGAGACGCGCACAAGGAAATATATGGCCAATATATAGACGCGATTGAACGTCTTCTACGCGCAGCTTACAAGCAAAGTAACATGAACACAAAAGAACGCAACCTAAAGTCTCTGGCTGTGGGAATATATGCGCTACTTGATGGCCTTTGGCTCGAGTGCTGCCTTGATCCTGAAGCATTTTCGCAAGATGCGGCCCTTGAAACCGTCTATAAATTCGTTGAAAATGCTACGGAACTAAACCTCAACTCTTAAAAGTCTGCCGGCGGTGTCAGTGTTTTACGTGGCGGGTTCCAAGCGGGGTCTTTCACGACCGTACATTTGGCCCAACGTTTGTTCCATTTAAGCTCTTTTTGGTAATATATTTCGGCCCAAACGATATCACCCACTTCACCGAACGGCATATCCACAAATCCAAGCGCAACATTGGTCTTCGCTGACGGCGCCCATGCTGTACTACTGACGTGACCAATGGTTTTACCGTTTTCTTTATCAAACAGATAAGCGTTACAGGCGGTTTTATTGCCTTCCACATCCAGTTTTACAAAACGGTAACGAGATCCATTTTCCTTTTCCTTGATCAGGGCACGACGGCCATTAAAGGCAACGCCTTTATCAAGCTTCACCAGCCAGCCCAGACCAAGTTCATAAGGAGATTTGGCGTGACCTGGCCGTACGGTTTCATTCGCCGGAGAGAAATCCACATGCGCCGCAATAAGGCCGGCTTCAACACGGGCAATTTCAAGTGCATTGCCACCGATCGGGCGAATGGCGTAGTCTTTGCCACCTTCATATATCGCGTCCCAAAGCGGCTCAGCCTGATCATTCTTGGTCCAGATTTCATAACCAAGGTCCCCTGTATAACCGGTGCGTGAAATCATAATTTCGCCGCCAGGGAAATCGAAGAAACGAAGATCAAACATCTTCATAGTTTCAACGCCTTCAAACCCCATATTTTTTAGAATTTTGCAGGTACATGGTCCCTGAAAAGAGATCGCCGCGACTTCATCAGTTACTTCTGAATATTCAATATCAAAACCGACGGCATTACGGCGCAATATTTCCAGTTGGCGTTCTTGCGCACAGAGAAGATACTCGTCCTCGGCAACGCGGAACACCGTTCCATCATCAAGAACCATACCTTCATCATCGCACCAAACGGTATACGCAACCCGGCCCACGCGAATTTTTGTCATATCACGGGGAAGCAGACGGTTCATGAAATCAAGCGCGTCAGGGCCCTTAATCCGGTATTTCGACATCGGTGTGATATCAAAAATACTTGCAGAGTTGCGAATGGCAAAATACTCAATTGTGGTATCTTCAAGAACTGTCGCAGTTGTATATTCTGCCCAGCGATGCCATTCATTTACATAATCATGTTCTTTAATTTTATTATAGAATGGAGAATATTTTACCGCACTGCGCCAGTGATCTGGTTTAAGCTGGGATGTCATTTCACGTCTCCTTTGATAATTGCCTGTGCCGCGTTTCTGCCAGCGGCTCCCATAACGCCGCCACCCGGGTGGGCGCCTGCGCCACAGATATACATGCCGTCCAGTGGTAGCGCGTAACGTGACGCTTCCGGTACGGGGCGTAACATCAGCATTTGATCAAGGGTTAGTTCCCCATGATGCCAGTTGCCGCCGATCAACCCAAAACGATTTTCCAGATCTTTTGGCGTAATGAGCTCCGCGTGTTCAATTTGCTTGCGAATATTTGGCGCATATTCAGCGATTCGGTTTATACAAACTTCAAGAAATGCTGCTTTAGCTTCTTTGGTCCATCCACCTTTTAAGTCATAGGGCGCATACTGCACGGTCGCCGATAAAACGTGACCGCTGTCAACAAGACTGCTATCAACCAGCGATGGAATGGAAATTTCCATCATCGGTGCGGTTGACACTTCGCGGTATTTCACATGATTAAACGCACGCTCGACCTCATCCTGCGAAGGTGCGATTACCAGACGGTTTATAAGGTCATTATTTGAAAGCCCATCAAATTCAGGAAGGTCTTTAAGAGCAATATGAAGTTTGGCCGCTGCACCGCGCATTCGGATATCACCAACGCGCTTTACAAAGTCAGCTTCAAAATGTCGCGCTCCGACCATATCAAGCACAGTGGTTTTCATATTGGCATTTGAGACAATAAGTTCAGCATTAAGCACTTCACCGTTTTCAAGAGTAACACCCGTCACAGCGCAGTTATCAACATTGATCGCCTTTACCCGTACATCGGTTCTAATATGAGCACCATTCGCAGTAGCCGCACTCGCCATCGCCGCCGAAACTGCACCCATTCCACCCTCAGGTATATCGACAGCGCCGCCATTGCCGGAAGCTATTCTATAAAGGAAGTTGAGAAAATTACCCGGTGAATAAGGACCCGTGTGCGTGCCCAACACGGCATCAAACGAAAGTGCGCCTTTCAAAAGGTCACTATCAAATTCATCATCAAGCACGTCGCGAATATTCATTCCGATCATACGGAGGAGTTCTGACATCTTTTCCGCACCGAGGCCAAACCGAAGTTTCCAGCCCAGCTTCATTGCCGCGACCTTGTCATCCCAATCAAGATTGAAAATATCCATTGGCGGGAGATCGATCAAAAATCCGAGCGTTTTGGCATATTCATGCATGAGTGCCATGAATTTTCTGTAATTAGCAGCATCGCTCTCACTGATGCCACCGCCTTTTACACTGGTCTTTGTCAAGTGCATATGATCACCAGCGACATCAAGGGCAATGGTGGATATATTGCTTGCAGAAAGTTTTAGACCGTGTGAAGATAGATTTAAATCCTTGGAAACTTTAGGGTTCAATTGATTAAGATAGTGGGCACATGATGACACTTTCTTACCGTAGCAAAGCTCAGCCGTAACGGCGGCACCGCCAACTTGAGCATTTGCTTCAAGCACAACAACGCTTTTTCCTTCTTTAGCAAGATAACCTGCGCAGACAAGTCCATTGTGGCCGCCACCAACGATGATTACATCATATGAGTTATTTGAATTATTAGTCATCGCCTTCGTCCTCCGGTACGGTGGTACTTATATTCATATCCATCAGTATTTCACGGGCAGAGTTTGCACCCGGCGCGCCCATAACACCACCTCCTGGATGGGTCGTCGAACCGCTTAAGTATAATCCGTTGACTGGCCCGCGGTACTGAGCACATCCATGGAACGGTCTGTTAAACATGAGCTGGTTAAGGGAAAGCTCCCCTTGGAAAATGTTCCCTTCTGTCAATCCGATCTCATTATCAATCACTTGACCGGACCTTATCTCCACATGTTCAATTAGATCTTTGAAGTTCGGGCTATACTTGGCAATACTATTAATAACATTGTCACCAAATTGTTTGAGAAGATCATCATTCCAATCCTGACCTTTTACCTTAGCTGGGCAATACTGAACAAAACATGTCATATAATGTTTGCCGGGAGGCGCCATTGTTGGATCCGTCAACGTTGGAATAAGAAGATCAACGTAAGGATTTGTTGACCACATGCCATCTTTCCACTCGTCATATCCACGCTCGTATGCTTCCATATTATCAACAATATGAAAATCACCCTTAATCAGTTCACTGCCTTTTGGAAGTGCGCTAAATTCCGGCACACCATTCAGGGCAATATTTAGCTTGCCTGATGAGCCGCGGCTTTTATAACGTTTTGCCGCTTTTACGACCTTTTCACCCGCGTCTTTCGGGTCCATCAATCCTAGGAATGTCTTCTTGGCATCCAGATTTGATACAACCCGGTCCGCCAGTATTTCTTCACCATTTTCAAGACGCACGCCAGTGACTTTGCCACGCTTGACCATAATCTGATCAACACCAGCGCTTGTTCTGATCTCGCCGCCATGCTCTTGGAATGCACCCGCAAGGGCGCCAGACACTGCCCCCATACCCCCGCGGGGAAAGCCCCAGGCACCCACGGCACCGTCCACATCACCCATATAGTGATGAAGAAGCACATATGCGGTTCCCGGTGATCGTGGACCAAGGTTTGTACCAACGACGGCCGAACCAGCCTTATGCGCTTTAATCAGATCTGATTCAAAAAACTCATCAAGAAAGTCCCCAACACTAACGGTGAAGAACTTCATAAAATCGTAAAGGTCTCTCTGTCCAAGTTCGAAAAACTTTTTACCAAGATATTTAAGTTCATCTAAGTCGCGAATTTTAAAACTTGTCGGATCTGGCGGCGTCCGCAGCAACATTGGACGAATAAACCGACACCATTTTGCCATCTGATGATAATAGCGGTCATAAGCATCCACATCCACTGGACTGTGACGTCTAATCTCACGGCGCATGACTTCATGGTCGCTATAGCTGCCCAGATAATCACCGCTGTCCGTCAGTGTAAATCCACCATTGTAGGTGACAACCTGTAACCCATGCTTGGCCAGATTAAGGTGCCGATAAATTTCTGGCCTAAACAGACTGGCGAGGTAGGAACAATTGGAATATTTCCAATCTTCATGAAGATTACGGCTGACTGTAGCGCCGCCAATATAGTCATTTTTTTCAACCACCAGAACATCAAGTCCTGCCTTGGCTAGAAATGCCGCATTGGTCAGGCCGTTATGGCCAGCGCCAATGACAATAACATCATATTTTTTCATAGCATCTTTTCCCTTGGCGGTAAGATTTCAAGAATCACACCTACATTACCGATGGAATATGCCAATATTGAATAAAATTGTCCAGCAAAATATGAATGAACGCTTATTCAGTAACTTACACTAACCTTTTATATTGACTTAATTAATTATTTTTATACTATTGATCATATTCGAATATGGAGCAAAGCATGACGGCACTACCAAAATTGCAGCCAAAAAGACGAGCCGCTAAGGTCGTTCGCCGTCGTCAACTTATTGAAGCGGCCATCGAAAGCATCGCCCAACGGGGTTTGGGGGATACAACCATGGCCCACGTATCGAAAACAGCTGGCCTCAGTCAGGGCATCGTCAATCTTCATTTCAAAAGTAAAGACAACCTTCTTTATGAGACACTCAAATATGTTCGCTCTGAATATGAAGAAAACTGGCGGTCCGCTCTTGAGAACGCATCCGAGGCCCCAGCTGATCAGCTCGCTGAACTGCTGCGCTCCGACTATAACAAAAAGGTAGCCGATATTAAAAAGCTCGCCGTGTGGTTTGCCTTCTGGGGCGAAGCAAAATCAAGGCCGACCTATAAGAAAATATGCCAGGAACGGGTAGCAGATTATTCTCAATCGCTAGCAGGTATCCTTGAACGTCTCATCAATGAAGATGGATATGATGATATTAACATCCCACAGTTAGTGGAGGGTATTGTTGCTATGGCCGACGGTCTATGGCTCAATATACTGATCTCGGCCCACGGGTTTAGGCGCCGTGACGCTGAAGCCGTAATGATGCAGTACTTGTGTCAGATTTTTCCAAAACACAAAAACGCTTTTAAATAAAATATTTGCATATTTCGCGGATAATTATAATATACTGTACAAATGTACAATGTGTTCATCCGGGAGAATGATTTATGAAATCAGAAAATTCAATATCGAAACTTATAAAAGGCTATAAACCGGGGTATTCATTAGAACAGGCCTTTTATAAAAATCCAGACCTTTATAAGAAAGAGATCGAAAACATATTCCATAAGCATTGGATATTAGCGGGACACATTTCGCAGATTCCAGAAGTGGGGGACTTCTTTCTTTTCGAATTTGCTAACGAGTCTATTATTGTAACCCGCTCGAAGGACGGTTCGATAAAGGCTCTTTTAAATGTCTGTCGTCACAGAGGATCGCGGGTTTGCTTGGAGGATAAAGGGAACGCCAAAGCCTTTACCTGCCCCTATCATGCCTGGAGTTTCGATCTTGATGGTAAATTGATTGCCGCGCGCTATATGAACGAAGACTTTGACAAAAGCGAAAACGGCCTTCACCGCGCTCATGTGGAACTTGCCGGAGGTCTGATTTTTATCAGCTTGGCCGAACACCCCCTCTCGCTTTCACAAATGCAGGATGATTTAGCGGATGTTTTTGACCAGTTTGGTTTTGACAATATGAAACTTGCCATACAAAAAACTTATCCGATAAATGCAAATTGGAAGCTGGCCAACGAAAACTATCAGGAATGTTATCACTGCGCCCCTTCACACAAAGATTTCGCAAAAATACATGCAATGGCCCTAAACCCTGCGAAATTTGATCAACAAAAAGAAACATTCCTAAAAACGTCAGAAAGCAATATTAGAACAAAGCCTTCCTCTTATTATTTTGATTTGGCCAAGACTGGCCAGGAAGGATACCAATATGACAGAAATCCACTCATAAAAGGTATGATGAGCGGAAGCAAGGGCGGTAAACCGGTCGCCCCACTGCTTGGCAAGCTTGAAAAATACGAATGCGCCGCGTCTGAGTTTATGGTCGGTCCGGTAACCTTCTTTCTGATCTATGATGATCATATGCTTGGCTACCGCTTTCTGCCAACATCCCTGGATGAATGCATTTGTGATCTATTCTGGTTCGTGCGCGGCGATGCCGTTGAAGGGAAAGATTATGACGTTGAAACGCTAACGTGGCTGTGGCACGAGACCATACTTGATGATGAGAAGATCATCATCGACAATAAAAAGGGCGTTGACTCCCATTTTTATAAACCGGGAAAATTATCGGATATGGAAGCCATGGAACAGCATTTCCTCGACTGGTATATAAAGTCAATTTCTTGAGATAAGAGCAATCAGATATCCGAAATTGTTTTATTAAGGGCTGGATATATCTTCTTGAACAGTTCGGCATCTCTCTGCTCGTCAGGATTGTTCGCGTCAGCAACCATTAGCTTTAGTGTGGTCAACACCTGCAAGACGTCTTCTGGTTCTGGCTTTTGATCATATTCACCGGATAATATTTTCCGCAACCACTTGCAAATACGTGTCACCCGTGGCCAGCCAAATGTAGACGCCTCAGTTTCCAAGTTATAAGCTATCCCCGCCGCAGTTTCCCTCTCATTGTTCTGAATAGCTTTGCCAAGCGCGCCAACCCGCCCGCTCAAACCGCTGACAAATTCATCAGCAACTTTGTCGACAGCATTATTCGCCCGAGCGAGCATGGCATCTCGTTGTTTTTCTAATTCTTCATCCATTTGTAAAACCAAGCTATTCTGTTTGATTGTTTGTTGCTGATAGACGGCGATCATTTTCGCCTTCCCATTCAGTGTGATTTTCTCTGCGGCGGCGGCGATTTGGCCCTACAAACTCGTCGACATCAATGAAATCGCGTCTATTATTAACCGCGTTATCAAGTTTCTGAAGAACCTGTTCCGGTGAAAATGGTTTACTGATAACTTCCGTCACCCCAGCATCCCGCGCCATGACTATGGTATTCACATCTGTTACACCCGTATCTAGTATGATCGGCAAATCAGAATTATTTTTGCTGCTGGGGTTCGTCCTGATCTTTTTAATAAATTCAATGCCGGTTCTATCTTCCATTATGAAATCAACAAACACACAATCTAACGCCGAATTGTAAAATTTTTTCTCCGCTTCCCCTAACGTCTTACAAAGAATAATTTTCCTTACTCCGAATGCTTCCAAGATTGTCGATAAAGTCTTAGCGATAAATACATTACTATCGACAATGAGAACGCTAAGGTCCTGGATTTCAGTTTTTGCCATCGTGGCTCATCCGTATTTTTTTATTTGTTTCCAAGTTGAACGTATAACTAATCTTACTGACAAAGTATAAATAGATCGTTACAAACTATGCAATCTAATTCTCAAGGTGATTAAAATGGTACAGTTTAAAGATCTTCCTTATTGGCATACCAACGCTGAAACGCCGACGATCGCCGAGACTGATATCCCCAAGACGGTCGATGTCGCTATCGTAGGCGCTGGTTTCACAGGACTTGCAACCGCACTTCATTTGCTTCGCGGCGGTAAATCAGTCGCACTTTTTGACGCCATGACACTTGGAGAGGGGGCGAGCGGGAAAAATGGCGGCATGGTTGGTCCCAGCCTTCATAAACTTGGTCTTGACGGCCTGACAGGGATATACGGCAAAGACAAAGCCATTGACATACTCCAGGAAGGCATGACCGCGATCAGTTATTTCCAGGAGTTTATCGAAGCCGAGAAAATTGACTGTGATCTTAAAATGACAGGCAGATTACGCGGCGTTACCAATCAAAAAGCTTTGGACAGCGTACTGCGCGACAGCGAAAAGCTCACCGCTCTTAACGGATTTAAATTTGACGTGGTAGAAAGAGAAAATATTCGCGGCGAAATTGGATCTGACATATATCAGGGCGGCGTTATTTATCATCAGGACGGCGGATTGCATCCGCACAAGCTGGTTTTATCTCTTGCTCAAAAAGTGATGGATTTAGGCGGCACCATTCATCAAAAAACTCAAGTCGGCGACATTTCAAAAACACCGGCTGGCTTTCACGTTGAGACCGATAAAGGTTCGCTGGATGTCGGAAACGTCGTTATCGCCAGTAATGGTTATACAAAAAAATTCTCAAACGGAAAACTTCCTTATTTTTATAAACGGCTTCTTCCCATCACGTCAGCGATGATCGCGACCGAGGAACTACAAAAAGAGACCATAGATAGACTATTTCCAAAAAAACGTATGCATGGCGGCAATCACCGGCTGGTTCAATATTACCGTGCCAGTCCGGACCATAAAAGAGTTTTATTTGGTGCGCGTGGTCCTGATGCTCATGACCGCTCACTACAAAATGGTAAGGTCCTTAAAAAACATCTCTGTAAAATATTTCCGGAACTGGACGCGGTGAAAATCGACTATTCCTGGTGCGGGAAAGTCGCGTATACTTTTGATCACACACCGCACCTTGGCTCGCAGGATGGCTTATATTACGCCATAGGGTACTGCGGGTCCGGCGTAACGCGGTCAATTTATCTGGCGCGGCAACTTTCCCGCAAAATATTGGGAAAAGATGATCACCACACTGCTTTTGATGATCTGCCTTTTAAAAGCAAACCCTTTTATTCTGGAACTCCATGGTTTATGCCCGCCGTTCTCAAATGGCACAGCTTTCTTGACCAGATTGACGGAAATTAGGGATAACCGATTGATCACAACCGCATCTTGAGTATATAGTTTTTCCTAAACAAAGGGATAATCTTATGAAACCAGCAATCAAGGTCGCGGTACTCGCTATTTTGGCAACCTTCTCGGCCACCGCACAGGAAAATGACAGAAAATTCACGGCACTGGATGTATTTAACCTCGAATATGCTACTGATCCGCAGCCGTCCCACGACGGCAGCGAAATTATCTATGTCCGTCGCTCAAACGATATTATGACCGACAGCACAAGATCGAACATCTGGAGCGTAAGGGCAGATGGTTCTGAAAATCGCCCTTTACTTTCCGGCAGAGACAATTACTCATCCCCACGCTGGTCACCGGATGGATCAAAGATCGCCTATACGTCCGCGGCTGAAGGCAGTAACCAAATATATCTTCGCTGGCATGACAGCGGTCAAACTGCCCTGCTTAGCAATTTGACCGTCAATCCCAGCGGTATTACCTGGTCCCCGGATGGAAAATGGTTGGCGTTTACCGCGCGGGTAGCGGAAAAAAATCCCACCTTGGCCAAAACACCTCCAAAGCCCAAGGACGCTGAATGGGCCGAGCCTATGCATATCATTGATGCGGCTCGTTATCAGCGCGATGGTCGCGGCATCATGACTCCGGGATATACTCAGATATTCGTTTTGCCGTCGGATGGCGGAACACCACGGCAACTGACCACAGGACATTTTGATCATGGCGGACCATTATCCTGGTCGGCCGATAGCACCTCCATTCTTTTTTCATCAAATATGCACGATGGTTGGGAAATGGAAAGCTCTGAAGCAGACATTTTCTCGATCTCGTTAAATGACGGCTCAATCAGCCAGATCACCAGCGACCCAGGATCAGAGAGAAACCCGAATTATTCGCCCGATGGCAGCAAAATTGCATTTACCAAGCAATCTAACGCTAGAGTCATGTTTAAAAATACATATCTCGCGGTGATGGACGCAGATGGCAGCAATGAAAAAATACTCACCCCCGACCTTGATCGTCCCGCCACTAGCATCAAATGGGCTGCGAGCAACAACAGTCTTTACTTCCAGTATGATGATCATGCCGTTCGTAAAGTAGCGCGCACGGATCTTAATGGTGATATTGAGGTGTTAGCCGAAGGCTTGAGCGGCACATCACTTGGTCGTCCTTATTTAAGTGGTAGTTATAATGTTGGTAAAAGTGGCCTACTCGTCGTGATCAAAATGTTCTG
>CAXBLS010000007.1:0-44516 GCA_963976585.1 uncultured Kordiimonadaceae bacterium
AAGTTGAGATCAGAGACTTTCTTTTGAATGTTGCCGAAACACAAGTGAAAGACTGGGAGCGTTATAAAGAAAAAGAAACAACTAATAAAAATAGTGTTTGAGAAAAATTCAGAAATCTTGCGCGACCTATATGCGACCCAATGACAACATTTTATATTGGTAATAATATTAACATACTGTTTTTATTAAATAAAATGGGGCGAGTGACGGGGATTGAACCCGCGACTTCCAGAATCACAATCTGGCGCTCTAACCAACTGAGCTACACCCGCCACAAAAATATAAAGAGGTGTAAAGTGAAGCCCTTTTAAGGTTTCATAGCCCTAGCGTCAAGTGGGATAATCTAAAAAACCAATTTCTTCTCAGCTTTTTGGATAAATGAGCATTTTTTTAACCTTTGCCTAATTTTTAGGCATGTCGTGGATTCAATTTCATCAACTGATTTATGGTGGAATTTTAAGCATCTCAAAAATCCGCCGCACCTGGCCATTTGCAAAAGTTGGCACGGTACATGCTTATATGGGGCGTATAATTAAGCCACTAGAATATTAGAGCAGATAACATTATGAAAAAAATTGAAGCGATAATTAAACCGTTCAAACTTGATGAAGTTAAAGAAGCGCTACATGAAGTGGGACTTTCCGGCATCACCGTTATAGAAGCCAAAGGTTTTGGCCGTCAAAAAGGCCATACGGAGCTATACCGCGGCGCCGAATATGTGGTCGACTTTCTACCCAAGGTCAAAATTGAAATTATTCTCGAAGATAAACTTGTTGAACGCGCCGTCGAAGCAATTCAGCAAGCAGCAAGAACCGGTCGCATCGGCGACGGTAAAATTTTCATTAGTAATATCGAAGAAGCCATCCGCATCCGAACCGGTGAAACCGGCGAAGAAGCGATTTAATAAACAAACCCAATATCATCAACTTTATTAGTAACTAGGAAATAAAATGTCAGACGTAAAAAAAGTTCTCGATCTCATCAAAGAAGAAGAGATTGAATATGTGGATCTTCGTTTCACAGATCCAAAAGGTAAAATGTTCCACCTCAGCATGTGCGCCGACGTTGTCGATGAAGACATGTTTGAAGAAGGCGTCATGTTTGATGGCTCCTCTGTACCCGGTTGGAAATCCATCAACGATAGTGACATGATCCTCCAACTCGACCCGTCAACGGCGATCCTAGATCCGTTTTATGACCAACCTACTCTTGCTGTTTTTTGTTCAATCGTTGAGCCAGCAACTGGCGAAGGTTACGGCCGCGACCCACGTTCCACCGCACAGCGCGCTGAAAACTACCTCAAGTTTACTGGCGTTGGTGATACCGCGTATTTTGGTCCTGAGCCAGAATTTTTCATGTTTGATGATGTTAAATATAATGTTGACTACGCAAGCGCCGGCTATTCACTTGACGACGAACAAACACCAATGAAATCTGGCCACCATGTGGAAGGCGGCAATAAAGCTCACCGCGCCGGTGTCACCGGCAACTATTTTGCCATGGAACCATATGACAGAAGCCAGGATATTCGCAGTGAAATGGTAAGTCTCATGAAAGAATGTGGCCTGCCAATGGATAAGCACCATCAGGAAGTCGCCCCTTCTCAGCACGAACTCGGCCTTACGTACGGAACTCTGGTCGAAACAGCGGAACGTGTGCAGCTTTATAAATATATCACACACCAAGTGGCCCGCGCTTACGGCAAAACAGCAACGTTTATGCCAAAGCCAATCGCAGCGGATAATGGTTCAGGAATGCATGTGCATATGTCAATTTGGAAAGATGGAAAACCATTGTTCGCTGGTAACAGCTATGCTGATCTTTCAGAAACATGCCTTTACTACATTGGCGGCATCATCAAGCATGCCAAAGCGATCAACGCCTTCACGAACCCGTCCACAAATAGCTACAAGCGACTGGTGCCAGGGTTTGAAGCGCCTGTGCTTCTTGCTTATTCTGCCCGCAACCGTTCAGCCTCTTGCCGTATCCCATATTCTGCAAGTCCAAATGGCAAGCGTGTTGAAGTTCGCTTCCCTGATCCAACCGCAAACCCGTATCTTGCCTTTTCAGCTCTTATGATGGCTGGCCTTGACGGCATTGAGAATAAAATTCATCCTGGCGATGCTATGGATAAAGACCTTTATGCCCTTCCACCAGAAGAGCTTACGCAGGTCCCACGCGTTGCCGCATCTCTCGCAGAAGCACTTGATGCACTTGATGCTGACCGTGAGTTCCTCAAAAAAGGCGATGTGTTCAGTGATGATCAGATCGACGCCTATATCGAACTTAAGCGCGAAGACATTCAAAAATTGGATATGACCCCGCACCCAATCGAATTTGAAATGTATTATTCTTCATAAGAAGAAAGTAACCCAAATCAATAGAAAGCCCGTGTTGTTAATGCATGGGCTTTCTTATTTTATATATGAAACAATCGTTAATAATTCTGCAAGGTTATCTTGAGATAATGTGTTAATATATTGATGACGCATAACTTAAGAAAATCACATTAATGGATACTCAAGATACAAACTATAAAAAGTATCAAATGCTGGTTGAGGGTAAAAATATTAATCCCCAATCATTACTAGCAACGGACTATCTCAATCATTTTAATGAGATTCACATGCTTCTTGACATGATAGCCGATATGCCGGACTGTCTTGAAGATATTCTTGAATGGGAACCCATGTCTTATCAGGATCATTTCAGGTTTAGCGTTTTTCAGGACAAGGAATTGGCGATAGAGGCTTATAACCACACACCGGAAAAATTCAAAGCACCTTTCGAAAATTGCGTCTACGAAATGAACGAGTTGCTGCAATCAACAATCATCGAAGTGGAAACCTCTATTAAAAACCAACGGACGAATGAGTTAAACTCACTCGTTGGCGACTATTCACCCAAAATGGAAAAGTTGATTGAGAGATGCTCCGCCATTATAAACAGCAAAGAAATCACCACTCAACAAGGTGTGATAGATGACTATTTCGATGACGAAAACATTGAGACAGATGCAAATGATCAAAGTGCCATAGATAATTTATTCGATTGAGTCGGCGCAAACTAACCTTGAATGCCGAGTTTCTCTCGTTTATAAATGCCAATCATCACAAAAAGTTTATTGTTAATCCATTTAAAAACAATGTATTAGAATTGATTATCTTTTAAAACTAATCCAATGTTTACACCTATTACATTTTTAAGTTTACAGCTATTACATTTTTGAGTATGTATCGTGGCACATTATCAGGATTATTCTTTGTGTGAATTATGGTGGATGGGCATTGGCTTTAGAAAACAAATCAATAAATCCAAACCAGTTTAAATACCGTATAAAGAATAAAAAAACAGAGAACAAAAAAAGAATTGTAACGTTATGAACAAATCATACAGAACAGCATTATTTATCCTCGTGGGCATCGTACTTGTCCTCGCTTCAGGTGTTTTTTTTCCAAGCGATGACAATGAGGCCGAAGCACTGATTGCCGGCGCAAATCATCAACAACCACTCATGTCAGTGAGTGTGATACACGCGACCTCCGAACCCTATGTGAAAGATATTGTCCTGCGCGGCTATACCGCCTCAAAACGTACCGTAAGTCTGAAAAGCCAGGTACAGGGACGCATTTCTGAACTTCCTGTTGAAAAAGGTACTCGTGTATTTGCAGGAGACGTTATTTGCCGCATCGACGTGGAAGATCGTCAAGCAAACTATACTGAATCGATTGCGCTTGAGACACAACGCGCGCTTGAATATGAGGCCTCAAAAAAACTCTTCGCTCAGGGTCACCGCTCAGAAACAAATCATTCCGCTGCTAAAGCGGCATTGGACGCAGCAGTCGCACGCTCAATACGAATGAAAATCGATCTGGATAATACAGAGATTAAAGCACCCTTTGATGGCGTCGTTAATGACCGTCTGGTCGAGGTGGGTGATTATATGAAAGTGGCTGAAGTCTGCGCCGTTATTATGGAAGAAGATCCTTTTCTTATCGTTGCCGACATTTCGGAAAACCTGATATCCCAAGCGAAAATTGGTACTAAGGCTCATGCTGTGCTTCAAGGTGGACGCCGTGTTGAAGGCACTATCAGTTACATTTCATCCATCGCCGATACCAACACAAGAACATTTCGTATCGAACTTGAACTCCCAAACCCTAATCATGACATTCGCGACGGGATTACTGCCGAATTGTTCCTTAAGGGTGATGAAACCCAAGCGCAAAAAATATCTGCTGCAACCCTCGTCTTAAACGACGATGGCCTGGTGGGCGTCCGTGTTGTAGATGCTGACGACCAGGTAAAATTCATAGAAACCGAAATACTTGGCAACCATGAAAATGGTATTTGGATAACGGGTATTCCAGCCAGCTACAGGATAATTACCAAAGGCCATGAATTTGTCGCCTCTGGTGAGATTGTACAACCGGTTTTAGAATTAAACTAAACGACGCTACAGAAATAGGATCAAACCATGAATGCTATTATTAATGCTGCTATCGAACATTACCGCGTCGTTTTGCTTTGTCTCGTACTTATTTTTGTTGGCGGAACGGTTGCGTATATTACCACGCCAAAAGAAGCCGAGCCGGACATTACAATTCCGACCATCTATGTAAGTCTTGTACATGATGGCATTTCACCGGAAGATTCAGCTCGACTGCTCGTAAAACCACTGGAGACAACCCTTCGCACCATTGAAGGTATCAAAATGCTCCGCGGCATAGGCCGCGAAGGTGGAGCCAGCGTTATTGTTGAATTTAATGCTGGTATTGATACTGATCTAGCCCTAGTTGATGTGCGTGAACAGGTTGATAAAGCACGTTCAGAACTTCCGGCAGAAACCAAAGAACCGACGGTCCAAGAAATCAATATAAGCGAATTCCCAATTCTCAATGTGGTGCTATACGGTTCCGCACCGGACCGGGTGATGTACACTATCGCCAGACGACTTAGAGATGACCTCGAAAGCGTTCCAGCCATTCTAAAAGCACAAGTATCAGGTGCTAGAGAAGATTTGCTTGAAATCATTATTGATCCTCTAAAGCTAGAAATGTACGATCTGTCTTACTCAGAACTCGCTACAGTTCTTAATAGTAATAATCGTCTTATCGCCGCAGGTTCGCTTGATAATGGAAATGGCCGCTTCTCTGTAAAAATCCCTGGCATTTTTGAAACCGCGCAAGATGTTTACGACGTTCCACTTAAAGCATCCGGAAACAGCCTCGTCACCGTCGGTGATGTTGCCACCATTCGACGTTCATACAAAGACCCAACCAGCTACGCTCGTTTTAATGATCAACCGGCCGTATCGATTGGGGTGAGTAAACGTACTGGTGAAAATGTAATTTTAACAGACGCGATCATTCGCGAAATTGTCAGACAATCTGCCGAATATTGGCCAGAAGGTGTTCAATATGATTTTGTTGGCGAGAAATCTAAACAGGTTCAAGATAGTGTTTCTAGTTTGCAGAATAGTATTATTTCTGCCATCCTTCTGGTATCTATCGCCATGATTATCGCGCTCGGCGAAAGAACGGCACTTCTAGTAGCCGTATCTATTCCCGGCTCGTTCCTGCTTGCTATTTTTATGATGAATATGGTTGGCATGAGTATTAACCAGGTTGTGATGTTCGGACTTATCCTTTCTGTCGGTCTGCTTGTCGACGGTGCTATTGTGGTTACTGAATATGCTGACCGAAAAATGCAGGAAGGCTTACACAAAAAAGATGCTTATAGACTAGCGGCCCAACGAATGGCTTGGCCCATCCTTGCTTCAACAGCGACCACACTCGCAGCGTTCCTCCCTCTCCTCTTCTGGCCTGGGATGCCGGGTGAATTTATGAGATACCTGCCCCTGACCTTGATCTTTACGCTGTCCTCATCATTTCTGATGGCACTAATCTTTATGCCGACGTTGGGCAGTATTATAGGAAAAAAAGCCGAAGACGGTGGGGAAAATGTATCCCACATGGCAGCAGGTAACTTTGAAATCAGTGATCTAAAAGGCCCAACTGGCGCTTATGTGCGCCTTGTCGACCGTATCATACGTCGTCCGGTTTGGTTTTCCAGTTCGATCGTCACTGGCATAATTGTTATTATTATAGCCTTCGTTATGTCTGGAACACCAGTGGTGTTCTTCCCGGAAATGGACCCTGAAAGCATTCAGATTCATGTCCATGCGCGCGGTAATCTCTCGCTTGATGAACGGGATGTTTTAGTACGTCAGGTGTCAAGCATTATCAAAACCAATCCGCACATCAAAAACTTTCAGTCGACCACCTCAGCCGTCGTTGATAACTCATCTGATAAAGCAGAAGATGTTGTTGGCACCTTGTTCCTTAACTTCACCGATTGGGATACGCGGCCAAAGGTAAATGATATCATTGCCGGTTTACGTGAGCAAACTGACTCTCTTCCGGGCGTTATTGTCGAATATGTAATGCCAGCCCAAGGCCCGGTTCAAGGTAAAGATCTTCAGCTTGAGTTAAAGTCGGATAGTCTAGATGCACTTCTCCCCGTGGTAAATGCCATTTATACGCATATGGAAGATAATGTTGATGGACTAACTGATCTTGAAAACACTCTGCCAATGCCCGGAATTCAATGGGAACTGGAAGTTGACCGCGCTCTCGCTGGTATTTTCGGCACCGACATATCCAATGTTGGTAGCGTCATCCAGCTTGTGACTAACGGCATTAAAGTTGGCGAATACCGCCCTGATGATGCCGATGATGAAGTTGACATCCGTATTCGCTTCCCTGAAGAATACCGCAATATTTCCCAACTGGATGAAGTTCGTATTCAAACACGGGATGGACAAGTACCGATCGGAAACTTCGTAAAACGTGTTGCCGGACAAAAAATTAGCACCATTGAGCGCATTGATACAAAGACCGCATATAAGATCAGAGCCAATGTTGTCGACAGCACTCAGCGCAACAATATCTCCGTGGCGCTAGGCAACTGGATAGCAGAGCAAGGGTTTGATAGCCGAGTGGAAGTGAAATTTGCCGGCACAGATGAGGAACAGCAGAATTCAACAGATTTCCTGTCCAAAGCCTTCGCGATGGCCCTCTTCCTAATGGCGTTGATCCTTGTGACCCAGTTTAATAGTTTTTACCATTCTGGCCTTATTCTTCTGGCCGTTCTGCTCTCAACAGCAGGAGTACTCCTTGGTATTATGATTACGGGCCGCACGTTCCAGATTATCATGACTGGGGTTGGTATTATATCCCTGGCAGGAATCGTAGTGAACAACAACATCGTGCTTATCGATACCTACGCACGCTTAAAAGAAGATGGCATGGATGCCTATAAAGCGATTGTGCAAACAGTTGCCCAGCGCCTTCGCCCAGTTATGCTCACGACTCTGACAACAATTGTCGGATTGCTGCCGATGGTCTTTATGGTCAATATTGACTTTGCTGGACGTAAGGTTGAAGTGGGTGCACCGTTTGGTGCTTTTTGGGTTGACCTTGCAATCGCTCTGTCCTTCGGACTTCTTTTTGCAACTGTACTGACATTGTTGCTCACGCCTTGTATGCTTGCACTACGGGTGAAGTTTTCAAAGAAATACCGCGAGTCAAACCTGAAGCCACTTTCCCGCGGAACGGAAACACAACCGGCAGAATAGGTTATTCTTTTTTACGGTAAGCAATTATTGCGATTGTCGGGATGGAAATAATATAAAGCATCCCGACAAATGACATTGTCATCCAAAGATCAGTAATAAGAAGCGACGCAAGCACCGCTATACCAAGAAGAACAAAAATCACGTGCTCCTTATGGATTTTTAGACTTTTTAATGAAAATGTTGGTATGCGGCTCACAGTCATTATGCAAATGACAGCCATATATGCTGAACAGATTTTTGGGTCCTTAAGAAATTCAAAGCCATACTCGAATGATAGAATCATCGGAAGTAGCGCAAGTGCCGCCGATGCTGGTGCAGGAATACCTGTATAATACCCTGCCTTGACTTCGGCACCCAATTCATCATCCTTCATGACCGTGTTAAAGCGCGCGAGCCTCAGCGCCATGCAAATCACGAAAATCAACGACATCAACCAGCCAATACCCCTGACATCACTCAGCACCCACATGTACATAATCAACGCCGGAGCAACACCGAAACTTATGACATCGGATAAACTGTCAAGCTCCGCACCAAAACGACTGGTGCCCTTAAGGAGCCTCGCTACACTACCATCCAGGCCATCGAAAACGCCGGCGACCAAAATCGCGGTCACAGCAGATTCCCATTCCCCGCGAAGCCCAAATCGAACCCCGAACATACCAGCACAAAGCGCCAGAACCGTAATGGCGTTGGGAGCAAGACTGCGAACAGGTATATGAAAACGCGTTTTTTTCTGGCTCATGAATTATCTAATCTCACCGTCACGTTGCTTTTCTCGACCTTTTTCGCTGGCGATAACCGTTTCACCAGCAATGGCACTCTGACCAACCGCAACCAAGGAATTAACACCTTTGGGGAGGTACACATCAACACGGCTTCCAAAGCGGATAAGGCCGAAACGTTCACCCGCTTTCATATCTTTTCCGTCTTCTGCCCAGCATAAAATACGCCTTGCCACAAGTCCGGCAATTTGAACAAAAGCGACATTATTACCGGATGTCGTTTCCATGAGTAATGCGTGCCTCTCGTTATCTTCGCAGGCTTTTTCAAGTGAAGCATTTAGATACTTGCCCGGAGTATAAGCCTGACGAACAATTTTCCCGTCAACAGGGACCCGGTTCACATGAACATCAAACACGTTCATAAATATACTGACGCGTGTACATTCCTCTTCGCCCATATCAAGTTCGACCGGCGGTACAGATGTCTTGACGGATTGCACAACACCATCGGCTGGTGCAATTATGAGTCCTTCTTTCTGCGGTGTAACCCGATCAGGATCACGAAAGAAATACGCACACCACAATGTCAGGATTACACCCATCATCACAAGGAAATCGAGTTCCATCAAAAAGAACAGAAAAGTGACAACGGCGAATACGCCGATAAATTTGTGCCCTTCTCTATGAATTGGAACGAAAACGGAAAGAATGGTTTCCATGGTAAATTATCCTCAGTATAAAATTAGCTGTTATTACGGTAATCGATAATCCTTAAGTTTCCGTTATGCAAGCATTCTCGTCATTTTTTTCGAGTTCGATCAGTTTCTGCTGCACTTCATCAAGCTGTTGTTGTTTTTGCCACATCTGAGAATATACGCCATCCTGATCAAGAAGGGCGGTATGATTTCCCCGCTCAATGACCTTGCCGTCATCAAGAACAAGTATCTCATTTACATTGATAATCGTTGATAAACGGTGAGCAATAACAATGGCTGTACGCTGTTCGGATATCTTTTCAAGCGACGCCTGTATTTCTCGTTCCGTCTGACTATCAAGCGCTGATGTCGCCTCATCAAGCAGCAAAATAGATGGATTTTTGAGTATCGTTCGGGCAATTGCCACCCGCTGTTTTTCACCGCCAGAAAGTTTAAGCCCTCGTTCACCAACCTCTGTTTCGTAGCCGTCCGGAAGTCGCATGATAAAATCATGTATTTTTGCAAGCTTTGCAGCTTCAAACACCTCTTCATCGCTGGCTTCATGATTTCCGTAAGCAATATTATATTTGATGGTATCATTAAAAAGGACAGTATCCTGAGGGACAACGCCAATTTCCTGTCTTAAGGAAAGCTGCTTCACATCTCGGATGTCTTGCCCGTCTACGGTTACGCTACCGCTGGCAATATCATAAAACCGAAATAAAATACGCGATATTGTTGATTTACCTGCCCCACTTGAGCCGACGACAGCGGTTGTCGTGCCGCCCTTAACCTTAAAGGAGACATCTTTTAAGATTGGTCGGTCCTTGGAATAATGAAAACAAACATTCTTAAATTCAATTTCACCTTGATCAATGGCAACATCTACTGCGTCATCGCCGTCCTGAATTTCGGGATTTTTGGCAATCAACATGAACATTTTTTCCATATCCACCAACGCCTGCTTAATTTCCCGGTAAACAAAACCAAGAAAATTCAGCGGCATATATATTTGAATAAGCAGCGAATTGATCAGAACAAATTCACCAATGGTAAATTGACCCTGCGCAACCCCGTTTGCTCCCATAATAAGAACGGCCACAAGACCGCCGGAAATAATGAATCCCTGCCCCACGTTAAGAAGCGTCAGAGAAAGCTGGCTTCTGATTGCCGCATCGGCATAACTTCTCAGCGATTTATCATAACGTTCAGCTTCGTGATGTTCGCTGGTAAAATACTTCACTGTTTCGAAGTTAATTAGGCTATCGATAGCACGACCATTGGCTTTGGTGTCTTGCTTATTCATCTCGCGTCGGTATTTAAGGCGCCATTCGGTAACCGCAATTGTGAAGTAGATATAACTGCTTAAGCAGACAAATGTAATCGCAGCATACATAAAACCGAATTTGATCCAGAATATACTCGAAATCATGATGATTTCCAAAATGGTCGGAATGATATTAAAAAGCATAAAACGAAGTAGAAAATCAATACCGCGTGTCGCTCTTTCAATAACGCGGCTTAATCCACCGGTGCGACGTTCAAGATGAAACCTAAGCGACAAAAGATGTAAATGGCGAAATGTATTGAGCGCAATATTTCTCAGCGCGTTTTGACCGACTTTTACAAAAATCGCGTCCCTGATTTCACCAAATGCCTGCGCCAGTACCCGGGCTGTTCCGTAACCAATTATTAAACCCACAGGTACTGCAACGGCGATCATGGTTGTTGTAGCCGTATTATCCGCAGTCAGCACATCAACCGCATCAGCAAATAAAAACGGCACAAAAATGCCAAGCACTTTTGCCATAACAAGAAATGCCATCGACAGGATTACCCGTATTTTTAGCTCGGCACGACCAGCCGGCCACAAATACCGCCATAGTTCCTTTACTGTAGCGACGTGGTTTTCAGCATTTTTATCATCTTCCAGAATGTCGTTATTATCAGCAGGTTCATCACTCGCCATTGGGGATACCTTTTAAAATATAAATTAATTATTTTAGGAAATTGACCATAAATGCCCGGAACGGTCAATTAATTTACGCAATATTAATAACAATTAAATAGTATCGACACACAGGAATTACTAGGGAGACCATCCAATTATCCCAAAAAGTCCTGACAAATTCTGAGCAAGGGTATTATCGGGTAATTATGAACACATTGGAAGACCACAAAACACTATTCTCTGCACAACAGATAGACTATGAAGCACTGTTACCACTTTGCTATAGTTTTGACTATAGTGGACTACCATTCGAGTGTCAGCTTGTTCGTCATGACGACGAAAACTCTTTTCTGCTTCATTTGACGGCCTTACTCGGTCACCTTCCTTACAGTGCTGAAAATAAATCCAGACGCGAAATGATCCGCACCCGATTGGGGCCACTAGTAAGCCAGGGAAAAGTAATCATCGATCGACACTCTAAAATAACCTTCCCATTGAAAACGGTGGTACGTGGCGACATCAACGCAAATATCATCATGGAAGCCATTCTTTATACGCTTCTTGATGTCAGAAAAACAGTATCAGCCATAAAAGATGGTCTTGAAATAACCGAAGCTACTCAAGCTCTCAAGCAAACAGCCTAAGCAACTACTGTAGATTCTCAAGAGGTAAATTTAGCTGTTGGCCAGGGAAAATAAGGTTCGGATCGCCGATAGCATCCATATTGGCACCAAATATCACAGTATAATGATAGCCCGAACCATATAGTTTTCTCGCAATATGCCAAAGACTATTACCCGGTTTTACCACTACATCTCCCGTAGCGCGGTCCCGGTCAATCTCAACAAATGGATTGAAGGGTTGAGAAATTCTCACCTCCACATTTCCATCGACAAGCAATTGATCAAGCCTAATCACATGTTCTTCTGCGCTTAAACTCTTCTCCATCTCATACTTCCAGCTACCTTGTTCGCTCGAGGTCACCTCGCCTATATAGGCGTTATCAAGATAAATTCTGATGTTTGCACTTGGTGTGGCACTTCCATTTATAACAGTTTTACCGTTGTCCGTATAATCTAACGCGTCAAGTGAAAGCCCCTTGGCAGCAGAGACAATGTTTACATTTTTTGGCTTTTGAAGCACGCGACTTGGGCCATTTCCACTACGCGGGCTCAAGATTGCAACTACACCGTCCGTATCATCATTGTTAAAGTCCAAGTCATTTCGATCAGGAACAGCAACAATAACAATATCACTGGAAGCAATTTCAAAATCACTCTGCGTTTTCGAAATAATACTGAGTTCGGTTGGTCCAACAGGAAGCGGCTCATCAAATAAAAGAACCCATTCGCCGTTTCGGTCAGCGATCGCAGAGCCAATTGCTTTTTCCCGAGCATATATAATAACATCGCTATTGGGTTCCGCACGGCCTGCGATGACACCTGTACCATTTCGGCTGATGCGCACCACATCAAAACTCGGTACCACGATCGAAGCGACGGGTGCCGCTTCCTGAACAGTCGCCTCTGTTACAACCTCAACCACCTCATCGGCGGCGACAAAATCATCTTCCGCACCATCATCCGCGAGAAAAATAACCCAAATAACGGCACCGATCGTAACCAGTGCCAGCAATGTTAAACTCAGCTTAAGACCCGACCCCTGCCTGCTGTTTTGATGATTTAAATAATCGCTCAATCTCTTCTACCCTGCTTCATAAAAGTGAAGCATTTCAACGTTAATCATTCCACTTATATATTCTTTGCATATATAAATACTAGTGTGTTTTTTTAGCAAATGCTTTATTCTGTTAAAATAACCCTCTCATAATCCGTTTTATAAATAAAATTTGTCAAATATGTGGCTAAAAGAAATAAGATAACAAATGACTGAAATAAAATCACTCTGTGTTTATTGCGGCTCCCGAACTGGCAATAATAAAAACTTCCAATCATTGGCTGAAGACGTTGGTAAACTTCTCGGTCAAAACAAAATTGAACTCATTTATGGCGGCGGCAATGTTGGCCTTATGGGAATTATTGCCAGCAGCGTTATGGAAAATGGTGGCACGGTACACGGCATTATTCCCGGCCACCTCGATGAAATCGAAAAATCCCACGACAAAATTACCAAGCTCACAGTCGTCGACAATATGCATCAACGAAAGAGAATGATGTTTGATCATTCGGACGCTTTTTTAGTGCTGCCGGGTAGTATTGGCACCCTTGACGAAACCATAGAAGCCATTACGTGGAAACAGCTCGGTCTACATGACAAACCGATCGTACTGCTTAACTCAGAAAATTATTGGGACCCATTCTTAGCATTAATGAATAACATTATTGACTTTGAGTTCACCTTAGCGAAGACCATGAACCTTTTTGAAGTGGTCAAGAGTGCTGCAGAGGTGCTTCCATTACTGAAAAGTCTGCCGGAACCTGAAATTGACCCAAAAAATACGCTTTTTTGAGGATTTTTTCAGATTCAGGTCTTCCATGTTTTGGCATCAAGTGGTACGTTGCGCCGAACAAATGGGAATTAATATATAATTCTTGTCGACCACCGACAGAAGATAAAAACTAGAAGGACTAACATGGCTAAGATTAAAGTAGATAATCCCGTCGTCGAACTAGACGGTGACGAAATGACACGCATCATTTGGGCGTGGATCAAAGAACGCCTTATCCATCCGTATCTGGATGTTGATCTGCATTACTATGACCTCAGCATCCAAAAACGTGATGAAACCGATGACCAAATCACTATTGATAGCGCCAATGCGATTCTAGAGCACGGTGTGGGTGTTAAATGTGCGACCATTACACCAGATGAAGAACGCGTTGAAGAATTCGGCCTAAAGAAAATGTGGCGCTCACCGAACGGAACCATCCGTAACATTCTTGGCGGTACTGTATTTCGTAGTCCAATTATCTGCTCAAATGTCCCGCGCCTTGTCCCGGGCTGGACAGACCCGATTGTTATCGGTCGTCACGCTTTTGGTGACCAATACCGCGCCACGGATTTCCGTGTACCAGGTGCCGGGAAACTAACCATCACGTTCGAGCCGGATGACGGCGGTGAGGTTATCGAACATGAAGTGTTTCAGTTTGAAAACAGCGGTGTGGCCATGGCCATGTATAACCTCGACGACAGTATTCGCGATTTCGCCCGCGCTAGCATGAATTACGGTCTTAATGTTGGTTGGCCTGTTTATCTTTCAACCAAAAATACAATTCTGAAAGCTTATGATGGCCGCTTCAAAGATCTGTTTGAAGAGATTTATGAGAGCGAATTTGCTGACAAATTTAAAGCTGCCGGAATTCACTACGAGCATCGCCTGATTGATGACATGGTCGCTTGTGCAATGAAATGGAACGGTAAATTTGTCTGGGCCTGCAAAAACTATGATGGTGACGTTCAATCTGACACCGTAGCACAGGGTTTTGGCTCACTTGGTCTTATGTCTTCACGCTTGATGACCCCGGACGGGAAAGTGGTCGAATCTGAAGCCGCTCACGGCACCGTGACACGTCACTACCGTCTTCATCAAAAAGGTGAAGAAACATCAACAAACCCAATCGCATCTATTTATGCCTGGACTGGTGGCCTACGTCACCGCGGTGTGCTTGATGGCAATCAAAAACTTATTGATTTTGCCGATGCGCTCGATGCCGTTTGCGTTAAAACCGTTGAGCAAGGCGACATGACAAAAGATCTGGCGCTTCTAGTTGGACCTGAGCAACATTGGCTTACATCCAGACAATTCTTTGATAAAATTGACGAGAATTTGCAAAGAGAAATGAGCTAATATTCAGCTACAAAGAATTCAAAAAGGCGGACCTTGAATGTCCGCCTTTTTTATATCTCCAGTTCTTCGACCTCAGTCTGGCCAAAGTCTTCTTTGGATTGGTCTGACGATGATGTTTCCTCTATGCGCTCCTTGAGGCTCGGATAATGATCAAGTAAATGATGAAAATCTACTGCATCCAGCACCAAGAGCTGCACCTTGGTAGTTGCCACATAATTCGCATGAAATGTCGTACGTTCCATTAGTGACTTTGCACCAAAGAAAGCGCCTTTCTTAAGGTGATATTCACCCTCTTCGTTTCTGCGCCTAATGGCGCCGGAAACAATCAAGAAAAGCTTCTCGGCATTTTCACCTTCATAAGCGATAAGTTTTCCCGCCTCAACCACTTGTGATCGAAGACGCTTGGCAATCGTATTGATCAGATTGGCGTCAAGACCGTGAAAGAGCGGCACGTTAGCCACCAGCCCCCATCGAATGACGAAATCACGGCGATGAATTTCATTGGCGAAACCGGAAGCAACAATACCGATAGGAAGCGCATAAACACCAACCCCAAGGATCATAATGACGGCACCAAATATTTTTCCCCACGTGGTTACAGGTACCACGTCACCGTAACCAATGGTCGTCAATGTCGCAAATGCCCACCACATAGCACTCGGAATATTGCCAAACGCATCGGGCTGGGCTGCTCTCTCAATATAATACATGATGCTTGACGCAAAAAGTGCCAGCCCCAGCGTAATGATCAATGTGGCAATAAGTGCCCTTCTCTCTTCATAAAAAACGCTGCCAAGAGAGCTAAGTGCGGGCGAATAACGCATGAGTTTGAAAAGCCGGAGAAACCTGAAAACGCGAAGGAAACGAAGATCGAAACCAACGAATGAAAATATGATTGTCGGGGCTATAGCAATAAAATCAATCACCATCAATGGTGAGAATATAAAGCGCATTCTAAAATTATGTTTACCTGCCTGTTCAGGGTTGGGTCGATATTCGACCGCCGTCCAGATACGCGTCAAATATTCGAGGATAAACACGAAAAGTGAAAATATTTCGAAATAGAGAAATTCTTGCTTATAATTGATGGCAAGATCATTAACTGTCTCAAGCGCTACAGCACACACATTGAACAAGATCAGCACGACCATAAAAATATCGAAAAAACGACCAATCAAGTGACCACTTCCACCGATTTCAATAACTTCAAATATTTGCCGTCTTAAACTGCTCTTTTGCGTCTCCATTTTTACTCCATTAAGCTAGGTGATCCTTAATAGCTTGCAGTGCGTCGCTCGCGTTCGCACCGTCCGGTCCGCCAGCTTGTGCCATATCAGGGCGGCCACCGCCACCTTTTCCGCCGACAATTTCCGCACCGATACGTACCAGATCAACGGCACTTACTTTATCCGTCAAGTCATCAGTCACCGCTGTCAGAACCGCCGCCTTACTGTCGTTAACAGCAATAAAGGCTATGACGCCGGAGCCAAGGCGCCCCTTAGCTTCGTCGGCAAGACCACGAAGTTCTTTTGCCGCAATTCCGTCTAGAACCTGGCCAATAAACCTTATACCATTTATATCTTCAATCTCATCACCGCTCGACGTACCACCGCCAAGTGCCACTTTTTTCTGAAGATCGGCGATTTCTTTTTCCATGATTTTACGTTCAGAAATAAGTGCTTTCAGTCGATTTGATAGTTCCGATGCTGGTGCCTTAATGCTCGCTGCTGCGTCAAGCAGATAACTTTCCTGATCCGCTGAATACTCACAGGCCGCCTTGCCGGTGAGCACTTCAAGGCGGCGAACGCCAGAAGAAACCGCACCTTCCGAAATAATCTTGAAATACCCGATATCGCCAGTGCGGATCACATGAGTACCACCGCAAAGTTCTACCGAATAATCAAAACCATCCGCCGATCTACCCATGGCGACTACACGAACTTCTTCACCGTATTTTTCACCAAATAATGCCAATGCCCCGACCTTGATCGCCTCGTCGGGGGTCATAAGTCGAGTGGTCACTTCGGTATTTTGACGTATGATGTGGTTTACTTCATCTTCGACGTTTTTAATTTCATCGACTGTCACGGCCTTTGAATGACTAATATCAAAACGCATTTTATCGGCTGCGACAAGCGACCCTTTTTGACTCAGATGATCACCAAGTTGATTTCTAAGTGCTGCATGTAAAATATGGGTGACCGAGTGATTGGCCCTGATTTTATCACGGTTTTCGACGTTTACCGTCATTTCGACCACATCACCTTGCGATATCTCACCCGATATAACAGTGCCTACATGCACATGTAGTGCGCCCAATTTTTTTTGCGTATCAGTAATGTTAATTTTCGCACCACCGCTGGTCACAAATTTTCCGATATCGCCGACCTGACCACCACTTTCACCATAAAATGGTGTTTGATTGGTCAGTACCGATACCTCATCGCCTGCTTTTGCGCCTTCGACAACATTTTCACCCATGACGATCTGATCAATGGTGCCTTCTGCATGAGTGGTGCTATAGCCGACGAATTCACTGGCACCTAGTTTTTCCTTTGCTTCGAACCAAACAGTTTCCGTCGCTGTTGAACCGGATCCCTTCCAGGCTGCTCTGGCTTCAGCTTTTTGTTTGTCCATGGCGGTCATGAAGCCATCTTCGTCAACCGTCATATCTTTAGACCGTAGAGCGTCTTGCGTCAGATCTAGCGGAAATCCATAAGTATCATAAAGCTTAAAGGCGACATCGCCATCAAGCACACCATTTTTGCCAAGTTTCGAAACTTCTTCGTCAAGCAACCGCATACCGCGATCAAGTGTTTTTCGAAATCTTCGTTCTTCAAGCAGGAGTGTTTCTGCAATAAGCGCCTCAGCGCGGACAAGTTCAGGGAACGCCTGCCCCATCTCAGCAACGAGAGTCGGAACAAGACGGTGCATAAGAGGCTCGCCGCAGCCAATCATTTGTACATGACGCATTGCGCGGCGCATGATGCGGCGAAGTACATAACCGCGTCCTTCATTGGACGGTAGCACCCCATCAGCGATCAGAAACGATGTTGAGCGTAAATGATCAGCTATTACCCGATGCGACGTATTATGATCGCCATATGCCTCAACACCACTATGCTCGGCAGATGCATCAATAAGGCGTTTAAAGAGATCCGTTTCATAATTATCGTGAACTCCTTGCATCACCGCCGCTATGCGTTCAAGACCCATGCCGGTATCGATGGAAGGTTTTGGTAGATCAACACGCGAGCCGTCCTCGAACTGCTCATATTGCATAAACACGAGGTTCCATATTTCCACAAAACGGTCACCGTCTTCTTCTGGAGAACCTGGTGGTCCGCCCCATATGTGATCACCGTGATCATAGAATATCTCGGAACATGGACCACAGGGCCCCGTTGGTCCCATGGACCAGAAATTATCAGACGTGGCAATGCGGATAATTTTTTCATCCGGAAGTCCGCTGATCGCTTTCCAATGGTTCCAGGCCACGTCGTCGTCATGATATACTGTCACCAGCAATCTGTTTTTATCAACACCATAAACATTTGTAATCAAATCCCAGGCATAGAAAATTGCTTTTTCCTTGAAATAATCACCAAAGGAAAAATTTCCGAGCATTTCAAAAAATGTATGATGACGGGCCGTATAACCAACATTATCAAGGTCATTATGTTTTCCTCCAGCCCGGACACATTTCTGGCTTGAGGTCGCCCGGTTATAAGAACGGCTTTCCATACCGGTAAAGACGTTTTTAAAGGGTACCATGCCCGCATTAACAAACATTAGTGTTGGATCATTGTCTGGTACCAACGGACTACTGGCGACAATCTCGTGCCCTGCTTGTTTGAAGTAGTTTAAAAAGGCACTACGAATTTCATTGGTACTCTTCATTTCCGGTCCATTTTTACATTTTGACAATTACTATTGTGCATTAACAATATATCACATATTGCTATAATTAATTCAAAGCCTTTTAACGATCAATTTTTTACAAGTCCAGATAAGAACTTATCCAACGGAGAATAAGTATGTTTACAACCGAATTTTTAATCACCTCTCTCATAGTCGTTCTTATTCCTGGCACAGGTGTCATTTATACAATATCAAATGGCCTTTTTCACGGCTGGCGTGCTAGCATCCTTGCCTCTGTTGGGTGTACAGCAGGTATAGTCCCCCATTTGCTTGCGACCATACTTGGTCTCGCCGCACTACTTCATGTTAGTGCTATCGCATTTCAGATAGTAAAATTTATAGGTGTCGCCTATTTATTCTATCTTGCTTGGTCCATGTGGAAAGATAGAAGCACATTTAAGCTGCGAGAAACAAATGATAAGAAAAAAGCACAAGACATTATCCTACAGGGGTTTTTGATTAACATTTTAAACCCAAAATTGTCAATTTTCTTTCTCGCGTTTTTACCTCAATTTGTACCAGCAAGTGTTGAAGCGCCAGTTATGAATATGATCTTCCTCAGCATCACATTTATGGTCATGACATTTATCGTTTTTGTGTTGTATGGAATATTCGCAGGAAGTTTGCGCACCTATATCCTTCATTCTCCCAAAATAATGAAAAGAGCGCAGCGTTCATTTGCTGTCACTTTTGCAGCACTTGGAACAAAACTGGCTTTTACAGATCAATAAAGCAAAAAGAGGCACCGGAAAAACCGGTGCCTTATAAAGTTTGCTGGGATAGTTTAGGGAATATTATTCGTCAGCTATTTCATCAGCATCCCTGATGGTACCTTCTTTAAGCATCACGTCATCAAGAATACCAGCGTTTACACGGACAGCATTTTCAATTGCGTCTGCAACATCCGGATTATCGGCCAGAAAGCGCTTAGCATTTTCACGACCTTGGCCAATGCGTTGACTGTCATAGGAATACCAGGATCCTGATTTTTCAACGATACCTGCTTTAACACCCAGATCAACAAGTTCGCCATTTTTGGAAATACCCTGACCATACATAATATCAAACTCAACCACTTTAAAAGGTGGAGCAACTTTGTTTTTAACCACTTTAACCCGCGTCTGGTTGCCGACGATCTCGTCTTTTTCCTTGATGGCGCCGATGCGACGAATATCAATACGAACTGAAGAGTAAAATTTAAGTGCATTACCACCTGTTGTCACTTCCGGACTGCCGTACATCACACCGATTTTCATCCGGATCTGGTTAATAAAAATAACCATGCAGTTTGACTTGGAGATAGAACCTGTAAGCTTGCGAAGTGCCTGGCTCATTAGACGCGCTTGAAGACCAACATGGGTATCGCCCATTTCGCCTTCAAGTTCCGCACGTGGTGTAAGCGCCGCAACACTGTCCACCACTAGAACATCAACTGCACCGGAACGTACCAGCGTATCGGTAATTTCAAGGGCCTGTTCACCCGTATCCGGTTGGGAGATCAAAAGATCATCAAGATTAACCCCAAGCTTACCAGCGTAAACCGGGTCAAGCGCATGTTCCGCGTCAACAAAGGCAGCCGTTCCGCCCGCTTTTTGAACTTCCGCAGCGACATGAAGCGCAAGGGTTGTTTTACCTGAGCTTTCGGGGCCATATATTTCAATAATACGCCCCTTAGGGAGCCCGCCAATGCCAAGTGCAATATCAAGACCAAGGGATCCCGAGGAAACGGCATCAACATCAATAGATGAATTTTGCCCCAGTTTCATGATTGAACCTTTACCAAAGGCACGTTCGATTTGACCGAGTGCCGCGTCCAATGCTTTTTGCTTATCCATATTATCCCGTTCAACCAGCTTTAAATTTGATGATGCCATTTTTTATCTCCTTCTATATCCCATAACCTGTTGTGATTTGTAAACAAACTATATGTACTCAATTTGTTCTCTATTGTAAAGAACTTTTTATTGCATTGATATATAACAGTTATTTGAACAATAGTTATTATATGTTCTCATAAATGTGGAACAAAAAAACAAAAATTAATCGATTTCAAAATTAAAAAGACAGAATCACATAAACAAGGAGGGATAATTATTTACCAAGAACCTCTTTAACCTGTTCAGCGAGCTGCTTAAGACTGAAAGGTTTGGAGAGAAAATTGAAATCTTTATCCATGATATTGTCATCCAGCGCGTCTTCAGCATAGCCGGAAATAAAGATAACTTTTAGATTTTTGTCAGTTTCCCTGATTTTCTTAACCAAGGTAGGACCGTCCATCTGCGGCATCATCACGTCACTGATCACAAGGTCAATATGGGCGTCAGTTTCCTCCATCACTTTGAGAGCAGATACACCGCTGTCGGCTTCGTAAACAGTATAGCCCTTGTTCTTAAGCGCCCGAGAAGCGAACATGCGTACCGCATCTTCATCTTCAACCAGAAGGATCGTACTGCTACCGGTTAAGTCAGCCGCAGGCTCATCGGGCACGACAACTTCCTGGTCATCGTCGGCTTCTTCTTCGTGCCCTTTGACATATTGCGGTAGATATATTTTAAACGATGTTCCAACACCCACTTCACTCTCTGGGAACACAAAGCCATTGGTTTGCTTGATAATACCGTAAACGGTCGATAGGCCGAGCCCGGTCCCCTTGCCCACATCTTTGGTACTAAAAAATGGCTCAAACACTTTATCAATATGTTCCTTGGCAATACCTGTTCCCGAATCATTAACTTCAAGTAGAACATAGTCACCTTTTGGAAAAATTGGATACTGCTTGGCTATTTTAAGGGATTCTTCCACACCAATATTTCGAGTTACAATCTCCAGTTTTCCGCCTTCAGGCATAGCGTCACGAGCATTGACGCAAAGATTTATAATCACTTGCTCAAGTTGTCCCTGATCAACCTGGACCGGATTTATGCTGCGACCATGATTCATCTCAAGATCAATATTACTACCGATAAGGCGTCTCAAAAGATTGGAAAGTTCCGCAACAACATCAGTCATAATCAGCACTTTCGGCCTTAGTGTTTGCTGACGCGAAAATGCCAGCAACTGGCGAACGAGATTGGCGGCACGATTGGCATTTTGTTTTATCTGAATAATATCAGAGAATGATTGATCGCCCGGCCCATGCTTGACAAGAAGCAAGTCACAAAACCCAGTAATGGCCGTAAGAAGATTGTTAAAGTCGTGAGCAACACCGCCCGCAAGTTGACCAACTGCCTGCATCTTCTGGGACTGTGAAAACTGAAGCTCAAGGCTTTTTTGTTCTGTTATATCAATAAGGTAAATAATAACACATTCATTGTCAGGATCGTTATTACCGGAATTTGTTATATAAAACTGACCTTGTTTATCACTCACTCCCTGAAAACTAAGCTCGACTTTTGGGCTCGACTTCCCGGATTTCAACGTCTTAATGATCTCTTTGAAAACCAGCGCGGCACTGTCGTCCATCAATATATCTGAGATATTTTTATTTCTTTTAAGATCAAGGCTGGCAATAAAGTTACTAAACACAATATTTTTCTCTAGGATAGAGCCATGCATATCAACAACAGCAACACCGATCGGAGAACTCCAAAAGAAACTATTTTCTGTATCAACAGTGAGTTCTTTGTGATCTGTAGCAACTTTCGAAGCATCCTGCGGCACAACCAAATAGCAGTTGCTATCATCATCAGTGCCAACATTCCAGCTTTTCACCAAGGCGTAGAATACATTGCCTGAGCTAGAAATAAATTCCACTTGGCTCTTTAAATTTTTAGACGAATGACGACTGATGACCGACAAATCAAACGGCAGTTCGGGAGCAGAGTTTTCGCGGAACAAAATGTCCGTCAGCACAGTATTAAGATAAGTGACTTTACCATTTTCGTTGATTGACATAAATCCGATACCGGACTTTTCAAAAAACCGCCCCATATTTTGATTGTGATCAGGACCAGCCTCGCCCATGGTAAATGGGCCTTCCGCCTGTGCATCTTCAAATAGTCGCCACGAATAAAAATCGCCGTTCTTGTGGACCTTTTCCACTTCGAGCTTAATATATTTGCCGCTATCTCTGATTTCGGCAACGATGATCTTCATCTTACCCACTACGAGACTATCCAAAACATTTTCGATGGTTGTTTTGTTTGAAATATTCATTTTAAGTGGAGATTGCGGCTCTCCAAATTCCAGTTTTTCAAATAGTGTTTTTGCAGCTTTGTTTGCATAGACCACATCACCAACAATTGATGTCATAAGCATCGCAACACCGATATTTTCACTTCGCATGGCGTCACGGTTGGCAGGAACCTTCAAACGAGCTGATTTTGCCCCCTTTATCAAACTCATCAGAATAATTGCTGTGATGATCAAAATAACGGAGCAGCCATAATATCCATACGCGCTTTCACCGTACGCAATGCCCGCCATCAAGGCAGCGCAGGCAAATACTCCACCAATACCGGCTACGGATAATAGATACGAATAATCAAATGATACTCCATTTTCTGATTCATTCATTCAAATTATCCTTGTCCTTCTTATTCACTATATTCTTTAGAAAATATGTATCATTCTTTTGGCGCTTGATACACAACTCTTTCGCCTTTTTTTATACGCATCACAAAGCCAATTATTTCAGCTACAGCCTTATAATGATCACCGTGGATTTCTTCATCAATTTCAACAGCAGCATAAAGTGTTCGGGCGAGCGGCGGATTTTCCAAGATGGGAATATCATTTTCCTTTGCCACCTCCCTGATTTTTAAGGCAAGGCTATCCACACCCTTTGCCACTACTTTTGGCACTTCCATTTTGCCGTGATCATATTTTAGCGCAACAGAATAATGGGTCGGGTTTGTAACAACCACGTCCGCTTCCGGCACTGCGGCCATCATCCTTGTTCTTGCCCTTTCCATCCTGATTTGACGCAGTCTCGCTTTAACCTGAGGGTCACCATCTGACTGCTTATGTTCATCCTTAATTTCCTGCTTGGTCATACGCATTTTTTTTGTAAACTGGACCTTCTGGAACAGAAAATCGAGTCCGGCAATCAATCCCATCACCGAAACAACGCCAATAAGCACCCTGATAACCAAACTAAAAATGACATCGTTTACAGCTGATGCCTCCATGGTCATTAAATTTTCAAGAATTTCTTTATCTGGCCAGACGATAGTGACAACAATTGCTGATACCAGTACGAGTTTAAATATAGATTTTAAGAACTCGACCAGGTTTTGTGCAGAAAATTTATTCTTGAAGCCAGCCAGCGGCGATATTTTATTAAGCTTGGGTTGAATTTTCTCAAATGTAATCATGGGTCTGTGCTGGATCATAGCTCCCGCCAGCGCCGCAACCACCAAAATGATCATCGGGAAAAACAAAAAACTCCCTAATTCTGACACCAGATCTCCCATAAACAAACTAAGGCCATCTGAATCCATCGGAATTCGGTAAGAATTTTCAATAATTCCGGCCATTGCCTGACGAAGGTTCGAGGCCAGCCCTTGGATGGCAACAAGGCCGACAATGGCAGCTCCAAAAAGCACAAACCAGTTTTTTATCTCCTGACTTTTGGCAAAGTCGCCCTTCTCCATGGCATCGGCGAGCTTTTTCTGGGTCGGTTCTTCCGTTTTTTGTGCATCGTCCTGTTCAGCCATTTATAGAAATGCCTCCAGACTAGCTTGAAGTTTATCCAGATACCACGCCATTGAAGCCGCGATAACCACGGCCAAAATAACAAAACCCATAGTAATGTTGATGGGGATTGCGACAAAAAAGACCTGAAGCGACGGCACCAGCCGAGCAATCACACCAAGCCCCGCATTAAATACAAGCGCATAAACAATGATCGGAGCCGCCATTTGAATACCCAGTTTAAAAGCATTGGCAACAGTCTCAGTAATAAGCTCGGCAAATCCACCAACAATAATTTCACCGCCAATAGGAAACAGATTATAGCTATTATACATGGCTGAAATCATTAAATGATGAAGATCCGTTACAAAAACAAGCGTTACCCCAAGTAGTGTCATAAAGGTTGCTACCAAGGAACTTTGACCACCTTGCGCTGGATCAAACGCCTGGGCCATAGCAAGGCCCGATTGCATGGCCATCACCGTTCCTGCAATATGAAGCGAACTGACCAAAAGCCTGATGGATAGTCCCATCATAACACCAACAAGAACCTCACAAACCAGCAAAACCCCTAGAGCCACTGGTGAAACAGGCATGATCGGTATTGTCGTGCGGATAAGGCCGTAAATAATAAGAGATATACTTAAAGATAAGAAAAGACGAACTCGCGGAGGCACACTGGTTTCACCAAGCGCTGGCAACATCATGGTCATGGCACCAAGCCTTGTAAAGATTAGCAAAAATCCAAAAATTTCCTGAGGCAGAAAATCAAACAAGGCCGACGATCCGTTCCGCGATTCTCTGCATAAATGCCCCAAGCGTATCACCCATGTATGGAAGGAATATAAGCAAAGAGAAAAAGATAGCAATAATCTTGGGAACGAACGTAAGTGTCATTTCCTGAATTTGTGTAAGTGCCTGAAAAAGAGAAATTACCAAGCCTACAATAAGAGCAACTAGCATCACCGGTCCGGAAATCTTGATGATCACCCAGATCGCATCCTGCGCTACATCTATGACATCAGCCCCGTTCATTATAAAAAACCTTCTTAAATAGAATAGTGTTGCTGCCTAAATAGGCATTTTAATAATATCGTTATAGGCTGCGATAACTTTGTCACGAACGGCCACCACTGTTTCAAGAACCATTTCTGCATTTTGAACCGTAGTCACCACATCAACCAGATCGCTATTGCTGTTCATGGCTTCCATGCCCAAATTGGCACTTTTATCGATGGCACCCGCAGTGCCTTCAATGGTTTGTGAAAGCATATCGGAAAAGGTTCCTTTGTCCGGGCCTGCCCCGTCAAGAGATCCGATACTGCCAACGGAGCCAACAGAACCACCCCCTTGATTTTTCAATGTATTCGCGTATGCATTTGCTGCATCAACTGATTTAATATCTACCATTCTAAATATTCCTGCGATTAACGTAGCAAATCGACTGTACGCATAATAATGTTCTTAGAGACATCCATTGCGTTCAGGTTTGATTCGTAGCTTCGTTGCGCCTGTTTCATATCCATGAGTTCCACAAGGCCGTTTACGTTTGTTGTTTTGATGTAGCCAGTTTCGTCCGCCGCCGGATGACCGGGGTCATAGCGCATCCCAAACTCTGCCTGATCATAAAGAACCTTCTTAACCTCGACTTTTTTGAGGCCCGTCTCACGGTCAAGGACATTGGCAAATGTCAGACTTTTACGGCGGTATGGGTCCATATCCGGCCCGGTAGCAACCGAATCCTGATTGGCCAGGTTTTCGGCAATAATTCTCATCCGAACATTCTGCACCTTCATTCCTGACGCAGATATCATCATTGCTTTTGTTAAATCCATTCTAAACTCCTAGCCATAATAAGTAGCATTGCTGTCAAATTTACCTTCTACCCAATGCGGATTTCATCATACCAATATGTTTCTTATAAAGATTGGTCGCTAATGTATATTCCATTTGGACTTCCGCCATTTTTGAAAGCTCACGCTCCAGATCAACGGTGTTGCCGTCCGGTGTCGTTTCCAAAAATTCGGATTGTTCCTGTCTGATTTCGAAAGTCGTTGACGAACCCCCAAGGCCACTCATGTGTCCCGGTTGGTTAACTTTCATTACTGTGCGCGACGGGCTATTGCCTGTCTCGCTTGAATTGTTCAAGTGTGATTGAAAACTGACTTTCTTCAGATCCTGCGAGACGTATCCCGGAGTATTCGCATTGGCAATATTCTGTGCCAGGACTTTTTGTCGCTCATTTAACCAGCTCATTTTCTGATCGAGCGTCTTGAACAATGAAATGTTCTTTAAATCCATTATATTTCCCTAAGCCGTTCTTTAAGCCCAATTTGCTTAAGGGCGGCTTCAGACTACACTATAAAAATACAAATGTAAATTTGTAGATTTAATTACATTGTGAAGTCAGATAATTAACAATCTGTTAATATTTTTAAATACATACTTAAATTTTTACATAATTTCAATCTAAGTTGGCAAATTTGACTAAAATAGTTTAGATTTCGAAAAATTAACTATAAATGCGGTCCTAAATAGAGCATTATCATACGATGAACAGCAATGACAAAGACATCGCAAAACGTCAAAAAGCCGTTGCCCTCGAGCAGCAGGGTAATCGGCAGGATATACCCAAAATAACCGCCAGTGGCGTCGGCACCAATGCGGAAAAGATACTCCGCCTTGCCTTTGATAATGATGTAAAGGTCCGCAAAGATGAAGAGCTCGTTGAAATACTCTCGCAATTTGACGTGGATAGCCTTATTCCCGTTGATGCCCTGAGTGTGGTATCAGAAATTCTCAGCCACGTGTATCAGGAAAATGTCAAGCTCGACGAAGCAAGACATAACGAAATAATGCAGAAAAATAAATTGGAATAATTATGGAAGAATTGTCGCTTGGCACGACCATCATACAATTTATTTTTGCCCTTGGCTTTGTCATTGCGTTGTTGCTCGCTTTTGCATACGGTGCAAAAAAGCTTGGTTTCATCGCCCGGGTGACCGTTGATCAGGACGGTGAGCAAAAAAAACGTCTAAATATTGTAGAAATATTACCCGTCGATGCAAAAAGACGATTGGTCCTGATAAGAAGAGACGACAAAGAACACTTAATAATGCTTGGCGCAGAACGCGACTTGCTGATTGAACAAAATATTGACCTAAAGAGTAACCTCTCAAAGAACATTGAGCCGCGGTAAACTTTAGGGATTAATGAATTAAAAATGAAAAATATAACGAGATTTCATAGCCTCACAGCTATTCTAATTGCTTTCTTATTATCTGGCGTTCTCATACCAGCCTCGGCACAGGAGCTTTCCCTCAATTTAGGTGAAGACTTCGCTCTCTCTGGACAGATCATTCAGCTTTTAATGCTCATGACGGTACTGTCACTGGCTCCAGCCATTCTCGTAGTGGTAACGTCATTTACCCGCATCATCATTGTTTTTTCATTACTGCGAAGTGCCATGGGAACCCAGCAAACTCCGCCAAACGTGGTATTGATCAGTCTGGCGCTTTTCATGACTGCCTTCATTATGGCACCAACCATAAAAGAAGCCTATGAACAAGGCGTTACACCGCTCATTGACGAGACGATTACCGAGGAAGAAGCGTACGACCTGATTACCACTCCGTTTCACTCATTCATGTTGAGCCAAGTGCGGGAAAAAGACTTGCAGCTATTTATTGATCTCTCGCGTACAGAAATGCCTACAGAAGCCTCAGAGACACCAATTCAGGTTCTGATCCCCGCCTTCATTATCAGCGAACTCAGGCGAGCTTTCGAAATTGGCTTCCTGATTTTTATTCCCTTTATCATAATCGACATGATTGTTGCTTCGATCCTGATGTCCATGGGTATGATGATGTTGCCACCGGTGTTGATTTCGTTACCGTTCAAACTTATTTTCTTTGTCATGGTTGATGGTTGGCATCTGCTGGTTGGAAGCCTGATACAGAGCTTTGGAAGCGGCGGGACGCCGCTCTCGGGATGATCTAGTTTAAGTTTGTTGGTGCCGCAAATTCACTGCGGTAACTATCCATAAAAGTTTCCAGACGATCTACACTGGCGATGGTTTGTGTTAATTCGCGAATATCATCACCAGTCTTTCGTTCCTTGGCGGTGATAAGCTCAAACGCATCTGCAAAAAGTCCGTCTTCCATATGGTTCATATATTGCGTTCTCAGGCTTTCCAGACCATCTGAATTCTCATCAAGAGCCAGTGCCACAGCAATGCGCAGCACCTTTTGGCGCTCACTATTATTAAGCACTTCACTATCAGACCAACGCTGTCCCAGCTGTTGATAGCCGTGAGAAACAACCCTGCCCCAATCCTCAGTTTTCCAATAAATATCGGAACGCAAACTTTCTGCCACATCATTGTTTATGCCCTCAAGCATGACTTCTGCCTCTTCGTAACTTCCCAGTTCAACCAGAGAGCGTATTTCAATCATTTTGCGCTCAAACTCAATATCATCCGGAACCTGAGACTGTCTTGTCGAACGTAATATCTGCAACGCCTTTTCCGGTTCTTTGTTCATCACATATATCATTGCAAGATCACTGGCTATATCGGCCCGTGCCACACCCTGAAGTCGGTTCTGCACCTGATACTCAAGAAGATCCGCCGCATCGTTTAAAAGATCGACCGAGACCATCCGTGCTGCAAGCGCGCGGGACATGGTGTCGCCGTCTGCACCAAGAGGGGTCAGTTCACGAAACTCAAGAAATAAGCCCATCGCTCTTAGGGGAGACATTTCGTCAGCACCACCATTTAGGAACAAATCACCATAAATTTCCGACATTGCTGTGGTCAGACCGCTGGTTTTTGGCGATCTAGGGAAATAGGTCGCCGCCTGCCTTAATGTCGCGAGGCCTTCCCTAGGCTCATTGTGCCGCACATACATCTCACCAAGTTGTTTAAGGAGATCAAGTTCAAAATCGTCTCCGCGCCACGCAAAACGGAGTTTTTCCAAAGCATCAATGGCTTGCATGGGTTCAATTTCTTCGAGCCTGTATTGCTGATTTATACGGGCGAGTTTAGCCAAAGAGGCCGGATAACGCACACCCGTTGCGATCACTTTTTCATATGCCTCCAATGCCAGAGCATCATCGCCGTATTTCTCAGCCAATTGCCCGTGCCAGAAATCAAGCTCGGTCAACTGTTTTGCATTGAGCTGGGTTGTCCTTATACTATTGATCTGGTTATTCATAAATTCTACATCGTCTAGCGCATTTGCTGCGCGAATAGCGGAAAAAAGGAATTCCGCTTTATCGTCATTATTCTGTAGGCCCAAAACATCAACGCCAATATTAAAATCATCCAAAGCTTTTTGGTACTCGCCCTTTGCTTCATAAGCGCGCGAGCGCCAAAGAAGTGCATCAAGCTCAGCAACAAGTGATTTATGGCTGAGCAGAGCTATCGCCTCGTCAAAACGGCGCATCTTGATATTTGCGATGGCCAGAACAGCACGGTATGACGGATTTTCAATAAAACCCGGTTCATTTTCCGCCATCACTTGCAATATTCCAAACGCCTCGGCCGCATTATCATTGGCAAGATTATAAACGGCTAAATTCCAGCGCGCTTCGTTGCGCCCTTCAGCGTCGACGGTCGAAAGCCGATAAAGAAGCTCGTGACGATTTTTGATATATCTCTCGTCTGGAAGTGGGCCAATTTTCCAACTCTCGAAATCCAGTAGTTTTGTTGTTTTGGCTTTTTCTTGATCTGCGCCATCGCCACGGGTAGCTGATAGTACCTCTCGTAAAAGCGGAACACTGCTTCTTGAAACGGCGAGCCCATTTTGCCCAGATACGGCCACCCCCGTATCATGGCGGGTGACAAATATATCGTCAGCGATAAGTTGAAGAGCAATACCCTGTGCTGATTTAAGTATATTGAATTCGGGAAAGTTTTTTTGTTCTATCACACCTTGTGATGACTGGCCGGTTGTTACAATAGCCAGATCATCGCCAATAGACGGATCAACAATGTTTATCGCATTACCCGGTTCCGTGGCCATGAGAAAAATATTTTCACCAACACTGCTTATGCTTTGACGACCTATTTCAATAGGGGCCTGTGGTACTGCGAGATTAGACCGTAGCGATACCTGCCAACCGTTTGTAGTTTTTACCATACGAGCACCTTGGTCAGATGCTATCCGGTAATTCAGAATAGTCGGTGTCAGCTCATTAAGCTGCCTTGCCGAGGTAACCCGCCCACCCAGCAATGAATTAATGCCATTATGATCGGCGACAGTGAAGCGGTCAAAAACCACCCAAAGTGTGTTAGCACGAATGAATGCCGCAGCCTTAACTTCCTCGCTCCAGTCATAATTGATAGTAAAAACATCATTTGTCTCTGTTGCCGTAATGCTGAGCTCCTCAGAGCCAGATGAAGTCCGCATCCGCACGTCCCGCACCAGCTGATCCACTGGTTGCGCGATCACCGTTGCCACCGGTTGGGCAACAGGTTCACCTGCCCCTGCTACGGTCGTGATGTCACGCGGTACAATATCTGAAACTGGTGCACCTTCAGCCATCAGATCGACGACGACTTTGGTTCCGGATCTGAAATGTCGGACGCGGCCAACGTTTCTTGTTTGAAAATTGACAGTTAGGTTTCCGCCAGATGTGTCATAAGTCGGATTGCTTAAATAAGTCGGCCCAACCACAAGTACAGACGTAAAATCAGGAACTGCGTTGGCATCAAAATTTACCTGTAAATTGCCATCATGCAACTCGGTTGTATAATTTACATTTTGTTCCCAGTCAAAAACCAGACGGCTGTATGTCGGATGGTCTCCTGAGCGCACAGTTACTCTTTCCTGAGCAAGTGACGCAGTGACAAAAGCACAAATACCAGACGTCACAATTAAAACTGTGCACGCTATTTTTTTACATATTTGTCTGGCAATTATTTTCATTTTCTAGTCTTTTTTCTTCTGCAATATAATGACATCTACCCGTCGGGCCAAATGATATCTTTCATCAAGTGGAATTGTTTCGTCCAGATCACCAAAGCGCGATGAACCATTGCCAAAGGCCTCAATTTTACCTCTGTAACCACCTGATCTTATCAACTCGGATATAGACAGAGCCCTGACGAGTGAAAGTTCCCAATTGGTGGGATAAATTCTGCCACTGATCGGCTCTAGGTCAGAATGCCCAACCACCATAACCTCATTATCTATTGACCTCAGAGCTTCACCTAGTTCAAGCATAGCACTTCTTGCATCTGGCGCCAGTTCCGCCTGTCCCAGCTCAAAAATCAAATCTGCTGGCAGCGATATTGCCAGCCGGTCATCAAGAACCGTCACCGTACTACGGGTTAGGATCGGATCGTGTGACAGTTTTTCTTCAAAAATATTCTTTAAATAGTCAAGGCTAAGCGCTGTTTCTTCAAATGTCAGTGCTTCATCAATTTTATTCCAATCAACGTCCTGAATTTTTGCTCGTTCAGGATTAAGGTTTTCACTGAGTGAGGTCACCATTGCCTGCCATTCTGCCACCTGAACCGAACTCATGGAAAACATAAGGACAAAAAAGGTTAATAGAAGTGCAAGCAGGTCAGCAAAAATTACCATCCAGCTGTTTGGATCACTTTTTGATTGCTCTAGGGCATTATTATCCATCACTCACTCCCTTCTTGCGGTATGGGAACGGTTCTTTCACCAAGGCCGGTTCTATCAGCATCTTTCAGGTTTTGCCTTGAGGTTGCTTCGTTGCGAATAGTGAACGATATTTTCAGTAGGTCAGCATCCCCGGGCGCGACGCCCATGGAAAGCTGATCCGGGCGCACACCCATGCTGGTCATTTTTTTTATGATTGCACCTGAGCGTAATATCGATGTATCAAGCCAATATTCCGGCCCGCTTGGAAAGTTGTCACCTGTATAGACAATATACTCGATCTCACGAACAGTTCCAATACTTTCACTTTGTAAAAATCTGGAAAGCTGAAAAAAGAATGCTTCTTGATCTGGGCGAAAGACGCTGCTTTGTTCTTCATAAACGTCGCTTTGGTTAAATTCGACTCTGATAACATTGCCACCTTGGGTCGGAAACTTTTTATCAAAACCGATTAGTGATGCAAATACGCCCTGAAGCTGCTCATAAAATTCGTCGTTTGGTAGTTGAGAATCGTCGGCTTCACTAACGTCGATAAAGTCCGCCTCCGGCGCAAATGGATTGTCAAAGGCTCGACTTACGCTATCGGTTGCCGATTTCACTTTGGTTTGGCTTTGGTTGGAAATGGAGTTAAGAACCATGAAAAAAGCGAGAATGATCAAGTAAAGCGACACAAAAAGACTTGTGGTATCGCCACCCGGTTTTTTATCACCCGGCGCATTTTCGATAAGACTATTTTGCGTATTCTGTACCATATTTCAAAAAATTAACCATAAATGTGACTGTCCGTAAGTTATACAATATTTGTATTTATTTCAATAACTTGTGGTCCCATTATCATTTGAGAGATCAAAAATCATCAAATAAAGCGTCAATGGCGGCCTGATCCTGTGCTTCATCCTCAAGTTGAGGGCCATTTAGGAAATCTTCATTGGCCATCGCGTCATAATCTTTATCAAATTTTTCATCCTCATCAACCGCTTCATCAACGTCATTGTCGCCAATTGCATCGGCGAGTGCGCTAAGCTTATCTTCAAGATGGCCAAGTGTAGCAACCACCTTTGAGACACGTTGTCCGGTTATATCCTGAAAACCTGATGCTTCGAACAGGTTGGTCGAAATTTCTTCGAGTTTCGCCTTTACCTCATCATCACATTTTTCAGCGAGCTCGCTAATTTCATCTGCGCTATCCATTATTTTTTCTGCTGCCGCTTCAGTTCCCTGAACGATCGCATCAAGTTCATTTGATGCTTCCGGTATTTTATTTGCGCTATATTCTTTTGGACGAAGTGACGCGATCTCGGTTTTTGCTTGTTCAATATACGAAAGAAGATTTTTAAGCTCATCTTTCATCTGCAGGCTTTCGAGTGCTACATCACCATTGATACTCCCCATAACTTCAGCGACGACTTTAGAGACATCTTCAATAGAAATCTGAGCGTCAAATTTCTCTTTCACATTGTCTATTCGGTCTTCGATGGTCGCCATATTATTTTGCATTCTAACTCTCCAATAGCGTCTAACGCTCCAATAAAGAAGCTAACTGGTTAGAAAGATACGAAATATATGTTAAAAAGCCGTTAAATAATTGGTAACCAATACTATTAGACGGGCAGAAGCCATCTAAGCCGACAAGAAGTTTTATCCTTCAATATTTGGTAGCTTTTTACGGGTTGCGAGTTCCACTGTTATATTATTTGCAGAACCCGTATTCATCTTGGCAAGTACTTTTGCCACAACCTTAGGATTCATGTTTTCAATGATCGAAATTAATATATCCATTTCGAGTGTATTGAAAATCTTCGCGGCATCGCCTGGCTTCATTGCAGAATAGGTTCTGACCAGGTTGTCAATTTGTGCTTTTTCCTGTTCATCTTGAACTTTCATGAGCGCTCTGATCTGGGCCTCGATACTTTTCAGCGATTCAATTTTCTTATCGATACCGTTTTCGGTAGCAATCAGCAATTTTTCACGTACATCCATGCCTCTTTCGCGCTGATCAAGTTCTTCGCGGCGCTCAGAAAGTCTTTGAAGCAACTGGATTTCTTCGCCAGTATATGGAAGACCACTCTGGCCATACTCTGGTTCTGGAGCCTGCTCGGCCACCTCTTCAGTGGTTGTTTCTTGTCCAGCGGCACTTGAAATTTCATTTAACTTTACCGCAAGATCATTGCTCTGCTTATCCTGATCGAGGCCCATGGCAAAATCATAGGATTTAAAACCAAATACAACGACAATGGCCAGTATCATAAAGGGAAATAATTGAAATTTTGATTTCATCGTACGTTCCTTAGACTTTCGCGCAGGTCATCTGCACCACCCACACTGCTTACTTCTTCTTTGTCCAAATCAGAAAGTGAAATTCTTTCACCCGAATAATCTTCTTGGTCATCTTTAGCCAGATTTTCTTCCGAAATTCTATTTACATTTTGATCAGCGCGGCTCCCGGTGAGACCTTGCTCAATCCGGTTCGCCAAATTGGATCCTGTTTCGTTAATCATATCCAGTTCATCAGCCATTTCGGATGCTCTTCTCAGCACTTGATCGAGCTTCTTTTCTTCTTCAAAAACTACGTTTTTAAATTCAACAATTGATTTTTGTGCGTGGCTCGTCGATGAGTTAAGCTGATCAATGATGTCAGCCATTTCCTCTTTAATTTTTCGAAATGCCTTCAGCCGTTTATTCAATACAACGCAATATCCAATCATGACCGCGAGCATCACCAATATTATTATATTAAGAATATTTTCCGGTGAATAAATCATGGGGCTCTTTCGCTCATTTTTATGATACGTTCAACTCTTACGGCTTTGTGGCGACCGATCATTCCTGTCTTACCTTTGAGCATCGATACTCCGGAACATCTTAAATCTATATCAGCATCCTGATCAACATTCAGCATTAATGTTTGCCCGACTTCGAAATTCATAACTTCGCCCAAGGTCATTTTTTGTTCATCAAGGACGGCGTCAAGGTCAACATCGGTCATCAGTATCTCGTTAGCCAGATGAGATTCCCAAATACTATCACGACCGAATTTTTCTCCCATATATCGTTGAAGAAGCAGTTCGCGAATAGGCTCAATGGTCGCATAAGGTAGTACAAGCTCCATTTTACCACCGCGGTCAGCCATATCGGCACGCATTTTAATAAGCAGCGCCGCGTTACTGGTCAGGGCAATTGTTGCAAATCTCGGATTTGTTTCCATACGGTCCAGTTCAAATTTTACCGGACTTAATGGCTCAAACGCCGCACAGAGATCTTCAAGCATTACATTAAGCATCTCGCCAACCAGAGTATGCTCAATGGTCGTATAAGGACGCCCTTCAATTCGCATGGGGGCGTTGCCACGCCGTCCACCAAGCAGTGCATCCACTACCGAATAAATCATGTTACTATCAATGGTGATCAGACCGTGATTTTCCCACTCTTTGGCTTCAAACACCGCCAGCATCGCCGGTAGTGGAATGGAATTAAGATAATCACCAAATCGGATCGACGTCATACTATCAATGGAAACTTCAAAGTTATCAGAGGTGAAATTACGAAGTGATGTCGACATCATTCTGACATAACGGTCAAAGATAATATCAAGCATTGGTAAGCGTTCATAAGCAACAAGACCACTGTTTATAAGCGCCTGAACACCAGTTTTGGTACCACCACCGTCTTCGTCGCCATCAAAACCAAGAAGACTGTCAATCTCACCCTGATCAAGCACCCGGTCAACGCCCATGGCCGATGCCATATCGTCGCCCTCGCCCTCGCCATCGCCCCCATCCGCCCCTTCTTCGTCGGCTTCGGCCATGGCGGCCCATTCGGCGGCTACCGCATCATCATCAATTTCTTCGTCTTCATCTGACATAAAAGATTATCCGTTGATCAACATTTCTTTAAACAGCACGTCATTTACCCTAGTTGGATAAATGGTTTCATTCACACGAATGAGAAGTTCTTCTTTCAAACGGAACATTCCAGCTGAACCATTGATATCCTCAAGTCTGAGTTCCCGGAGATACACCTGAAAATTATCGACAATGCGCGGCAGGTTCATCTCGAGCTCTTCAATGGAACTTTGCTTGTCCACCTCAAGTGTCACTGACAACTTCAAATATGCCGATTTACCACCTGCGGAAGTCAGATTTACCAACATTGGTTCTATATCATAAAAAAGTAGCTCAAGCGCTTCTGCAGGGCCATCTTCGGTCGCAACAATGGGATTGCCATGCTCATCAAGTAGAACTTCTTCACTGTCACCGCCCATAAACATATACGCAGCACCCCCGCCAATCAGAAGAAGTAAGACCGGCACAATGATCATAATCATTTTTTTGCCGCTAAATTTTTTCTTCTCTAAACCTTCTTCCAGCTCAGCGTCTTCTTCATTTATGTCTTCGTTGGCTTCATCGCTCATCGGTCAAATAGTTCCTGATATTTCACAATTTCTTTACCTAAACAATCAATGTTATCTATCTAAAGTTAAGAATTCGTTAGTAATTTGATCGCCCGTTATGGTTAATTTTTATAATTAACATAATAACGATACAATAAGAAGAAAATAAAAAAGCACTGCAGCAGCAACTTCCCGTTCTTCACAACCGAAAATTCTTGTCAATTTTAGGCTATTTCGGAAAATTATACTCGGCAAACTCTTCCTTTTCCTCGTACTCGCCAAACACCATAACCTTCTAAGGTATTGTAATATTTCACTTTTGTCATTCTGGCACAGTTTATGCAACACGAGAGGCCAGGAACAATCGAAATGGACAGAAGGACCGTTAGATGGACACGAAAATATTAGTAAGCCTATCGCATCAGGTGGCAATGCGCCGTCAGATGGATATTATTGCCAACAATATTGCCAACATGAATACCACTGCTTACAAGCGGGAAAGCATCATGTTTAATGAATATCTCAGCGATATTGGTGGCTCACTCCCAGAATCATTTAAAAAAGTTTCATTCGTACAGGAAATGGGTGTTGCCCGACAAATGACCAATGGTGAGCTTGTTACCACCGGAAACGTTCTCGACGTCGCTCTTGAGGGCGAGGGCATGTTCAAGGTTCGACAACCCAATGGTAATATCGCCTATACCCGAAACGGACATTTTTCACTTTCAGGGGACAACGTACTCATCACATCGAATGGTGCTGAAGTTCTCGATGACGGTGACGCATCAATCCAGTTTCCGGTGAATGCCGATGGTTTTAAGGTAGCCGAAGACGGAACCGTATCAGCCAAAGGGGTTGGCGAGATTGGCAAAGTCGCAGTACTCCAATTTCAAAATTACGGTGAGATGAAGAAAATTGGCGACAATTTATATTCCGCTGAAGAAGAACCAGAACCATCGGAAAATTACAGAATGGCACAAGGTATGTTGGAGACATCCAATGTTTCTCCGGTTCTTGAGATCACTAACATGATCCAACTCAGCCGCGCTTATGCCCAGACAGCTAACCTGATCAATCAGGTTCAACAAACATCAAAACAAGCAATAAATTCAATTACCAAATTTGCTTAATATTCATCAAATCGAACATGGTGAATAATCAAAAAAGGAGTAGCTTATGAAAGCCCTTAGTATCGCAGCAACAGGAATGCTCGCTCAGCAGCTTAATGTAGAGGTCATTTCTAATAACATCGCAAATATGAATACCACTGCTTACAAACGGCAGCGTGCTGAGTTTCAGGACTTGCTGTACCAAAATATCGAACGAGCGGGCGCCGCGTCGTCAGACGCTGGAACGGTGGTTCCAACGGGTATTCAGATTGGCGTCGGCGTAAGAACCGCTGGCGTATACCGCGTGACATCGCAAGGTGAGCTTGTAAATTCAGACACGCCACTCGATATGGCAATCAACGGCAAAGGCTATTTCAGAGTTCAATTGCCTACTGGCGAGGATGCTTACACCCGTGCGGGATCATTTCAACTTAGTCCACAAGGAGAAATTGTAAACTCCGAGGGTTATCCCATAAGCCCTGGCATAACAATTCCGCAGGAGGCCATCGATATTTCAATTAACGCTAACGGTGAAGTTCTTGTGAAAATTGAGGGACAGCTTGAGCCACAAAATGTTGGTCAGTTTGAAATTGCCACCTTCCCCAACAATGCAGGTCTTCAAGCACTTGGTGATAACTTACTCATGGAAACACCTGCTTCCGGTGCAGCCACAATCGGCGCGCCGAACACACCAGGTTATGGCGGCATCGTCCAAGGATACCTTGAAAGATCCAACGTCAACTCGGTGGCTGAAATCACTCAGCTTATTGCCGCGCAGCGTGCGTACGAAATGAATTCAAAAGTGATCAGCACTGCCGACGAAATGCTCAGCGTCACATCTAACCTAAGGTAAGAAAAATGTATAAAAAGCTACCTATAATACTATTGTTTACGCTTTTCAGTTTTTTTGGCACCCCACTGACCGCGCAGGAAATTTTGCCGGAGCTAAAGCCATCCGTCACGGTGGATGATAGCGTAATTACGCTTGGTGATTTATTTTCCGAGCTCACGGAAAAACAGGATATGGTCATCGCAAATGCGCCTGATCCCGGCAAGAAAGTCCTTATTTCTGCACGTCATATCTTAAAACTTACCCGTGCCAACAACGTCCGTTGGCGCAACAGTGCGGGAGTAACAAACGTCATTGTAAGCCGCATGAGTATGGTCGTAAATTATGAGGATCTCGCTGACGAACTCACGGCGGAGCTTAAAAACCTCAATCAGTCTAGTCAAAACTTGGAAATCCGGTTTTACAATCGCAACGGAAAAATTCATCTGCCCAACGGTTTTGACGCCGCAGACATCAGCATCAAAAACATCACACTTGATAGAAGAAGTGATAAATTTTCGGCATTGGTTGGTGCGCCGACCGGCGCCGGAGGCGAAACATTACACACGATAAATGGCCGCACCGTCAGCGTTACAATGATCCCTGCTCTCGCCAGAACAATTCGAAGCGGTGATGTGATCAAAGCGTCAGATATTACTTGGATTTCCATGGCCGACAGCCAAGTCAGCCGAAACATCATTCGCACCTCGGACCAACTTATTGGCATGACACCGCGCAACCAGATAAAAGAAGGTAGTGTTGTGCGACTGAGCGACGTGAACAGACCTGTTCTCATCAAACGTGGCGCTCTTGTTAAGATCAACTTTAATACCTCCAAAATAAGCCTTTCCACCCTTGGCAAGGCCATCGAAAAAGGCGGTAAGGGTGATGTTATTCAAGTAAAAAACAACGCATCCCAAAAAATAATATCCGCGATTGTCCTAGGCCCCAATCTGGTCGAAGTACACACAGATGTCAGCAGTCTTGTACTGCTTAACCAGTAATTCATAAGAAGGAACGATTATGAAAACTCATTATATTATAAAAGTCACGATAACCATGCTGTGCACAGTTTTGGCTGGCTGCGGCACCATAAACCGCATTGGCGGCATCGGTAGCGCACCTGACCTAGCACCTATTGCTGACACCCGTGTCGTACCACAACATGCACAGGCGAGACCGATATCTGTGACACGCCAAAACGCAGTGATGACGACAGAACATAACACCAATAGCTTATGGCTCACAGGATCGCGAGATTTCTTCAAAGATGCGCGTGCTTCCGAGGTTGGTGATATCCTAACGGTCAATATCACCATCAACGACCAGGCATCCATTGACAATGCAACCACTCGAACCAGAAGTAATTCTGAAGATGTGAATATGAACAAAATGCTCGGACTTGAAACATTGTTACCGAGTGCCCTCACCCCTGGTGATCTGGTCAACACAACTGGTGCCACGTCAAATGCGGGGACGGGCACTGTCGACCGCAGCGAAAGTATCAGTCTCATTGTTGCCGCTGTTGTGACCCAAACACTTCCAAACGGAAATATGGTCATCCAAGGCAAACAGGAAGTTAGAGTCAATTTCGAAGTTCGGGAAATGACCATCATGGGCGTTATTCGTCCTGAAGATATCAGTTCGACCAACACCATTGATCATACGCAAATCGCTGAAGCACGAATCTCCTATGGTGGTCGCGGCCAACTCACTGATTTCCAACAACCGAGATACGGAAGTCAGCTGTTTGACATTCTGTTCCCGTTCTAATCTAATCATATTGTGTCCGGTTGGGGAGCTTACTCTCCAACCAATGTTCCTGCACAATTAAAAAAGGGCTGTAACAAAAAGTTACAGCCCTTTTCCTATTTGTAATTCACTCGAAACATTAGTGGTCTCTATGGACCCTCTCATAGTTCTCATGTTTTTCCTGAGACTCGATGGTCATGGTCGCGATCGGACGTGCCTGAAGTCTTTTTAGGCTGATCTGCTCTCCACTCACTTCACAGTAGCCATATTCTTTCTCATCAATTCTCTTGATCGCTGCGTCGATCTTCATGACCAATTTACGCTGACGATCACGGGTTCGTAGCTCAACAGACCAATCGGTTTCCGCAGAAGCCCTATCCGCAATATCCGGTTCTTTGAGACTGTCTTCCTGAAGATGCGATAATGTTTCCCGGGAATCGATTATTATCGATTCCTTCCATTCAACCAATTTTCGGCGGAAATATTCTAACTGCAGGTCGTTCATAAACTCTTCTTTTTCAGAAGGTTCGTAGCCATCTGGCAATTCCACTGACATTGTTACCTCAACTTATTAATGGTTACAAAAAGTGGTGACAACCTACTTAAGTCATCAGTAAATTTCAAGCTATTTTATAAAAGATGTATATGAAGAATTATTGACGGAAAGTATAGTGTTGACTATCCAAGCACTTCCAGCTTGGCAAGTTCAACTTTGGCGCGAAGCTCAATATCATTTATGATTTGTACCAGTTCCGGATCGAGATTTTTTTCTCGCTGTGATTCCAATGCCTTAACTATATCAATCAAACGTTTTTTGGAAATTTGTCCAAGCAGCAATCCGTGGCGAATCGCTTCCAAATGCTCAAGAAGCCCTTCAGCTCTTTGGACACCTTTTGATTTTCCATCAGTTGCCGTCGGCAATTCCTGTAGCGAAAGCAGGCTATTTACCGAAGTGATGGGCGAAGTTCCACTCATGGAACCGGAAGCTTGCGTCTCTTCTGGTGTTAGCGCTTTGCCAAAGGCAGCCTTATCAACGGAAGATTTTGCTTTCGTCCGTTTGATCTTACTGGTGGTAACGCGACCTGGTCCTTTAACTTTCATCACTCATTCTCATAAATGCATTGGTAAAACACTCAGCAATCTTCAATCTTAATAGAAGATTTCATTAAATCATAGTCGCATATTATAGAATATTTGTTAACAAAATACACCCGGCAATGCTTTCCGGCAAACCCGGCAAATATGTTCCACATATGCTCAAAAGGCTTATAGCAATATTAGAACAGAAAAAATACCCTTATTTTTCAATTAATTAGAGACGATATCTTATTCATTGAAATTGGCACGCTTTTCGCATGTAGGGTAATGAAATAATTTCGTAATATAATTATATGTGGAAATGAAATGTTATCACGATCAAAAAAATACGGCAGAATGCTCAAAAATAAATTTGTTAACTTCAGTGTGCGGCCAAAGCGGATAAAAGAAACACTTATTCTTTTTACTTTGGGTATCCTCTTTGTTTGTGGTTCCCCTTTCGCCAACGCGAATTCTCGGATTAAAGATTTGGTTTCGTTTGAAGGTGTGAGGGAAAACCAATTGGTCGGGTACGGACTTGTAGTTGGTCTTAATGGTACGGGTGACACACTTAGGAACGCACCGTTTACTCAACAAAGCATGATCGCCATGTTGGAACGCCTGGGCGTGAACACGCGTGGTACCGTAATGAAACCAGTTAATACAGCCGCTGTAATGGTAACAGCAAATCTAAGCGCTTTCTCCCGAGTTGGCTCAAGGCTCGATGTAAGCATCAGTTCCATTGGTGATGCCCAGGACCTTCGCGGCGGAACTCTAGTGGTTACTCCACTTCTTGGTGCTGACGGTGAAGTTTATGCCGTTGCACAAGGATCGGTGCAAATCTCCGGTTTTACTGCTGGCGGTGCTGCTGAATCCATCACTCAGGGTGTGCCAACAGCTGGTCGAATTCCCAACGGCGCTGTTATCGAAAAAGAGTTGAACTATGCTCTTAATAATAATGAAACCCTGAATCTATCACTCAGAAGCCCTGATTTCACAACTGCAAGACGCGTATCGGCGGCCATCAACCAGCTTATGGGAGGCGTAGCCGCCACCCCACTTGACCCAGCAACCGTCGAAGTATCAGTACCCGATAGCTACGCTGGCAATATGTTCGCATTCCTCACCGATATTGAACAACTGCTCGTTGATCCGGATCAGAGAGCCAAAGTCGTCGTCGATGAACGATCTGGAATAATTGTTATAGGTAAGGAAGTCAAAGTCAGCGAGGTGGCAATCGCCCAGGGGAATTTAACAATTCGCGTTACTGAAACACCGCAAGTATCGCAACCGGAACCCTTCGCCCAAGGCGGACAGACAGAGATCGTTCCTCGCACCGAGGTTACAGTTGAGGAAGATGAAGCTGGTAAAAAATTCGCCATACTCGAATCGGGTGTAAACCTTCAAGACCTTGTTGACGGACTCAATGCACTGGGTATAAATCCAAGAGATATGATCGCTATTCTACAGGCACTGAAAGTATCAGGGGCCCTTCACGCAGATATTGAGGTGATGTAAAATGGAAACATCTCTCTTTCAATCAGCCCAAATTGGCGGCACAAAAAATCAAATTCGTCCTGAACCAATGGGTGAGCCCCAAAACGCTCGTGAAATAAGCGCAAAACGTGCGGCCGACGAATTTGAAGCCATCTTCATTTCACAAATGCTAAAAAGCATGTCCGTCGGCATCAAAACTGACGGTCCCTTTGGCGGCGGTCAAAGCGAAGATATCTACCGTGACCTTATGAATGAGGAACTCGGTAAAACCATGGCTGGGAAAGGTGGTATTGGCATGTCAGATGCTATTTACCGTGAAATTTTAAAAAACCAGGAAGTGAGTAAATAATCATGCAGCAACCATCACACCACGAGTCCCCCGTCCTCACTCTTATTGAAATCACAAAAAGTTTAACTTCAATTCTAGATGAGGAAATGGCTTGCCTTAAAAACAACAGACCCGCTGAGATTGAAAAATTTCAGAAGCGTAAAAATGTTCTAACCGCTTCTTATCATAAAGAGCTGAATGACATAAAACTCAACGGTGGTCTCGCGTCAGCGGGAAGCGGTGAAATCGTCAGAACTCTAAAACGAGAAAGCAGACAATTTCAAACCACCTTGGAAAAACATCACCGATACGTAAAGGCCAAGAAAAACCTTTCCGAACAGATGATCAAAGATATCAGCGTTGAAGTTGCCAACCAAAACGGCAATGGAAGTAAATATGGCAGAGATGCAAAAATGACCTCCAGATCATCCGCGAGCACCACAACCTCCCTTGCTATTAATAGAACCATCTAACCCTCCACTAGATCGTTTTAACAGCGCCAGACACCCCCGTATTTCACCCGAAGTACGGGGGATTTTCTTTACAACTTATGAGTCAAAAACAATCTACCCTGCAATCATTTCCGCCCACCGCGGAATCTTTTTCCCCACCGACTGATAAAAGAGATCTTGTTAATATTTTACTCTTTATTTTCAACAAGTTAGCAATTGCTAAATGTTGGCACGCTTATTGCTTAACTAGTATGTGGATACCATTATTAGGTATTTAATTTGTCAGAATGAAAACCATAGAGGAGAGCAAAAATGGGCTTTTCAGTTAATACAAATGCCAGTGCACTAAGTGCACTACAAAACTTGAACATTACGACCAAAAGTTTGGACGGCGTTCAAACAAGAATTAACACAGGTCTTAGAATTTCCAGCGCGAAAGATAATGCTGCTGTTTATTCCATTGCCCAACAACTAAGAGCAGACTTACGCGGCTATAATGCTGTTAAACAAAGTCTGGACAGATCTATCAGTACAGTGGACATCGCCCTGGCTGCCGCAGAAAGTATTTCCGATCTGCTTATTGAAATGAAGGAAAAGGCAGTAGCTGCCGCTGACGAAGGTCTCGATGGCACCAGCCGTATTGCGCTTGCGCAAGACTTCGATGCCCTTCGTGCGCAAATTACGATCATCACGCAAAATGCCTCCTTCAACGGTACAAACCTGATTGACGCCGGCGCGGATCAAATCGTCGCCATAACAAGTCCAGATGCTTTGCAAAAAATCACCATTCTTCATGAGAACCTTACTCTTGGTGGTGGTAATATTACTATTACCGCAACACAGAGTGTATCAACACTTGTAACTGCGGCAAGTGCAGTAACCGACGTAACGACATCACTTGCAAACGTGAATGCCGTTCTTACACGGCTAGGCGCAGGCGGAAAATCGCTGGAAGCGCAGCGTGTTTTTGCCACTAAAATTTCTGATACAATCGAAGTCGGCATTGGTAACCTGGTGGATGCTGACCTCGCCAGAGAAAGCGCGAGGCTACAAGCGCTACAGGTGAAACAGCAAT
>CAXBLS010000008.1:0-42452 GCA_963976585.1 uncultured Kordiimonadaceae bacterium
AAGCCTCCTTATAAAATAAACTAAATAAGTCTCAAATCATTCGACGACGGACAAAAGTCCCTGTCATACTATCGCTGCCTCCAACCAAGAAAACAGCAGCACCATTCGTTAATGTCAACGAATCCACTGTAACGTCCAGATTCACCTCTCTGCTGCCACCGAACTTGTTTTTTAAAGCACTCCTGATGGCTGTTTCAACATCTACAGGTACTGCTGTCATCTCTTCATGCAAAGATGCTTTTTTCTTTTCCGCTTTTTCTATGTTTTTCTCAGCCGCTTCCCGGTTCAATTTGTTTTTACGAGAACGCACATCTGACAGGTTAGCAATTCTTTCTTGTTGCGACCTGATGATTTCCTCTTCCTTGTCAATTTTTGCCGAATAAAATTCTACAAACTGCGTTCCTAATCCAACATTAACATCTGTAACGTGAATTTCATCAGCTTTAATATCTGACAGCGATTGAATCGGCTGCACTTCTTTTGGGCCGCATCCACAAAGAATAGCCGCCAACGTTACAGCAAGAGCCGTGTGAAACATTTTTTTCATGAGAATCCCCAATTAAAATTAATAAATAAGTAACCAAACCTATTTGTTGCATACAACCTATATCATTGCAACCCATTAAGCATTAACCATAATTTGTGTAAGCTTGGTATGTTTGACTGCACATATCTTCTTGTTTTTCATGTGGTCTTATATATTGAAGCTGCTTTAAGGATATAGATAAATCGGGGTTCTTAGCACGTTTTCAATTGTGGAAATCACGCTGAGTTAAATTAATTTATTTTTGCGAAGATTGTCACCGTGGGATCAAACGCGTATATAAGCTTATTCAATATTTTCTAAAAACACAATAATAGGGCTAATATGTCGGGGACATTTTCTACTTTAGACTGGATAATTGTATTTAGTTATCTACTACTTCTCCTTGGTATCGGCTGGTCATTTTCGAGAGTAAAATCAAAAACTGTTAAGGATTATTTTCTCGGCAGCAATAAAATGGCGCCGTGGGTTGTTGCCATATCGGTGATCGCGACCACCCAGTCTGCAGCAACGTTTCTTGGCGGGCCGGATCAGGGATACCGCGGGGACTATACCTATCTCGCCGCCAACATTGCAGCTATACTTGGCTCGATTTTTGTCGCCCGCACACTCATACCACGCTTCTACGCTCTCAAGGCGACCACAGTTTATGAGCTGCTTGATCAAAGATACGGCAATGGTGCCATGCGGGCGGCGGGGTTGATGTATATCGTCGGACGTTTTTTTGCAAGCGGGTCCCGTCTTTATCTTGCGGCCATAGCAGTATCAATGATCTTATTTTCAAACATTGATGCGGATAATATTATTATCTCTTCGCTGATTTTGGTTATCTTGGGCTTTTCAGTCACCTTTCTCGGCGGTATCAGGTCGATTATATGGACCGATTTACTTCAGTTTATAATGTATGTGCTCTCTGCAGCGGCTGTACTTTACTTTCTCCTTGATACAATCCCGTTAAGCATGCCTGATATTATCTCAGCACTTGGTGAAACACCTGAAGGACAAAACAAGCTGAGGCTACTGGATTTTAATGCGGATTTCTCGAAACCTTATGCCCTTATCTCCATATTTACGGGCATGACACTACTTTATATCGCAAGCTTCGGCCTTGATCAGGACATCACTCAGCGGCTCCTCACCTGTAAGGAAGGATCGGATGGCGGTAAAGCGCTGATTGTTGCTGCCGTGATAGGCATTCCTATTATTTGGCTATTTATTTCTGTCGGCCATGCGCTTTATATATTTTATGACAGGCCGGATCTAATGACTGGTGGAACAGGAAGTTCTGAATTTCGGGGTGAGAAGGTAACAATATTTATGTATTATATCCTTAATGAACTTCCAGCAGGATTAAAAGGGCTCGTCACAGTCGGCGTTATTGCAGCAGCCGTATCCACAATCAATTCTGGTCTCAACTCAATGTCTTCAGTATTGGTGCAGGACTTTTATCGCCCGTGGACCCAAAGGCACACCTCTAAGCCCGAAATGCATTATGTACGAGCGGGACAAATCGGTATGGGCTTGGTGGGTTTCATTCTTTTTGCCATGTCCGTCCTCTGTTACTACTGGCAAAGATACTCAGGACTGCCCCTAATCGACTTTGCACTATCACTGATGGTGTTTGCATACTCAGGACTGCTCGGTGTCTATTTTACGGCGATTTTCACAAACCGAGGCTCAACCGCCTCCGTCATATGTGCTCTGATAGTTGGTTTCTTGGTAACTCTGCTACAGCAAGCATATATTATTGATATACTCCATTTACCAAAAGGCTGGACAACGGTAGCATTTAGCTGGCAACTTTGTATCGGAACGGCCGCCGCATTTTTGGTTTGCGTCGCGGGAAATAGTCATAGTGGGAAAAAAATATGAAGAGTTTGAAAATAACATTATCAGCGATAGCGATATCTTCTGTGTCGACTATTGCAGTAGCAGCAGCAGATTTCAATAATCAAGTTTTTAAACAAGGCATCGATCAAATTTTTTCAGGTATTCCAGAAAAAGAAGCTCCGGGCTGCTCGGTAGGTGTCATCGAAAAAGGGGTTATTATCCACCGGGCCGGATATGGCATAGCAAATCTGGAACATGATATTCCACTTGATGACAATACAATCTTTCGAATGGCATCAATTTCAAAACAATTTACCGCCATGTCAGTACATCTTATGGCGGAGGATGGCATCATCGATCTTGATGAAGACATTAGAACTTACCTTCCGGACTTAATTGATTACGGCCAAAAGGTAACGATCCGTGCCATGCTCGGTCACTATAGTGGCATGGGGGATTATGACTTAATCGCCGCTAGCTACGAAGGAGAAAAAATTGAAGGTGGCATCTCCTTGAAATCTGCGGCTGGAGGGCCTTTTCGACTTGGAAACGAAGATTATGTTACCATCAAAGAATTTTATGAACTGGTAAAAAAAGTCAAACTAAAACATGTCCCTGGAACCACGTATGAATATAGTAATTTAGCGTATTTCCTGTTTTCAATGCTTGTTGAAGAGAGAACCGGTTTGACGTTAAGGCAATATGCTCAAGATAGAATTTTTACGCCACTGCAAATGAAAAATACATTGTTCGTAGATGACGGTAATGAAATTATCAAAATGCGAGCCACAGGTTATGCAAAGACAGACGACGGTCGCTACCAAACCGACATGACCAATTTATTTATGGTTGGTGACGGTGGCCTCCATACCAGTATCAATGATTTTATAAAATGGGATCAGAATTTTTACACACCGAAACTTGGAAAAGATCCTACAAAGCTTATGAACTATTTCACCACTCCACCAAGCGATTGGAAATTCGAAGAACCTCCTTACGCCAACGGGCAAAATGTGGAAGAAATAGATGGCCGCAAAGCTTTTACCCATTCAGGTGGATGGCTTGGGACGTCTACCTTTTACATGCGTTTTCCAGATGAACAGTTTTCGGTTGTTACCCTTTGCAATGATGTTGACCAGACACCTTCCGAACACTCACGCGCGATCGCAAAACTCTTCTTTGAATTGAGGGACAAAAAATGACTTTTTTAAGAACATTTATTACTACGACCCTAATCCTTGCCATAGCTGCTTGCTCAGGCGAAAATCAGAAGCCTACCAACTATGACAAGATCATCCGAGGTGGCATCATCCATGACGGGCTTGGCAGTCCTGGTGCCATTGGCGACGTGGCCATTAACGCAGACCGAATTGTTGCGGTTGGTGATCTGGGAAATGTCAAGGGTACAGTAGAAATCGATGCAAACGGGCTTGTGGTCGCACCGGGTTTCATTAATGTGCTGAGCCACAGCATGAGAAATCTGATCCATGATCCAAGGGGCATGAGCGAATTAAAACAAGGTGTAACGCTCGAAGTGTTCGGCGAAGGCTCCTCTATGGGACCAATAACCCCACGAATGAGAGAGCAAGAGATTAATAACCAAGGTGATATTAAATATGACATTCCCTGGACAACGCTCGGTGATTATCTTTCTTACATGGAAAATTACGGAATAACACCAAATGTGGCATCTTTTATTGGTGCTGGTACCGTCCGCGAAAACGAAATAGCCAATGAAAACCGTTTGCCGACCGACGAAGAACTGTTTCGTATGCAACAGCTCGTCATTGACGCCATGAATGAAGGTGCTTTAGGGGTTGGGTCGTCACTAATATATGCACCGGATTCGTATTCAGACACCAATGAACTTATCGCTCTTAATAAGGCTGCCAGCGTGTGTGGAGGGTCTTATATCTCTCATCTTCGTAGTGAAGGAAATATGATCGATGAAGCCGTTGATGAGCTGATCACAATTGCAAGAGAAGCGAATATAGCGGCAGAGATCTACCACTTAAAAGCAGCTGGAAAAGATAACTGGGGAAAACTTGATGCTATTATTGAAAAAATAGAAAATGCAAGAGCGGAGGGTCTAAAAATAACCGCGGATATGTATAGCTACACCGCTGGTTCGACCGGCCTTGATGCCATGATCCCGCCGTGGATACAGGAAGGTGGTATCGATGGATGGGTCGCCAACATGAAAGACCCAGAACTTCGTGCGAAAGCGTTAGAAGAAATGCGCGATCCCAACAGAGACTGGGAAAATCTCGGAGCCGGTTCTGGATACGAAAATGTGATAACAGTCGGATTTAAAAACCCGGACCTTCGGCATCTTATCGGTAAAACGCTGCTTGAAATATCCGAAATGCGTGGCACGTCACCAGAAGAAACAGCCATGGACCTGGTCAGTGAAGACAATAGTCGGGTTGGCACCATATATTTTATGATGTCCGAGGAAAATATTAAGAAAAAACTTCAGCTTCCGTGGGTAAGCTTTGGATCAGATGCAGGTGCGCAGGCACCTGAAGGGCTTTTCCTCAATACAAGCACGCACCCAAGGGCATATGGTAATTTTTCCCGTGTGCTGGGTAAATATGTACGTGATGAAGAGGTTCTTAGCCTAAGCGACGCCGTCCGCAGAATGACTTCGCTTCCGGCCACCAACTTAAAACTGAAACACCGCGGTGTTATTGCCGAAGGGTACTATGCTGATTTGGCCATTTTCGATCCCAACGAGATCGCCGACGTAGCTACTTTTGAGGAACCACACCAATATGCGATCGGCATGATCCATGTATTCGTCAACGGCGTACAAGCGCTCAAAAACGGAGAACATACTGGAAATTTCTCTGGTCGCTTTGTTAAACGAGACGGCTGGGAAAATCAGTGCTCTATTGAGCAAATTCGCTAAAACACCGGATCAAACTGTGAGGCTGGTTGTGAAGCCAGCTTCTCATAGGTGTCCCATTTAAGATTAAGCGACTTCTGGCCCAGTTCCCTGATCATTCTTGGTCAGGTCCGCCGATGGGAGTCATTTGCTTAGCAAATTCTGTCATGTGATATCCTCATTGCTTGAGACACGGAGGACTTAATGCATGACCATTTGAATGCAAATACAGTATAATCCTTGGAATCACTCAATCCCTAAGAGAGGGTATTTCAGAGCTTCATATGATACGGTATTGTTCCAAAATATATTTATTAATCGCTATTATTTCTTTTCTTAAAACGTGCCTCTCCATAATATGCATCAATCCAATTCTCAAAATAACCAGCTTTCATTGATACAGCTCAACAATTATTTTTAAAGTTGGATGCTGAGTTTAACAGCAGGGAGGACGGAGAAGAGGCAGAATTAAAGAATTTTCAACACGTCTTCTGGTGGGCGACCAATCGCAGCTCTTCCGTCCTTGATGACAATAGGACGCTCTATCAGTTTTGGATATTTTGTCATCGCTTCAAGAAGCTCGTCACGACTAAGCGAACTATCACCTAGCTTATTTTCTTTGTACTCGGCTTCTTTTTTGCGCATCAGATCGCGTGGCTCCATGGCCAACATTGTCAAAATATCATCTAGTTCCTGCGTGCTTGGCGCATCATTCAAATATTCGCGGATCAAAGGCCTTACGCCCCGCTCTTCAAGCAAAGCGAGGGTCTGGCGGGATTTACTGCATCTGGGATTATGGTAAATGGTTGCGGTCATACTAATTCCTGAAAGTTGGTTATATTCTTAATATATAAACGAATTAGGCGCCATAAACCAACTAGAAAAACGGCTATTTTCAAAAGGATAATAAGAATGATTATTAACATTATTGACAATCATTCTTAATTGCATATAATTAAGGTGCTATTTTGGAGATTCGAACAATGTATGTTTGCGTATGCAATGCACTTAACGAAAATACCGTACGCGAAGCAGCCCGAAAAAATCGAGGCTCGCAAAGCGCGGTTAAAGTATATGAAACACTTGGTGTCAAACCACAGTGCGGCATGTGCCTTTGTGATGCACAGGATATCTGCAATAACGAAAAAGACGCTCTCCAGAGCTCCTAAGCCAGTTAATAATGATTTTCACTATTATAATCAAATACTTATAGCGCCCTCCCGCGCTGTTTCAATTGACTTAAGTCCGCAAAAATCATAAAATAGTCGCTCAATTATAAAAATATCAGGAGCGTATGATGAAGGGTGACAAAAAGGTTATTGAATTTCTCAATAAAGTCCTCAAAAACGAACTAACAGCAATTAATCAGTATTTCCTTCATAGCCGAATGTTAGGTGATTGGGGCTTCGAAGCCCTTGAAAAGCACGAATACAAAGAATCCATTGAAGAAATGGAGCATGCGGATGATCTCATCAAGCGCATTCTTTTCCTTGAAGGACTACCCGCACTTCAGCAACTTGGCCGGCTCCGTATTGGCGAAAATGTCACCGAAATATTCAAAGGTGACCTCGCCCTTGAACATGATGCTCATGTTGACCTTAAGGAGGCTATCGCCTACAGCGAAGAGGTCCGCGATTATGTATCCCGAGAACTTTTTGAGAAAATATTAAGTGATGAGGAAGAGCATATTGATTGGCTAGAAACCAACCTTTCCTTAATCGACAAAATCGGTGAGAAAAACTATCTGCAATCTCAAATGAGCGACGCAGACTAGCTCAGCATTACTTATGATCCAAACCGATGGCTTCAGTTATATTGCTGAGGCCATCTTTTTTTATCAGGATCTCAAGCTCGGCGGCAATTTTGGCGGCAAGTGCCGGGCCATGATAGACAAGTGCCGAGTATAGCTGCACCAAGGATGCACCAGCCTTTATTTTTGCATAAGCTTGTTCACCGTTACTGACCCCACCAACACCGACAAGAGGTATCTTGCCTTTTGTCAATGTGTACATATTTGAAAGTATTCGTGTCGATAGTTCAAATAGCGGCGCACCGCTTAGACCGCCACCTTCATCTTTAAATGGTGATGTCAGCCCTTCCCTTGAGAGTGTGGTGTTACTAACAATCAGACCGTCCATTTCATGATTCACTATAACTTCTGCGATGTCTTCACATTCGCGTTCATCCAGGTCCGGCGCTATTTTCAAAAGTAGGGGTGGTTTCTCTTTTGCGCCAATTCCATCCCTCACAGATTTGAGTTTTGAGAGCAGCTCGTCAAGCGCATCCTTACCCTGCAAAGCCCTCAGTCCCGGCGTGTTGGGTGAGGAAATATTGATGGTGAAATAATCAGCAAGTCCCAACACCTTGCCAAGCCCAATCACATAATCATTGATCGGATCATCGCTAAGCTTATTGGCCCCAATATTAGCACCAACGATGCCGTCTTCCTTCACGCGTTTTTTTAACTGCTTGATATAGTACTCAAGTCCTTCGTTGTTAAAACCGAGACGATTTATGACAGCCTGATCTTGTTTCAGACGAAAAATACGTGGTTTCTCATTACCGGGCTGCGGTAGCGGCGTTACTGTACCTGTTTCAACAAAGCCGAAGCCCTGTTTTAACATCGGGGCATACACTTCAGCGTTTTTATCAAATCCGGCAGCCAGTCCGATGGGATTTGGAAAATGTAAACCCCATAAATTTTGTGCAAGTACCCCTGAATGAATTTTTTCTGCACTTGGCAGAACCCCCAATTTCAGGGCAGCAATAGCTAAACTGTGCGCACGTTCGGGCGAAAACACAAATAAAAATGGTTTTGCGAGATCATATAAACTCATTTGGCGCCTCTATTATTCCTCTGGCTCATCATGGTCGGGAAGCTCATCAACACTTAGTACAGCATCCAGATCTAGATCGCCATATAAATGGGGGAATTTCTCGTTATTTCTTGATACCTCCCATTTTAGTACCGACGGAGCAAGATGTTCTGTGGACACTTTAAGCAGTAAAAGACCTTTTTGGCCGGTGAAATGCTTATCGAGAGTTTTTGTCACCTGATCAAAAGCGGAGAAATGAATAAATCCATCGCGAAGATCATCAGAAGATCCACTATACACGCCCTTTTCAAGCGCTATCCGCCATTCATCCTTCGAGCAAATTTTATAAATCACATCTACTTTAAACATCATTTTCCCATAAAAAAACATGCTTTACCGATTTGGGTAAACCATGTTTTTTATTAATCTGAGTGTCAATTGGTTCTACTTTTTACCGTCAGATCCAATCGCTGAATTTCCAACAGCTTTAACCATTTCAAATATTTTCTTTCTGACCGATGGATCAGTAATTTTATAGTAGGCGCGAACTAGCTCAAGTGTTTCTCTGCGGGATAATTTATCCACCTCAAAAACCTGCTTGTTACCTTCTGCCATACCGTCGGCTTTTTTGGTTGTCTCAGGAGCCATTTCATCAAAGAAAAAAGACACCGGAACGTCAAGAATTCTTGAAAGTTGGAAGAGACGACTGGAGCCAATCCGGTTGGCGCCACGTTCGTATTTTTGGACTTGTTGGAATGTTAGTCCGAGAGCCTTCCCCAATTTCTCCTGGCTCATCCCAAGTAGAGTTCTTCTGAGGCGTACTCGCGCGCCCACATGAATATCTACTGGATCTGGTGATGATTTGATCATGCTCATTTTTTGAATACCTTGCTCAATCTAGAATTTACAATTACTTTCCGACCCTAAAAAAAAGAGAGACCGACCACCCAAAAGTATGGTTATTGTTTAGTAGTGATATTATATAACGTCAAGCTTTATCTTCTTAACGTCGCAAATCTCCTCAACAACACAATATTTGCGATCATTAATATAACACTAATACAAGCAAATATCCATTCTTTGTAAAGAGAGTAATAGGTAGAAATTGAAATTTTTCTAGGCAACTCACTGTCTATAACACCCCGCTTATTTAGCTCGATCATATCCAGCACTCTACCAAATGGATCTATAAGAGCGGAGATACCTGTGCCTGCGGAACGGACAATAGGTAGGCCTTCTTCAATAGCTCTGACACGTGTTTGAAGAAGGTGCTGTCGCGGACCACTGCTGTCACCGTACCATGCGTCATTTGTAATATTTAAGAGCCAATCAGGTCTGTTTGTGGGATCGGTGACCTGCCCCGGGAAAATAACTTCATAACAGATCAAAACACCAACAGGTGGCAGTCCGTCAATGCTCAGTGTTTTGATCCCCTCGCCCTCGCGAAAATCCTGACCGCCTGTAAATAGCTGGTCCAGACCAAGGAGGACAAAAAAAGCTCGGATAAATGCCGGTATATATTCACCAAAGGGAACAAGATGGCTTTTATCATAAATTCCGACATTTTCTCCGTCTTCATTAATTGCAATCAGAGAATTATAAATGCCTGTGCCTCCCTTCCCTCGGTCACGGCGCGGAAAACCTGTAAGTACGGTGCCGCCTTCAGCTAAAACTTTTGAAATAAGTTGGCGTCTTGTTGGCTCTTCAGAAAGTGAATAAATCACCGCCGTTTCCGGCCAAATTACATGGGTCGTTCCCTGCTTATTTTCCCCGTCACTCATGTCCATGTAAGTGATCAGGTTTTTGCCCCAATTTTGATAGGGCCATTTGTCTTGTTGTTTAATATTCGCCTGAACAATGCGCAAATTGACACCTTCCACATACTCAGTTTCCTGCGACAGACGCTCACTGCCATAAAAATATAAACCTGCAACTACGGCCACGCCTAGCAATGGTGCACCAATTCTAAAGCGGCGCTCAAGCATCAACATCGGAATAAAGCTCAGGATCAAAGTAATCAGCCCGAGCGTAAATACCCCCCAGACTGCGGTTGATTGAAGCATGATATCTGAAAAACCCCAGATATAACCAGTCAAATTCCAGGGAAATCCGGTAAATAAGAAACCGCGCAACCATTCGGCTATCGACCACAATATGCTAAAGCTCAGGACCATATTAAAAAGGTGTGTTTTTAAACTATGGTTTTTATGGATTAGTTTTAGGCCCCAGGATGCAAGCCCTGGAAATATAGACAAGTAAAGATTGAGGAACGCGACCATGAAATATCCCGCCCAATCAGGAATTGACGGTTCGACCGCGAAACTGTTCCCGATCCAGTAAAGGCCCGCAAAAAAATGTGCAAAACCAAATATATAGCCATATAGAAATGCTTGTCGTGGCCTTTTACTTTTCACAGACAAAATCAGAAGGATCGGTAGCGCAATCATATAAGATGGGAAAAAATAGACTGGCGCAAATGACAAAGCGGAAAATAATCCCGCACTTAACAATACAAGATATTTTTGCACCTCGGACATTCTGTCAAAAAACTGGGCAACACGATCTATCGAAATCTTTGAAAGTTTCATTTGAATTATTTTCGGTGCACCAGAATATATTTAATATGACGTGTATCGCCCTCAATGATTTCAAAACGAGTGCCGTTTTCATGTTCCACCACTTCGCCCTCCTGCGGGATATGGCCGGCAAGGGTAAAGACAAGTCCACCAATCGTATCAACATCATCATCCTGATCATCATTTAGAAAATCGAGGCCGAGCAAATCTTCAAGCTCGTCAATGGGCAACCTCGCATCAACATGTAGATTTCCATCTGCAAGTTCTCGAAGCAATACGCCTTCAGCGATGTCATGTTCATCTTCGATATCACCAACAATCTGCTCCACAAGATCTTCGATGGTCAGAAGCCCGTCCGTTCCACCATATTCATCAACCACAAGCGCCAAATGAATGTGAGTTTTCTGCATTTTGGTCAGAAGGTCAATTAACTTCATTGACGGCGGGACAAATAAAATCGGCCGCTGAATAGATTTCACTGAGGGCAGTTTGTTGCTTTCTTTGCTTTTGGTAAAAGTTCGAAACGCATCTTTGAGGTGAACCATAGCAATGACTTCATCCAGAGTATCACGGTAAACAGGCAAGCGTGAGGTGCTGGCATCAACAAAAACATCCATCATTTCGTCAAAGGGCGAATTTTCATTTATGGCGACAATATCGGCGCGTGGCACCATAACGTCATCCACTCGCTTATCACCAAAAGAGAGTGTATTCATAATGATAGAGCGCTCTTCCTCGCCGAGAGTCCCTTCATCCGCCTCAAGTTCCTCGATAACTTCCTCGAGGCTTTCTTTAAGTTTTTGATCAATGTTTGAGCGGGTAAATAATTTCTTTATACCACCCCAAAACCCGGCACTCGACCCGGGTTCGTCTTCAGATTCCGATGATGATGTCATACTTCTTACACTGAAGCCTTTCCTAATGTTTATCCAAGATTACTATTTCACGCTGAATAAGGATCGTCAATACCAAGAATGGCGAGAAGTTTGGTCTCTAATGCTTCCATAATTTGCGCCTCGTCATCATCGATATGATCATATCCTAGTAAATGCAATATACCATGCAGCACCAAATGGCTAAAATGTGCATTAAATGCGATCCCTGCCGCCTCAGCCTCTTTGCTCATGGTCTCAAACGAAATGTAACTTTCCCCAAGCGAGAATGGCCTTTCGGGAATTTTGCCATCTCCGCGCAGAAAAGTGTCAATTTCATCCTCATCAATGCCACAAAAAGACAATACATTTGTCGATTTATCTTTATTTCTATATTCGTTATTGAGCTTATGAATAAGCTCGTCATCACAGAGCACAACGCTTAACTCTATATGTGAGAATTTATCAAGCGCTTTTCCCTCTGCTACGTTCTGATAGATCAGCTCGCAGCAGGATGTGATGATACCTTTATATTCCTGTAGGCCCGCCTGCCACTGGTTGCAATCAACCGACACCTCGAGAATTAAACCCTTTGGCAGCGCCATTATGACTGGCTTCTTTCTTTTTTATCATAGGCTTGAACGATTTTACCGACCAGTTTATGGCGGACCACGTCGGACGCATCAAATTCAATAAAAGCGATATCTTTGATGTTGCTCAACGTATCAATCGCATCTTTAAGGCCCGATACCGTACCGTCCGGCAGATCAACCTGCGACGGATCACCGCAGACAACCATATGACAGTTTTGACCAAACCGGGTCAGGAACATCTTCATTTGCATGGGTGTGGTATTTTGCGCTTCATCCAAAATAACAAACGCATCTGAAAGCGTGCGCCCGCGCATGAAGGCCAGCGGCGCCACTTCAATTTCACCGCGTTCTAGCCTTTTTTCTGTTTGTTCCATGGAAATCATCTGCCCCAATGCGTCATAAAGGGGACGCAGGTAGGGATCGACTTTTTCCTTGAGATCACCTGGCAGAAAACCAAGTTTTTCACCCGCTTCAACGGCGGGCCGCGATAAAATAATCCGCTCCACTTTCCCCTCAAGCAGATGCGAAACTGCCATGGCAACAGCCAGAAAGGTTTTACCGGTGCCGGCCGGTCCAAGGCCGAAGGTCATATTTTTGTTTTTTAGGGCTTCAATATATTTTGCCTGATTCACCGAACGCGGCGAGATGGTCGCTTTTCGAGTGCGAATAACATTTTTATCATTTGAAATATCTTCGCGTGGATTGGCAAATTGCGCCTTGGGACTATCAAGCATGCCTACCAATCGGATAGCACCATCCACATCGTCAAGCGTCACATCATGGCCTTGTGCAAGCCTGTTATAAAGGCTGAGAAGAACGTCGCGCGATAAATTACAGCCTTCTTCGGGCCCCTCTATAGAAAGAAGGTTGCCCTTGCCGGAAAGGGTACATCCAAATTCATTTTCAATACGCGCAAGATTTCTATTGTGCTCACCGTAAAGGGCTGGCAGCAGAAGATTATCCTCAAACTCTAGAACGCCGGATGTAAAATTGTCATCTGTCTCTTGTTTCATCGCCTAAATTTTATCCAAAAGTCTCAAGCAAGTACACCTTGAATATTAAATGGTCCACCTTCTTTGATAATTACGTCAACGATCTTACCATTCAAATCCTTAAAAGGAACCTCGCCAAGGTTGATCTGAACCGCCTGCATATAGGGGCTGCGACCGAAGGCAGATCCCTCCGTTTTGCCAGTATTTTCAATAAGCACTGGCAGTGTTCTGCCCACAACTGAATTATTGAATGCGGCCTGCTGTTCCTTTAAAAGCGCCTGAAGCCTTGTCAGGCGTTGTGATTTCACCTCTTCCGGCACCTGATTTACCATTGTCGCCGCAGGGGTTCCGGGGCGCGGGCTAAATTTAAAACTATAGGCCTGCGCATAAGTGACTTCACGCACAAGATCCATGGTTTCTTCAAAATCTTCGTCTGTTTCACCGGGAAAACCAACAATGAAATCACCGGAAAGAGCCAGATCCGGCTTCACTTCACGAAGCTGGGCAATGACTTTTTTATAGGACGCACTATCATGTGAGCGGTTCATGGCTTTGAGTATTTTGTCTGATCCTGCCTGCACTGGCAGATGAAGATATGGCATACATTCTTGTACGTCACCGTGGACCTGCACAAGCTCTTCCGTCATATCATGGGGATGAGACGTAGTGTATCTGATGCGCTCAAAACCATCTACTTTGGCAAGCTCTCTGATCAGTTTCGGAAGGTCCCATTCGTCGCCATTTTTTGACACACCATGATAAGCGTTCACGTTTTGGCCGAGCAGAGTGACTTCCACCACACCAGCATCAGCCAGTTTTCTTGCATCCTTCATGACGTCTTCGATGGTACGGGAAAATTCCGCACCGCGGGTATAAGGTACAACGCAGTAAGTACAGAATTTATCGCAGCCTTCCTGAATGGTCAAAAACGCTGTCGACTTCTTTTTCACATCTTTTTTGGATAGCTGAGCAAACTTTTCATCAACGGCAAGATTAGTATCGAGAATTCTTGATTTCTCGCCACGTTCCTTTAGCGACACTGATTTTTCAACCATTTTCGGCAGATTATGATAGGTCTGAGGGCCAAATACCATATCAACGATTGGTGCGCGCTTCATAATTTCTGCCCCTTCGGCCTGAGCGACACAACCGCCGACAGCAAGAACCATCTCTTCACCAGTCTTCTTTTTCTCATCCTTCATTTTGCGGATGCGACCAATATCTGAATAGACCTTTTCTGCGGCCTTTTCACGGATGTGACAAGTATTAAGAACCACAAGGTCCGCACCTTCAGGCGTGTCGGTCTGCTCGTACCCTTCAGGTGCCATAACATCTGCCATGCGCTCGGTGTCATATACATTCATCTGACAGCCATATGTCTTGATATATAACTTCTTCTTCACGTCTCTTTCTTTCTAATCATCAGTACGCCTAAGGCGTTCCTCAACCTGCTTTTCGATAGTTCGGTGGCAATATGCCGCGAGTTCTTTTCTGGTTTTAAACAGATTTCTTGATACGGGCTCGTGGAAATGCACTTCCACTTCGACATTCTGAAGGTTTAGAAAATCCTTAAAATGCGGGCCGATTTCCATATCACCATACCAGGCCACGTAAGGACGGTTGGAGCGGTTTGTGGGCATACAATTAATTCGCCTATAGACAACACTTACCGGCTGCACCATCAACTCAAGGGGTCGACCCTCATCATCGGTCATTGGATGAATATAATTTTCCGTCACTCCAAAAAGAGAGCTTTTAAATGGTAGAACGACACCACCTGTTCCTGTTGTTCCTTCAGGAAATAGAATAAGGCTGTCACCGCCCTTTATCCTGTCCTGCATTTCCTGCCTCTGACTATGAACCTCTGCACGTTTTTCCCGATCAATAAAAATCGTCCGCTGTAGTGTGGATAGATAACCCAATACCGGCCAATCAATCATATCCCTTTTGGCAATAAAACATCCTTTGATAACATGTCCCAAAATAATGATGTCCAGGTAGGACACGTGGTTGCTGGCAAAAAGCGTTGGAGAGCCCTCAAGAGCATGACCATACGTTTTTACACGAATATCAAGGGCAAGACACATGGATTTATGCACCCAATGCGGCCAGGCTTTGTAGCCGGGAAACTTGAGCTTTTTAAGCAGAATAGTCGGTGGTAGCAGGACACCGAGATAAACCGCTATTTTCAGTAATTTAAAATACTTGCGCAATTAAATTTTCACCAGTCGTAACCTAAAATAAACAAACACTGCATAGGACCACCTACACAGTGTCGCCGTCTATAGCATCCAAATGCAGAAATAGCCATAAATACTATAGCCTGCGGGCTGCCTATTTACTTTTCTCTTTTACGCCGTAAAGTTCCATACGATGATCAATCAGTTTATAACCAAGCTTTTTGGCTATTACCATTTGAAGCTGCTCAATCTCATCATCGACAAATTCAATCACTTCTCCGCTTTCGATATCGATCATATGATCGTGATGGGATTCAGTAACCAGCTCATAGCGCGATCGGCCATCGCGAAAATCATGTCGCTCCAATATATCCGCCTCTTCGAATAGGCGCACCGTACGGTAAACGGTGGCGATACTGATCTGATTGTCGATACTAGTAGACCGCTTGTAGACCTCTTCGACATCCGGATGATCTTCGGCATCAGAAAGTACGCGGGCAATGACCCGGCGTTGATCCGTCATGCGCATGTTTTTCTCAATACATAATTTTTCTATTGCTGATGCCATTCTCAAATCCTGTTCTTTTTCGACCACCATAGTCCATCTGATGCTGTATACCGTTAATCCGATTGTTCAATCAACTGATATTGCATAACCAGTGCATCAATATTATCTGCTTGGTGGCTACTATAATACCCTTTACGGCGGCCAATTGTTTTAAAGGAACATTTTTTATATAGCTTTATGGCCGCATCATTATTTTCACGAACTTCAAGAAATAACCTTTTGATAGAACGCGGTTGCATCGTATCTATGATCCATTCCAAAAGTGTCTTAGCATAGCCATTATTGCACCATTTTGGCAATATGCAAAATGTAATTAATTCGCCCTCATCTACTATGACACGAAGCAGTGCAAAGCCGATTGGCTCCTTGTTCCGACAAATAACAAAACTTGTTGTACCACGTACTGACAATAGCTCGCGCAGTTCCGTAGCGCCCCACTTTTGTTCTGGCAAGTTTTCAAATGCTTGTACGTAAATGGCTGCCAGAAGTTCCGCGCTTTCCGCCCCCATCTGTTCAACGGTGATATTGGCCGACTTATTCATCGCGAACTATCATATTGAGAGGAGCCGATTTCACCGCATCGGGAGCTCTCAGATAGAGCGGCGAAATATCATCACTGACCATCGCGCGCGGCGAAAGGTCAATTGCCATTTTTGCAACAAATGCCGCATCCGGATGATCGTATCCCTGCTCACACGGTATCTCCAATTCGCTCAACAGACCACATGCACTGCCAATTATCAGACCCACATGACCACCAAGTACGTCTGATGCCAATGAAACTGCCACGGCCTGTGGTTCTGAAATATCCGTGTAGTTTCCACCATGAATTTCAAATAACTGCAGGTAGATTTCATTGCGTCTGGCGTCTATTGCAACTGCCATTTTACCGGAAAAATCATTGTGCTCACACGCATATTGATAGGCGAGTGCTTCAAGAGTTGAAACCGCAATAATGGGAATATCGAGCGCCAGTCCCATTCCTTTTGCAGCAGATAGACCGATGCGAACACCAGCAAATGTTCCCGGACCGATGGACACGGCGATCTGGTTTACCTCAGTAACATCCACAGCAGATGCTCCACATACTTCGTCAATCATGGGAATCAGCCGCTCCACATGGCCACGTGCTCGTACCTCACGCTTGTGTGAAAGCAAGGTTTTATCCTTGATGAGAGCAACTGAGCAGGCTCCAAGCGTCGTATCAATTGCTAAAATACAGGTCATATGATCGGTTAAGTTTCTAAATATATTTTTTCTAATAATTGGACATTTTTTCTGTTATAGTCCGTTTTGAAAAAATCATATAATTAAAAACGAGAAAATTTGAGGGATAATATTGAAAAAGTTCGTAATTCAATTTTGTTTTATAATCTCAACCCTTTCAATATACTCGCCTTTGGCTGTGGCACAAACTCAAGATGGCGAAGACAGCGCTGTTATTATTATGTATCACCGTTTCGGTGAAGGCGACTTTCCCACTACCAATGTGACCCTAGAGCAAATAAAGCAACATATCGAAGAGTTGAGCAAAGACATATACAATATTGTCCCGCTTCGAACGATCACGGAAGCACTAAATAGCGGCACTAATCTACCACCACGGACAATCGCGGTCACTATAGACGATGGATATCTTTCAATTTATAAAGAAGCGTGGCCTATACTAAAAGCCGCAGGGATCCCCTTTACACTTTTTATCTCAACAGAATCAGTGAATGACCAAAACCAACGCTCAATGACGTGGGATCAAATTCGCGAACTTGATGCTGATGCATTAGTCGATATTGGCCACCACGGACACGCGCACGCGCATATGACCAAAATCACGATCCCGGAAGCCATGGCCGATATCGCCAAGGCCGATGAAATATATGAACGTGAACTCGGTTACGTGCCTGATATTTTTGCCTACCCCTACGGCGAATATTCAGAAGAATTAATAGACGCGATCAAAGTCAAAGATTACCATGCCGCCGTCGCCCAATATTCAAGTGTATCAAGCAGTAAAAGCAATTTAATGGCCCTGCCAAGATTTGCTTTTAATGAAAGCTATTCTAATCTTGACCGCTTCAAGTTGATCATCAATTCAAGAGCCCTGCCGGTCAGAGATGTTTTACCAAGATCACCGGTTCTTGATATCAACCCTCCAGTGGTCGGATTTACGGTCGATTCTGATATTGATGGCCTCGGTGCTCTTAACTGTTTTCCGTCTCATATGAGTAAACCTGCCACTGTCAACCGGATTGGTGGAAGCCGGATTGAAATTAGGTTTGAGCCTCCTTTCCCAGAAGGCCGTCACAGGATAAACTGCACCATGCCAGGACCAGATGGGCGCTGGTATTGGTACGGTCTGCCGTTTTTCAATTTAGGAAGTGGTGAGTAAAGTTACTCGACCGGCTCAACACTTTCCACTTCGGGAATATAATGTTTAAGCAGGTTTTGAATGCCGTATTTCAGTGTCGCCGTTGAACTTGGACAACCAGAACAGGCCCCCTGCATACGTAAATAAACAATACCCTCCCGAAAGCCGTGATAGGTAATATCGCCGCCATCGCGGGCCACCGCCGGGCGAACACGGGTATCAAGAAGTTCGATAATCTGCGCAACAATCTCCGGATCGGCATCATCGTCAGCGACGTCTATTTTCGCTTCACCAGTCACAACAGGGATTCCTGCTGTATAATGTTCCATGATCGTACTAAGAATCGCCGGCTTTAAATCGTTCCAGTCAGCACCACCATTTTCAATAGTAATGAAGTCAGACCCTAAAAATACTGCAGAAACACCTTCAATTTCAAAAAGCACCTGAGCAAGCGGCGAAACGCCCGCAGAATCTTTGTTTTCAAAAAACATTGTGCCGTTATCTAGAACGACTTCACCCGGGATAAATTTGAGGGTGGCTGGATTTGGTGTCTGTTCGGTTTGGATAAACATGTATTTTTCCTGACTATTTAAGCTCATCCCTTAAATAGTGATGAAACACGCAAGAATCAAGGTTAATATGTTTAATTAATTAAGCGAATTTGTCGATTTCTTCATCAGTCATATTGCCAGGCACCACCAGCACCGGCATATGAAGCACATTCAGAAGCACTTCACGGAAACTTCTTATGAGCGGTCCAGGGTCACCTTCTACTTCAGCACCAAGCACGAGTAGATGAATATCATGATCTTCTGCAATGATATCAGATATCACCTCTTCCGGCTTTCCTTTACGGATCACTGTTTCCGCATCAAGTCCCGAAATTCTTTTGATTTCACGAGCATGGGCCGCCACCTGTTCGCGTGCTTCTTCCATGGCTTCTTCTTCCATGATGTCTTTCACAGAAGTCCAATGCTGAAAATCAGCAGGCAGAATTATATGCAGCAACAGTATACTACCACCTACTTTTTCCGCGCGTTTACTGGCAAGGCGAAGTACCTTCGCAAATTCCGGCGTATCATCAGCGATGATCAGAAATTTCCACTTACTGTCCTGCTCGGACATAGCAAACCCCTTATTCTATCCCGTTTGTCATTTTGGAATGCCATAGTGCCACTCTCTTTGACCATTTGGCAAGGGGATAATTACTTCAATAGAATATTGGTAATTTCTTTTAGTTGGGTGCGCGCACGCAACAGGTAGAAGCCTTCAGAAGTAAGGTGATTCTGGAAAATAAGACCATCAACTTCGCAGTTAGAAATAATCAATGGATCCATAGCTATGATACTATCAAAAGATGTCTCCATCTCATCCCAGATTGATGCAATATCACGACTAACAACGACCGTTTCGAAATCCTTTCGAAGCGCCTGCAAGATTAAACGATAGGCGTAGGCTTGCCCCTTTACATTAAAAAATAGATCATCCGCTTTGAGATCAAGCACACAGCCAAAACCTTCGCGCACATAAGTGTCAATACTCGCCGATGAGGTGCCAAGGTCCAGCGAAATTTTATCCAGAGTTGAGAGAAGATTGTCTGAACGTTTCTCAAAAACGGCATCCCCCCTTGCAAGGCGCTCATTATAGACAATTAATTGTTCCATCGCCTTTTTATATTGCTGCTCGGACGTCGCGACCGGCATATAAGAGGTCGACGGGTTCCACCACCAAACCGTACCGTCATACTGAAGAAGGCTTGACGCCTCTTTTAGATCCGGATCAACGCTGCTTGAGCCACGGGTCCGTCCCAGTTGATCGCTGAGTTCAATACTGAATCGCGCAACCGCTGAAATGATGCCAATTTGAAAATTGGACATGTTATCAAGATAAGATCCCGGCTTAAAAAACGGGTCGTTTGATACCCAGCCGTTATTATTCACTTCCCTGTCAATCAGAGCAATACTGACAGCAACCGCATTACTGCCGTTTGTGCCACTTTGTGGACCAAATTCCGGGCTTGCGTCGACATTATGTGTAAGAAACATGCCGACGGGAAAGTATAGTGCAACAAGAATGGCCAACCCAATGATCAGTCTTTTGACAATCTTCCAGCTTATGGTTTCTTTAAGCCAATAGCCGATATCTTTCATAGTTTCCCACATGGCCTATCCCGTTCATTTTATTGTTCTTTATAGATGGCAAGGAGAAGCTCACTTTTCAAGCCCCCAAAATATTATCAGTTTTCCGGTATTTTCACCGATATCCGTTCAGACGATCCGCTTTCACCGGGGAAGTTAGTGAAAATTGCCTGCACCATATAGGGCATAACTTCATGTAGCCGGTTATTGCGGCCAGTACTGCTTGCTTCACCTTCATAGAGGTTCTGTGCGCCGTCCTTGTTGGGCCTAATCACTATTTTTACATGACGCGTATAATAGGTATAAACCCTCTCGCTTGGCCCCATTCCGAGCGGACCATAAAAGCCGCCATAATAACCACCATAATACGCCCGTGGATAAAATCCAACGTGGTAGAAATACGGGTTTCTATAAGGAAACCAAGGGTTATAATAACTGCCATAGCGGCCTCCATACCCCCAATAGCCGAACATAGAAGGTGAGGTACGAACCACTTTTTGTCCACCATCTACTCCATAGTCCAGTTCTACGATCAGATCTGCTTCTTCACCGTTTGCGGGCAAGTAGCCAACATTTCCCAACGCGTTGCCAATCAGAGTTGCATAATTGGCAAACTCAATACTGCCGTTATTCGCTGGGTCCGCAGGAACAATAACAATCTTCTCACCCGAAGGGGCAGGAAGTTGATGAAAACGCATCACATTACTTCGGATAGATTGCGTACAGGACGCAAGAAAACCAACGATTAGAAATGATGCAACAATTTTTAAAAATTTATCCATACCATCACCTTACATTTTTACCCGCTCATTATCAAATGTTACTTGATCATTATGGCATAATCAGGGCCGAAGAAAACCAACAATTTCATGAACCTGCTTCAAAATTGGTGAAGCGATGCTATCTGCATTATCGGCTCCCTCGCGCAAAATGCCATCAAGATAGGTTTTATCGTCCATCAGGCGTCCCATTTCCTCGGTTATTGGCCCAAGTACTGAAACGCTCAAATCCGCGAGATCACGCTTGAAATCAGCAAATCCTCTGCCCTCATACTCAGCACAGATCGACGACGCATCCCGTTCACCGAGTGCCGCAAAAATATTGATCAAGTTTTTAGCTTCGGCGCGGTCACCAAGCTCCTCGAGTGTACCGGGTAGAGGTTCACTGTCCGTGCGTGCTTTTCTGATTTTTTTGGCAATCAGGTCACGGTCATCGGTCAGATTAATTCGGCTATTTTCAGACGGATCTGATTTTGACATTTTTGCGTTACCATCACGCAGTGACATCACCCGGGTTGCCGCACCAAAAATAAGTGGTTCCACTTCCGGGAAGAAATCAACACCGTAATCGCTATTAAATTTCTGGGCAATATCGCGGGTAAGTTCAAGATGTTGTTTCTGATCCGCGCCAACGGGCACATGGGTCGCAAGATAAGCAAGAATGTCAGCAGCCATAAGATCAGGATAGACATAGAGGCCAACACTGGCACGCTCTTTGTGCTTACCGGCTTTTTCTTTAAACTGGGTCATGCGGTTAAGCCATCCCATACGGGCCACACAATTAAATATCCACGCAAGCTCGGCATGAGCCGACACCTGGCTTTGATTGAAAATGATGCTTTTCTTTGGATCCACTCCACTGGCAATCATACCTGCGGCGACTTCACGGGTCGCGTCGCGCAGCACGTCCGGCTCCTGCCATGTGGTTATCGCATGCAGATCGACGACACAAAAAATGGTCTCATAAGTATCCTGAAGGCCGACCCAGTTTTTAATGGCACCGAGATAGTTGCCAAGCGTCAAATTTCCGGAAGGTTGAACCCCGGAAAAAACGCGCTGTTTGAAATCTGTCATTATCATTCCTTTTGGATATTTTGGACATATCCTAATTCGTTTCAAATAAGAACTCTATATGGCGGCAAATCCAGAATTGGTCAACTATCTCTTTGAAAATAAGGCGCCCAGTTCTTCTTTTTTTACGGTTCGCGTGATGAATGTTGCCAGTAAATAAGCTGTTATACCGCTGAAGACCAAAATCATCAGGCCGATGACCTGCTGTGTGGCTGTGCCTTCGATCAGGAAGTGAACCTGTTTTTGCACAAACCAGACTGCTATACCCATGATGAGAGAACATAAGATATATTTAGAGAGCCTGATCACAAGTGCTTTTTCGATGGCGTAATGCCCGCGAAGAATAAGTCCGCTGCACAGCATCAACACGTTTATCCAAGCCGAAATAGCCGTCGCCATTGCCAGACCGACATGGGCGAAATATTGCATCAATATAATATTTAGCGTCACGTTGACGATCAACGCAACAACAGCAAATTTAAGTGGCGTCTTCGTGTCTCCACGCGCGAAGTAGCCGGGCACAAAAACCTTAGCCAGCACATAAGCGGGAAGTCCCGCAGCATAAGCCGCAAGAGTGAGTGAGGTTTGAGCCGTTGCCTCGGCTGAAAAATTGCTGCGCTCCAGAAGGACATGGATCAGATCGTCGGGAACAACCAGAAATGCCACTGCCGCCGGGATGGTGAAAAACAACCCCATTTCGATGGCCTGATTTTGACTTTTCATGACCTGTGCGTCATCACCACTGGCAATACTGCGGGAGAGAAACGGAAGCAGGACTGTCCCCAGCGCCACCCCTATCACGCCGACCGGAAGCTGATTGAGCCGATCCGCATAATAAAGATATGACATGGACGCATCGGGAAGATGCGACGCGATAATCATATCGAGAAGCAGATTGAGCTGAATAACTCCTGCACCGAGTGCAGCAGGTCCCATCACCATCAATAGCTTTTTAACCCGAGGTGTCAGCCGCGGCACTCTGATCTTAATTCTATATCCTGCCTTATGGCACGCGCGGTAAAGGAAAATTAATTGGACAAATCCTGCGATACTTACCGCAATAGCAAGTGTATGGGCCGGTGTTTCCATCATATTGGCACCGAACATGAGCGCCGTTATCAGGCAAAGGTTTAATATAATCGGTGCAGCCGCCGTTTCCGCAAATCTCCCCAGTGAATTTAACACGCCAGCCAGAAGCGAGACAAGCGAGACAAACAAAATGAACGGAAACGTATATCGGGTCAGGGTAACCGCTAGGGCAAATTTTGCCTCATCACCAGTAAATCCATTGGCCATAATATAAATGAGCACTGGTGTAAAAATCTCGATCAGCCCAACAAACAGAAGCAGTGTCACCGCAAGGCAGGCGAAGGCCTCTTCAGCAAAACGCAGAGCTTTCTTTCGCCCCCCTTTCTCGAGAGTGACTGAAAAAATAGGGACAAATGAAGCACTGAATGCTCCTTCGGCAAAGAGTCTTCTAAAAAAATTGGGCAGCTTAAAAGCAACAACAAAACAATCGGTCACCGCACCCGCGCCAAGGACCGCCGCCATAAGAATATCGCGGACAAAGCCAAGCACACGGCTGATCATTGTGAAGCCTCCAAATATGGCTGTCGCTTTGAGTACTGACATCTAGTCTTCCACCGTTAATACGTTCATTAATTTTTCTTCAATTTGCTCGAGCTTCTTATCGTTTGTTACCTTATGTCCGAATAAATCACGAACAAAAAATACCGTAATCGCCCGTTCGCCGTACGTGGCGATATGAGCTGAATTAATAGACATTTTCAGATCAACCAGAACCTGACTAAGATCAAACAGATAACCGATCCGATCACGTCCGTTAATTTCGATCACGGTGCGGCTGTTGCTTGCTTTGTTATCGATGAGTACCCTTGGCTCTACCTTAAAAATATCCGTGCGTTTTTTCTTAACGCGCCTTCTATCAAAAACCTCCCTCGGTTTAAGCGTTCCTGCCAGTGTATCTCTTATATTCTGCTGTAGTTTTTCAAGCTTGGCCTTGTCCTTAAACACCTGACCTTCTGCATCTTGAATTCTGAACGTGTCCAGCGCCATCCCGTCTTTGGTGGTAAAAATTCTTGCATCCTGAATAGAAGCACCGCTCAATGCGATAGCCCCTGTCAGGCGCGAAAATAGTCCTGGGTGGTCATCTGCGTAAATGCTCAGTTCCGATATATTCTGAAATTCATCAATGTGGATATTTACAGTAAAATTATCACCAAATTTGTCCGCCATATCAATCATAAGCGCATTTCGCTCAAGATCCTGAACCGATACCGCCTGCCAATAAGTGTTATAAAAACGCGCCGTATATTGCTCAAATTTTTCATCAGACCATTCTTTAAGTGCCGCCCTCAATCCGGCCTTAACACCATCTGCGTGGTGTTTATTTTCATATTTCACCTGTCCACCCAGCAAATATTCTTCTGACCGACTATAAAGGTCACGGAGCAGCTGCCCCTTCCAGCCATTCCAGACTTTTGGGCCTACCGCGCGGATGTCGACAACAGTAAGTACCAGAAGCAGTCTTAGACGCTCCGGGCTTTGAACCTGGCTTGCAAAGTCTGAAATTGTTTTTGGATCACTTAAATCGCGCTTAAACGCCGACAAAGTCATCAACAAATGCCACCGCACCAGCCACGCGACTGTTTCCGTTTCAGCGGCTGATAAGCCTAAGCGCGGACATAATTTATGGGCAACTTCTTCACCAAGTATGGAATGATCACCTTTTCGTCCTTTAGCAATATCATGAAGAAAAACCGACAGATAAAGGACCCGGCGGGAAAGCACTTTATGGACAATCTCATTGGCGAGCGGGTGTTCCTCCGCAAGTATCCCCCGCTCAACTTCGGAGGTCAGTTCAATAGCGCGAATCGTGTGTTCATCAACTGTATAAACATGGTACATATCATATTGCATTTGGGCGACGACGCGACCAAAATCAGGAACAAACCGTCCCAATACACCAACTTCATTCATGAGCCTTAACGCGAAGCCCGGCCCATCTTTAAACGTGAGAATATCAAGAAACAGTTCGTTCGCTCGTTCGTTGTTTCTTGTCCGCCCTTTAATAAGCTTGAGGTTCTGCCTGATCATCCTAAGAGCACGTGGATGGATATCTAGCCCAAATTTTTGTGCCACTCTGAAAATTTCAACCATCTTCACGGGATCATTTTCAATATCTTTGGCATTTTTTATACTGATGCGTCCACCATCCAATGGAAAGCCATCGACGGTTTTTGATCTAAAGGAAAAACTCGCGAGCCTGAGAGGCGCTTTTCGTTTGTGCTTCTCTTCAAGATAAGCACAAAAAATACGGGTCAAATCACCAACATTCTTTGCCGTTAAAAAGAAATGTTTCATAAAACGTTCAACGCCAGACATGTTGGGACGGTCTGCGTACCCCAACTTTTCTGAAAGTGCCTTTTGCACATCAAATGTGATGCGTTCCTCCGGCCGCCCGGCAAAATAATGCAGATGAAACCGCACCGCCCACAAAAAGTCTTCAGCGACTTGAAACTCACGAAATTCTTCCGCCGAGAAAACGCCTTTTTTAACAACCTCACTAACCCTGTGGACTTTATAAATAAACTTCGCGATCCAGAACAGTGTGTGAAGATCGCGAAGTCCGCCCTTACCTTCCTTTAAATTCGGCTCAACCACATAACGGGTATCCCCTAGTCGTTTATGACGGTCATCTCTTTCCTGAAGTTTTTGCTCAGTAAACTCGGGGGCATGACCTTTGACAATTTTTTTGTCATAAAGGGTAATAAGTTCCTCAAACAGCGCCCGTTCCCCCCAAATGTAACGCATTTCCAGAAGCGATGTTTTTATTGTAAGGTCCGTTTCACAAAGTCGGATACTTTCATCAACAGTACGGACCGCGTGTCCCACGTCAAACCCCATATCCCAAAGAATATAAAGCATATATTCAACAACCTGCTCACTCCACGCGGTTTTTTTGTAAGGCAAAATAAAAAGAAGATCAATATCCGAATACGGCGCCATTTCCTGACGTCCATATCCGCCGAAAGCCGCTAGGCACAATCGTTCGCTTTTGGTCGGATTAGGGACATGATAAATATAATCCGTGACCACATCATAAAGCATATGAACCACTTCATCGGTCAGAAAACTCTGGGCATTGGCCAGATTGACCCCGGTTTCGCCGTTGTCAGCACGCTTTTTTATAGTCTCAAAACCGTGATCGTAAGCTTCTTTCATTAAATTTAGAAGCGCCCCCCTAATTTGATCAGGGCGAAATTCGTCTTTCAAAACCTCAAGCTTTTCGGCCTGGGTTTTACGATTAAAAATTTCGCGATGTTTTTTTATCCTGATCATAAAATTATGTTAGTAACTCTTTCAATTTATAGAGCATGTCCAGTGCCTCTTTCGGAGTAAGCTCATCCGGCCTTACATCTTTCATAGCTTTATCAAGCTCAGAAGGCTCTTCCCTCAAGCTCGCTACTTTTTCCTGCACCACAGAAAATAGCGGCAGTTCGTCATTTAAAGCCTCCATCTTTTGGCCTTGGGCTACACCCTGACCTTCTGCACCACCCTGTTCCAAGCTATGAAGCACCTGAGTAGCCCGCTCAACCACCACAGCGGGAAGTCCGGCCAATTTAGCCACCTGAATACCGTAAGAACGGTCTGCTGATCCTGCCGCCACTTCATGGAGAAATATAACCTCCCCCTCCCATTCCTTCACTTTCATAAAGTGAAGGGCCAGGCTATTCAGCTTTGAGGCCAGTGCTGTCATCTCATGGTAATGTGTCGCAAATAAGCCACGTGCTTTGTTTACTTCATGGAGATGTTCTACCGCCGCCCAAGCAATTGAAAGTCCGTCGTAAGTGGCCGTGCCACGACCAATTTCATCAAGGATTACTAGAGATTTAGTTGAAGACTGATTAAGAATGGCTGCGGTTTCAACCATCTCAACCATAAAGGTTGACCGGCCCCGCGCCAGATCATCCGAAGCACCAACCCGGCTAAACAGTCGGTCGACAATACCAATATGAGCCTTTCGCGCCGGCACAAAACTACCCATTTGCGCCAGAATGGCAATCAATGCATTTTGTCTCAGGAAAGTACTTTTACCCGCCATGTTGGGGCCAGTGATCAGCCAGAGCCTGTTTTCCTCGCCAAGGTCACAGTCATTGGCAACAAATTTTCCCTCAAGGTTTCGTTTTATCGATGCTTCAACCACCGGATGGCGGCCGCCACTAATATCAAAAGCGAGACTGTCATCCACCTGAGGCCGGCTATAATTATTTTCCACGGCAAGTTCCGCAAGTGCTGCCCCCACATCAAGGGTCGCGAGGGCCGAAGCCGCACGAATAATATCATCCCAACTGCTCATTACTTTGATTACAAGCTTTTCAAAAAGTTCATGTTCGAGGCCAAGAGCGTGGTCAGCGGCATGGCCAATTTTTCCCGCGAGTTCCGCTAGTTCAGGGGAATTGAAACGAACCACATTAGCAAGTGTTTGTCGGTGAATGAATTCCTCGTTGAGAGGCGCGGTCATCAGTTTGTCAGCGTGGAGTGCTGTTACTTCGACAAAATAACCGAGGACATTATTGTATTTGATTTTAAGTCCATTGATGGTTGTTTTTTCTTTATAGCGACCTTCGAGCGCTGCAATAAGTCTCTTGCTTTCGCTTTTTAACATCTGAAACTCATCAAGCGGTGGATGATAACCTTTGGCGATAAAATTACCGTCCCTGATAATCACAGGAAGATCAGGGAGCAACGCACGTCGAAGCTCATCAACAATTTGCGTATGGTCACCAAATTTTGAGAGAATAGCGTCGAGGTCGTGGTGATGACCACTCAAGGCATCTTGATCTCTTGAGAGATCTTTCTCGATGATCTGTTTTATTTTAAATGCCTGATCCAGCGCATCTCGCACCGCAGCAAGGTCGCGTGGTCCGCCACGGCCAACTGAAAGCCGCGACATGGCCCGCTCCAGATCAGGACAGCTTTTGAGTAGCCCGCGAAGCTGGGTACGCAAGGCCTCTGCGTTTAAAAAATATGTCACAAGATCAAGCCGTTTGTTTATGGCCATGGGGTCTGTGAGCGGTGCACTCAAATATGTTCCAAGAAGTCTTGCGCCAGCACCCGTTATTGTTTTGTCGATGGTTGCAAGTAAGCTCCCTTTTTTGTCACCAGAAAGAGTCCTGTTTAGTTCAAGATTACGCCTTGTTGCACTATCGATCATCATCACACTGTCTTCACCGACCAACTTGGGTCGCCGCAGTTTTGGCAACTTTCCTTTCTGCGTTTCCTGCAAATAATCAATAAGAGCACCGCAAGCCGCAAGTTCCGCGCGACCAAAAGAACCAATGCCCTCAAGGACAGCAACTTCAAACAAATCCTTTAACTTTTTCTCTGCGCTGGCACTATCAAAAAGTGAGCTTTCAACCGGACTGATGATATGTTGCCAGTCGTCAAGAACATCAGCGAGTTCCCCTTTGTCCATCAGGCTAAATGGCACGATCATTTCGCCCGCATGCAGCCGGGCCAGTTCCGCGTCCAGATTAGCTGCGACCATGGAGCTCACAAAAAAATCACCGGTCGTTATATCAAGCCAGGAAAGCGCGTAATTACCTTTGGCGTGTGAGAGAGCTGCCAGATAATTATGCGACCGCGCATCAAGAAGGTTTTCCTCGGTTATGGTACCGGGTGTTACCAACCTGACAACATCCCGTTTGACCACCGATTTGTTGCCACGCTTTTTGGCTTCAGCGGGATCTTCCATTTGTTCGCAAACGGCAACCTTGAAACCCTTACCGATCAGACGAGAGAGGTAATTTTCCGCTGCATGGACCGGTACGCCACACATGGGAATATCTTCATCCATATATTTACCGCGTTTGGTCAACGTAATATCGAGAGCAGCAGAGGCTTTCACCGCATCATCAAAGAAAAGCTCATAAAAATCCCCCATTCTGTAAAAAAGCAGATATTCCCTGTGTGCCTCTTTCAGCTTCAGGAACTGCTCCATCATCGGCGTGGTTTTTATACCCGTCTTCTTATTATTTTTTTCTTCTGTTTTTTGATTACTCATCGCCCGCACGTTGGCCTTATCTTTTCCAATTTAAAGAATTTCTATTGTTTCAGTCATCCCAAAGAGATAGATAACGGCTTTCCAATCGATCGATAGGAAGTAATATAAACACATCGGTCGTACCGAACTGTTCATCAATTACCGCACCGTCTCCAATATAACATCCGAGCCTCAGATAGCCCTTGATCAGTGGAGCCAATGCGCGAAGTGCCGTTTTGTTGCTAAAATCATCCTCTTTAAAATAATCCATTTTCTGGGCCATGCCATTGACGGCAGGAATGTTATATTCATCAGGTGTTTTATGCTTATGATATAAATAGCTCAGCGGAAGTTGGTGTTCTGCCTGATCGGTACCGGGAAGGCTGGCGCACCCAAACAGATAGGCTATTTTATGACGGTCTACATAACGCGCTATAAACTTCCACATAAGGTGCATAATGGCGTTGGTGCGATATTCTTCTTTCACACAGCTACGGCCAAGCTCCAAAAGCTGTCGATCTCCCAACAACCCCCTGAAATGATCGTTATAAAGACCAGTTAAATCAAATTCTGAGGACGAATAGAAATCCTCCTTTTGATCTATAAGCTCTTCACGAAGCAAACGATATGTTGCGATAACCTTTTCCGAGCCTTCTTTTGAGTTGTCAAAGGCAAGGAGATGATCGCAAATTTGGTCAAAATCATCAAAATCCCGTTCTTCATCCTTTACCACATCGCTTGGTTTTGCACCCATTTCCTGAAAGAAAACCTGATATCGAAGTTCTTGACCTGCTTTTATTTCTTCTTCGCTGCGCGCAAGTCTGACTTCTATATCACCGCTTACAATTTGAATCGGATCATCACAGGACGCCACAGTATATGTGTTGGCAATAATATTCATTTACACTTTCTATAATCAATTGAATTTCTCACCTTTTGATGAAACGGTGAAATGATATCGTTTATTGAAGCAGGGACCAAACAATTTTTTTAGTTCTTTTGGTTTACCGTGGCTGGACAAATGGATTAAAAGTAATTTCATGGATGATTTTAGAAAAGTACACTCAAGAAATTGTGATGTTTGTGGGGGCGCAACTGCCATAAGCGAGCAAAAAATGAAATGCCCGTTCTGCGGCTTTGCGAAGCGGCTTGATCGGGCCGGTTCACACGATAATAGTGAGCTTATATTCGCAGATGATATTAATGAATTCTTTAAGTGCAAGTATAAAAAACTCGGTCGTGGTGATACCTTTGAGCTACGGGTTCCTGTGTCGCGTTTTTATAATTCACCAGCCCCAATACCTGGTCAATTAAACTTCTTTAAATCGAAAAATATTATGTTCCTTCTTGAGCAGCATGGCTTTCAATTCGTTAGCCGCAAGTCTCGTTTTTCGAGCTTACTAAGTCTCGTCGTGCGCAAGGTCTGATTGAGCCTTATCAAAATTTTCGATTGTTTTTATCCAAAAAAGAAGCAATACGCCTGGAACGGCCAGAACCGCTGTGACAATAAAAAACCAGAACCAGTCTATATATTCAACAATATATCCGCTTGGTGAGGACAATATTTTCACCGTAAATTGGGTCAGTGCGCTTAAAAGAGCGAATTGGGTAACCGTAAAGGAACGGTTACAAAGCAGCGAAAGATACGCTACCAGTACGGTTGCCCCCATGCCAGTGGAAAAATTCTCGAACCCCATCGTAAAGGCGAGAAAATACGCGTTGGTTCCAATAACATAGAGTGCCGAAAATGACAGGTTTGAGATGAGTTGTAACAATGCACAAATAAGCAGTGCTTTCCAAAGACCCACCTTATTCATCAGTGCACCACCCACGGCCAATCCGGCGAGCAAAGCCCAAAATCCCACTGCTTTTCCTGAGTTAGCAATCACCAGATCATCAAAGCCAAGTGACAGAAAATACTTGGTTTGAAGCGATAACGCCATGCTGTCGCCAAGCTTATAAAAAAGGGCAAATAGAAGAAACACAAACCAGCCTCTTCTGGTCAGAAACTCCTGAAAAGGCGCAATCACACTCATATAGATCCAGGCTAAATATTCTTTAAATTTGCCTTCTTTCAAATCCTGCTTCTGCATGATTTCATCAAGCGCTTGCTGGATCTTTATTTTTTCTTCTGTTGCGTTATGTTTCGGCTCGCTAATAAATAATGCGGCGAGCATACCTACCAGCATGGTTGAGCTTCCAATTATAAACAGTAATGACCAGTCAATATCCATAAGGTTGTAGATATAAATCACACCAATGGAAAAAATGATGCCTGCGATCCTGTAGCCATATATATATAGCGCCGCCCCGGCTGCCTGCTCATCATCTTCGAGAACCTCAATGCGAAATCCGTCAATGACTATATCCTGCGTTGCACCAAATAGTGCGATTATAAATGCGGCGATATAGGTTTCTGTATAGTCCTGCGTGGGGGATGTGAATCCCAGCCAAATTATGCTGACCACAAGAAGCGCCTGCGATAAAAGCAACCAGCTACGGCGTTGACCAAATAATTTGTATAAAATAGGCAGCTTTACCTGATCTATAATCGGCGACCAAAGAAATTTTATAGTGTAGGGAAACCCGGCGGCGACCAGCAGGCTAATTTCGCTGGGTGTAAGATCGATTTTTGAAACCCAATAACTTAGTGCACCAGTAAGAACGCCGTAAGGGACACCTGACGAAAACCCTAAAAACAAAATAGCAAGAACCCGTGGTTTTAAATAAACCAAGAGCGAATCTGATACGTCTTTTTCCTGAAGTTCGGTCTTCGACAAAGAATTTCTCTATAGAATTAATTTTTTCGTAGAGTGACCCATCATTGTGGCAAGGTCAAGATCATTTAAAGAGCGAGATTACATGGACCTTATCCACGAGCGCAGTTGAATAATCTGGTTTTTGAACATTTGAGCGTCGCCCGTAAGCTTTGCTAACAAAATGAGGCCGCTTGTTGCCGACATAAGTCGGTCACCCTGATCAACGGCACTCTCGGTTTTTAGCATAATGATAAATTGCTCATCAAGCCACTGATGTTGTAACTCAAGAATTTCTACGATCAATTCTGAAAGTTCATTATCCATATTACAAAGGTCATAATAAAGATTATAAACCGGGCATCCGTTGACGGCAATACTCTCCGCATCGTCGAAATAAGCGTCAAGAAATAGGCTCAGACGCTGACGGGTGTTGTCATTTTCTTCGTATTTTTTAAATTGATTCTTTAATTCCCTTAAATAGGATTTCAGAACTTGCGTACATACCTCTTCTTTAGAGCCAAAGCATTCTTCATATTCACGCATGGAAATCTTTGCTGCGCTCACGATATCGCACGCCTCAGTCGCAAGGTATCCATTTTTATGGAACTGCTCCTTTGCCGCTTCGATTATGGTGGCCGATATGGCTCTTTTATTCATATTTTGCCTCTTAAAAAATTGACGCACTGAAATCACAACGCACTAATTTTACCCCATACGCTTTACTCAAATGACACTGTAAATGACTAATTGAACGGAAATCCTATACTAAGGATATGAAATTTTTCTTATATTTATTTAAAAATGTTATTTATTTGAATAAAAATATCGGAAAATCAATTTCATTGAAAGCATAAAAAAAGCCGCTGAAAATTCAGCGACTCTTAAAATTCATTTCGAAATCAGGAATTAGGCAGCAGCCAATTTCTTCTTGATGTTCTTTTTCAGTCTTCTTGCTCTAAGTGAAAGCTTAAGATCGCTTGCTTTAACAAGGAAATTATCGAGGCCACCGTTATGTTCAACACTACGAAGCGCATGTGCAGAAATTTTCATTTTAACTGATTGACCAAGCGCATCGCTCATGAGCGTCACTTTGGTAAGATTAGGACGGAATACACGGCGGGTTCTGTTAAGCGCGTGGCTTACGTTATTACCGCTCATTACAGCTTTGCCTGTTAATTCACATACACGTGACATCGTCTTTTCCTTAGCTTAATTTCTTATATCCAATGGCCATCCACATGAGAATCGTCATGGGGCCTCATAAAACTTGAAAGCGGTATATAGGGGATAGGACCAAATACGTCAAGAAATATAACTACATTTGAGCAAAAAATATTCATTTAATTCATGGACATCTATATATGGTTTAGCGGTAATTTTCAAACCGTTTACCCACAATTCGATTCGAACGATCAGTCATTCTGCACCCACCCTTGTTTTCCATCCGTGGCGCGATATAATATCGTATATAAGAGCAACGAATAAATTAAACCAATACGGGACTCGAAAAAGTGAAAAAATATACCATATTCCTATTCATTTTTGCACTTTCTGGCTGCGATCAAAATAACAGTTCAGAAATCAATGTTGATATCCTGATCACGGGCGGCACCGTTTATAATGGACGCAATAATCCAGCTGAAATGGTCGACATCGCCATAAGCGGCGATCAGATCGTATATGTTGGTCCTTCAGTGCCAACGAACGCAGACAAAGTCATTGACGCAGCAGGCCTTATTGTTGCCCCAGGCTTTATCGATCCACACACACATTCACTTGGTAACCTTCAGGATTCCGAACGAAAACTGAATGCCAATTACCTGACCCAGGGTGTTACAACCGTCTTTAACGGTAATGATGGCGGCGGTCCAAATAATATTCGTGAAACCCTTGACGAGCTTGAAGAGAATGGCATCGGCACCAATACTGCCCTTTTTGTCGGCCAGGGCACGGTGAGACAATCGGTAATGCAGATGCGCGATGAAGCACCCACTTACGGCGAGCTGGAAATTATGAAATCTCAGATACGCATTGCCATGCAAGAAGGTGCGCTCGGCCTTTCCACTGGTCTTTATTACGCACCCGGTAGCTATTCCACCACCGAAGAAGTGGCAGAACTGGCCAAGGAACTTGCACCATTTGATGGTATTTACGAAAGTCATATCCGCGATGAAAGCACCTATAATATTGGCCTACTCGGCGCCATTAAAGAAGTGATCGATATCGCTAGAACCGCAGGCATCAAAGGCCATGTAGGACATATCAAGGCCCTTGGTGTTGACGTCTGGGGACAATCAGCTCAGGCCATTGAAATGATTGAAACCGCGCAGGCAGAGGGACTTCGCATCAGTGCTGATCAATACCCATGGCTAGCCACAGGAACCGGCGTCGTCGGCGCACTGCTTCCAAGATATGTTCAGGCGGGCGGTGTCGAGGCTATGCATGCACGGCTTCGTGATCCAGAACTGCTGCCAACTATAAAAGCAGAAATGGCCGAAAACATGAGAAAACGTGGCGGTAAAGATGCTCTTTTATTATCAGGCGGCGACGGTAACATGGTTGTTGGGCGCACTCTCGGCGAAGAAGCGGAGGCACGTGGCATAGATCCCATAGATACCGCCATAGAAATAATATTTGAAGGCGGAAGCAACATCGCAAACTTCGCTATCAATGAAGATGACCTCAAGGCTTTTATAGAAAAGCCGTGGGTTATGACCTCATCCGATGGCTCATTCGGTCATCCAAGAAAGTTTGCCACCTTCCCGACTAAATATAAAAATTATGTGGTGGATAAAAAATACATCTCGCTTCAGGATTTCATCCACCGCAGTACCGGTCTAACCGCAGATACTTTTAAACTGTGTGACCGTGGTTATATCGAACCTGACCGATATGCCGACATCGTAATATTTGACCCTGATGAATTTGCACCCGTGGCAGATTTCGTAAACCCGAGAGAGCTTTCCGTGGGAGTAAAGTACCTGCTTGTCAATGGTGGCCTCGCCATTGATGGTGGCAAGCTTACTGGTGATCTGTTTGGCCGCGGCCTTACCCGCTGCACGCGCTGATTTTGAAAATTTTTATTTTTATAGTAAACTTGCGATCAGGGGAGAAATAACAATATAAAAAAAGGGATTACTACATGAATATCAAAAGATATTGGTTAGCCGTATTAGCGGCCTACGTTACCATGACCATTTCAGGCATAGTGGGAAGTATTATTTTTGCAAACCAGCTCGAAAGTTATGCGGCACTTGCTAGAAACGAAGATGAATTAATGGGCATGATGCCGTTGATGTTTGGCGCCTACATCATCATGACAATCGTATTCTGCTATATATATGTCAAAATTCGCAGAAGCGGCGATATCATGGAGGGAGCAAAAGTGGGAGCACTGATTGGTATATTGGTATCGTCCCTGACATGGGTCTTATACAGTATGCTTCCGTTTGATATGCCCGCCTTGATCGCCGATAATGTGATTAATCTATCAACTAATATTGTTGGAGGCATTACTATGGCACTCGTATATAAACCAGCTGCATGATCAGAATATAATAGGGACAGTCTTTAAGACTGTCCCTATATCACTCCTCGTTTATAGATAGCTGAGCCACCAGTCTTTACGTGTGCGCTTAATTGCAGAGACCCATTTACAGAACGGGTAAAGAATAACAATCACCATCACCCATCCGGCGTATACACCCATCAAATCGGTTCCATAACCTTCTGGATAAAACGGGAAGAAATGAACCATCTGATGACCTTCAAATCCCTGCACCATCCCAAGTAGAATGCTCATGACATGGATTAGATATAGATGCGCCACATAAAAAGCAAAGGGCGCACGGCCAAACACCAAGAGCACATCCTTAACCGGTCCTTTAATCCGATCAGCAAATGCACAGACGATTGACATCACACCGAGCGTCGCCAGCACATATAACAAGCTTGCCGGATATTTACTAACATTCATGAAATCAAAGACAGTAGCGAGCGCGCCATATTCCTGTACCTGCCAAGGATTGGGTTCGCCGTAAATACCCGCGAAGCGAATAACAACAAAAGCTGCTAAAAAAGCAATTCCGGTTTTAATAAGAAATGCATCGCGCTCTTGAGCCGGTTTCTGAAAAATCGACGCTGTTCCAAAACCAAGCATCATTATACCGATACAAGGAAGAAGCGGATAAACGGAACTCACCATAGTCGGTCCAAAATAATGGGTTGCCTGAGCGTGGAGAGTGTACCAGAACGGACTATTCGTAGCATCCATCATAGCCGCTGTTGGCCAAATCGCGTCAAGCATGTTATGCCCAAGGATAATTGTCGCACCAATAATAAGGCAGGCCCGTGGCCCCATAAAAATAGCTCCGGAAAGTACAACCATGCTGGCTCCAAGAGCCCAGATCACCTGCAGAAATACCTGATAATTCCCGTCAACTGCTGGTTCGTTAAAAATGGTAAAGGTCCAGGCGAATGAAATCACGGTAATTTCCATGACAATAAGCCAAATACCGCGCTTAAACACAAAACTGGCAATCTCTTTGACGGGTTTGCGGCCAGCCATAAGCCCAACCGATGTCCCGGCTAGGAAAATAAACACTGGTGCGCAAAAATGTGTAATCCAGCGCGTCACGTAAAGTCCAATGCCTATATCCGGCTGGGCCATAGGATCCTGAACGCCGCCCATCATCATAAAATCGCGTACATGATCCAGTGCCATAATCAGTACGACAAGTCCACGAAGCATGTCGATATTGGTAAGTCGGTAAGCACGCCTATTAACATTTTCATTGGCCACGTGGCCAAAGCGCTTTACCTGATCATCCGAGGCCGCGACCTTGCCTTCGGTGTCAATTTTCCTAAGGGTATTCATTATTCTTTCCTATTTATTTCTATATTTTATTTATTCAATAGTTCCATCTTTTCATGGCCACAGTTATAGATCCGTCTAACAACACCTGCTTGAAGACAAGTTGAATAGTTTGTGTGAAGTATTCAGTTTTATGTGGGGAATATGTGTAGATTGTCTGAGGATAGACTGTTGTTGGCGAAAAGAAGGATGATCGTGCAACAAGACAACAGGATTATTAAGTGTTTACATAAGATGAACAATTTGTGATCAGTTGTGACTAATCTTGAATTGAAGTAAAAGGAGGCTTCACGATATAAATGAACGAGGGAAGTTATCGAAGTTAGGGGAAATCCAAATGTCCAATAGTTTAGGTCTGTTTATTGGCATATTATTATATATTCAAATACCATTATTTTCAGTGCATAGTCAGGAAATTAGTACATCAGCTACTTCTGATTTTTCGAAAATTGAAATGACTCCAAGTGAGTTATTGCCTCCCAACCACATAGCCGAGTTTGAAGACACACTTGTCAATGATGCACCCATAGTCTGGAAAGCTTATTTTCCATCTGACTATAACCAGAGTACTCCACCGGGATTGTTGGTCTACACGAGCCCGGGATTGAGCCTGATTGAACCCCATAACTGGACCAAAATAGCAGAAGAAAATAACTTAATTTGGATATACGCTGAAAAGTCAGGGAGAAAAGCGACCGTTCAATTGAGAATACTCTTAGCAGAGCTAACTTACTTAATGGCGAAGCAGACTTTTGACTTAAACTTGGAACGAATATATGCCGCTGGTGACGGGGGAATTACATCGCAACTGATTATGCAAAATTCGACAGATTTCAATGGCGCGATCTTTAGCGGAGATATTCCGTGGATCGAAAAAGACCAACCAAAAATCAGGGCCATGAAAAATTCTAAAATAGTTTTCATTATTGGCAGCGAACAGAAAGCAAGTAATCATATGCAAAACGTGTATAATGAATACAAAAAACTAGGTGTAAAGAATACAAAACTGACCTATTTGGAAGAAAATCACATTGCATTTGTCAAACTTCGCAAGATTTCACAATCGATAAAATTTCTGGACCGACCGGAAAGCTAAGCCGGTTTTGCCAAAACAGTCGTGACAACGTAACTCTGATTACGCATTAAATTTATAAGGCAATTTCGAAACAGGAGTTCATATGATAATACGATATCTAGCAGCTTTCTTTCTAGCGTCTATTGTCACATTTGGCCTGTTCTTCCTTATGCAACGGTTAATCGCCGCAGGAGAGATTGAGCTCAATAAAGATGATGTAAGAATTCGTGTTAGCTTGGGTAACGTCAGAGACGCACAAGAAATCCGAGAGATTGTCCGAAAACCAGAAGAGGTAAAGCCTGAACTCGCCCCCGAAATGGAAATTCAAATGTCACTTTCAGTTGGCAACGTGAGCGATCCAGTGAATTTTTCGACGAGAAATACGGAGGTTGCCAACGTTGCCACGGGAATAGGAACTAGTTTTGTCCCCGACAGAGAATACTTACCAATTGTACGCGTACCACCACAATACCCAGCACGTGCTGCAGAACGGGGCCTGGAAGGGTATGTGGTCGTGGTATTTACGGTTACGCCTATGGGAAGTACGACAAATATTAAAGTTGTTGAGTCCACCGACAAAGTTTTCGAAAGAAACGCTGTTAGAGCGGCGCTCCGGTTTAAGTATAAACCAAAAGTCGTCGATGGCGAAGCGACAATGGTGGAAGGCGTGAGAACCAAAATTGAATTTAAACTAGATTCCTAGAGGCAAGAAAGTGATGCACTACATCAAATTTGCGATAATGCTGTTGGTTATTATTCTGGCGAAGAGTTCCTTCATCACTTACGCACAAGAGGGCACTGCCGTTACAACACAGTCGGAAGTCATACTATATGGTGACGATAGGCCAGCACGGAAACCGCCTGGTCTCAGGGCCAAATTATATGACGATTACAATGAGGTTATGAATTTGCTTAGCCTTGACCCTCCTGAGCAAGAAAAAGCTTTGATCATTTTAAACGATCGTGACTTCGAAGATAAACGCAGAATAAATGCTTTTGAGAAAGCGGTTTTTTATAATTTAATTGCATCAATATATCAATCGCAAGAAAAGTACGATGAGGCGCTTTCTTACTATAAAATGGTTCTTGATCTGGAGCCTTTGGCAATCAGAGATAATATTGATATTCCTTACGATCTTTTGGACGGTGCAAATTTTCTGATGGGGCAATTATATTTCATTAAAGGGGAATATCAGAAATCCCATTTATATCTAAATAACTGGCTGGTACAGCAGGAAACGCCCACAGCGCGTAATCTGATTTTCATTGCCAATGCATATTATTATGCAGCAATAGATGAAGAGATAGAAAAAATCCAGGCGGATAATTTTATTCGCACCTCAATATCGTTGATCAATAGAGCCATTAAAATTAATGAAAGTGCCGCCAAAGAGGACTGGTTTGTTTTTTTAAGGACGCTGCATTCTAACTTGAATGAAGATCAAATTGTTTTTGATATCACTGAAACTCTTCTTACGCGTTGGCCAAAGAAACAATATTGGGTGGAACTTTCTGGCCTATATGCTCTCGAAGCAGGTAAAGATGAGTTAAGTGAAAGCGAAATAGATGAACTGGGAAAATTGCAGCTGGTCGCCTTAGAAACAGCCCACAGACAAGGTATGTTGACGACTGGCAGGGAACTCGAAACGATTTCACAACTGTTTCTCTATCACGAGATTCCTTACAAATCTTCAAAAACGCTGGAAAAAGCGCTTCGAGAAGGGATTTCACAACCAACATATAAGAATTTCGACCTTCTTTCTATTGCTTATCTACAAGGTAAAGATATGGAAAAGGCGATAAATCCATTGTCAAAAGCAGCAAAACTATCCGATGATGGTGAATTATTTATGAGATTGGCCAACGTATATTTGCAGCTTGATAAATATCAGGAGGCGGCAAGTTCTATTGACGCGGGTATTGAAAAGGGCGGCATCGACAGGCCTGATCTGGCTCGTTTTCTTCAGGGGCAGGCATATATGGCACTGGAAAATTTTGAACAGGCGAGAGCTGCCTTTCGTCTTGCTGCAAAAGATGAAAGGACAAGTAAAAATGCCACCACCTGGCTTAATTATATTGATCGGGAAGAACAAAGAATTAAGGATATAAGAGAGTATCTTAATTGAAAAAATTGATGTACTTCAAATTTTTTTATTTGGTAGATACGATTAACTCAAAAGGCGAATAACTATGAGAAAGATCATAAAATCTGTATTTATACTAGCACTATTTGGATGCAATACGGGTCAATACCAAAGCTATCAAAGCGGTTATGGCTATCAATCCGAACAACGAAACGACAATGTATATCACGTAACTTATACCGCTGGGCGGTCAACAAATATTGAAAAAGTTAATGATTTTGCGTTACTTAGAAGCGCTGAATTAACATTGGAAAAAGGTTTTAAATATTTTGTCATCACCAGGGCGCAAAATAACAAAGATGCAGGCAAGAATAAATATAACATGTCAGCCAGAGCCTTAACAGGAACTGGTAGAGAAAGTATGCCTGCAGGGGGCGTGGGAGCTAGTGCAGCGATGCCGACTGCGGGAACAGAAAGCACGGGGCCCAAAGTTAAAAGCGAAATGACCATAGTCATGTATAAGGAAGAACCCATAGGCATAGTCTACAATGCAAGCCAAATTGTACTTTCCCTAAAAGATGAATACCAAATTGATAAACTGTAATATTATTCACCGAACGTAGAACGAAGCAACTCTTCAGCCGCAGCGAGTGGCGTGATTTTCTTATTTTTTACTAATTGTTCAAATGATTTTAGCTTCTCAGGCTTTTGCTGTTTTATTTTATCGAGAATAAGTTCGTTTAATTCTGACCAAATTGCAGAGACGTCCTGCTGCTCACGTCGTTGCTCGAAAGAACCATTTTTTTTCATTACGTCTTTGAACAAACACACTTTTTGCCATATGTTCTCAAGTCCAGTCTTATTGAGTGCGCTAATTTCGAGTACATCAACAACCCAATCAGAACTTTTTGCTTTCATCAAATGCAATGCATTTCTGCAATCTGCCGCAGCTATTTTGGCGGAGTTTATAAAATCACCATCCGCCTTATTAATAATGATAAGATCAGCAAGCTCCATTATGCCGCGCTTGATACCCTGAAGTTCGTCGCCACCACCAGGGGATAATAAAAGCACGAACATATCAACAAGATCAGCCACCGCCACTTCCGACTGGCCGACGCCAACGGTTTCAACAATAATCACGTCATATCCCGCCGCTTCCAACACCATCATTGCTTCACGGGTGTATCGGGCGGTACCACCGAGAGTTCCCTTGGACGGTGTCGGTCTGATAAAAGCCATATCATCACGGGCCAGTTCTTCCATCCTTGTTTTATCACCAAGGATAGACCCACCGGTTATTTGCGACGATGGATCAACGGCGAGCACCGCGACCTTAATCCCCATGCTGGTGAGCATCTTACCAAAGCTTTCAATAAAAGTGGATTTACCAACGCCAGGAACACCGGTCATGCCAATGCGGATGGTGTTTCCCGTATGGGGCAGTATCTCAGAAAGAAGCTCCTGAGCTTCTTTCTGATGATCGGCACGGGACGATTCGATGAGGGTGATAGCCTTGCCAATAGCACGGCGGTTTCCCGATCTGATATTGTCGCCAATCTCGCTCATATTACGTCCCACTTACCCCCTTGGTAACCAAGGCGAGAATTTCCTCTGTAAGCTCATTGATGTCGACTTTACCGCCAGAATGATACCAGGATGTCAGTCCATTGAGGCTATCAAACAAGAGGATCGCTAAAATGGTAGAATTGCAATCACGAATTGATCCATCTTTTATGCCGCGGCGAATTATTTCCCGAACTCTGAACTCAATATCTTTATGGTTCTTGATGCTCTGGGCTGCCAGTTCCCTATCTTCCATCTGTCCTCTGTGGCGTACATGGCACCGCGCGACATCATCAGTGATGATTTTGATATAGTCATTGATAAATGCATATAACATATCAAAACCGGATACATTTTTCGCCATTACAACATCCAGCATGGCATTAATCTTACCACAGGTTATCTGCTCGCATTTTACAAGAATATCTTCTTTATTTTTTATGTAATAATAAAGTGTTGGTTTGGTGACGTTTTGCATGCGTGCAATATCATCAAGCGAGGTTTTATAATACCCTCGCTCCATAAACGCTTTGGCCGCATTCCTTAAAATTACGTCAAGCTTGTGCTGCCTCTTTTCTTCTCTTGTCAGGTTTTGTTGCATTTAATCCCGTCTAGCTGATAAAATATGTCCATACATCTTGCCAATGGCACCAATGGCGCTTATATTGTTACCGAATAGTAACATAGTTTGATTTTAAATCACATCTATAATTTTTGGAGAAAATTTCATGAACGCAGATCCTATTGTTATCGTTGGTATGTCTCGTACGCCGATGGGTGGTTTTCAAGGGGATTTCGCAACTGTCCCCGCACCAGAA
>CAXBLS010000009.1:0-41085 GCA_963976585.1 uncultured Kordiimonadaceae bacterium
CCAGCCGTGTAGCTGTTCTCTGGGTTTCCGCTCAGTCTGCCGATGGTCTTGTCATCAATCTTTTCGACCACAAGTGCGCATGTCGACGGGCAGTCATGGGGACATGCGCTATATTTTATTTCAGGTGATTGCTTCATTTTAGTTTTTCAGTCAAAAATTCTCTTATGGTGCTAACGACGAGGTCTTTGCCTTCGGAGAGGATAGCGTGACCGGCATTTGGGACAACGACATTCGTGGCGTCAGGAACCATATCTGCGAATTTTTTACAGGATTTTGGTGCTGCTTCGTCATATTCGCCGCAGATCATTAGAACGGGCACTTCAACCGTGTGAAGTAGCGGGCTAATGTCATAATTCTGTAGAGTACCGTTTGCGGTAAATTCACTGGGTCCCCACATAGTCTGGTACATATCGCGGTTGCCAGGCTTACCATTATCTCTATAGCCACGGTCGACGCATTCTCCATGGCACATATGTTCGTCGTAGAACGCATTTTCCGCTTCGCGGTATTCAGGATCATCAAAGGTACCGGCTGCCTCATGTGTATTAATGGCGTCCTGATATCTCTCAGGCAACATGCTAATCCATTCGCGGTTATCAGCAACCCATTGCGGGGTGCTAATTAACGGGCTACCGAAAATAGCGGCGCGAAGACCGTCTTCGTTCTTGACCGCATATTCAGCGGAAAGCGTCCCGCCCCAACTGTGACCAGCGATGATAACTTCATCAAGGCCAAGCGCTTCGCGAATCTGACTGATTTCCTCGACAAAATGTTCGACGGTCCAAGTGGTTTGGTCATTTATATCGTCAACAAATTTCGCCGACATACCATTACCCAACTGATCATATAAAATAACCGGATATGTGTCCGACAACTCTACGTAAGGCATAAGACCGCGATGCGTGCCGCCGGGTCCACCATGCATTGCTATAATTGCTGGCATTTTTCCAACATGTTCAAGGCCGTTTAAACGGTACCATATTTTGCCGCCATCAACCTGAATATATCCGGATTGTTCCGGGTCCTCATGGGCGAAACTTGGTGCCGTTACGCTGCTTATTGCGATGATCAACAAAAGATGAAAAATTTTCATGACAAATCCCGCTATATATGTTTTGGTATTTTCAGTAACCACTTAAGACCAAAACAAAACTCTTTGCAAGAGCGAGAAACTGAAATGAGCGAAAAATTCACCCACCGGCGAGCAACTATGGATGATATTCCAGTGATCCGAGATCTGATGGATCAGGCGATCATAGAACTGCAAAAGGCATTTCTTTCAAAAGATCAGATCGAAGTCGCATTTCAATTTATGGGAATTGATACAACATTGATTGAAGATCAGACTTATTTTCTTGTCCTCCACGGTGAAGGTACGGATCATGAAACTGTTGTCGGTTGCGGCGGTTGGGGTAAACGTGCAACCCTTTATGGCGGTAGTCATAGCCCAGGACGAAGTGCGGAGTTACTTGATCCAAAAACTGATCGGGCCAGAATAAGGGCTATGTACTGTCACCCTGATTGGGCAAGGCAGGGAATTGGTAGTTACATTATGAAGATATGCCAAGAAGCGGCACAGGAGGGCGGTTTCAATAAAATGACCCTTGGATCGACACTCGCGGGTCTGCCACTTTACGAGAAGCACGGTTTTAAAGAAGTGGACCGTGGAATGGATACAGCCGAAAATGGTGTAGAGGTGCCGGTCATTACCATGATCAAGGATCTGTAGATGGTTCACCGCACCAATAGAACCATTCATTTGACCGATATTGTTTTTCCCAAAAATATAAATCACCACGAGACATTGTTCGGCGGAGCGGCACTCAGTTATATGGATAAGGTTGCCTTCATCGCCGCAACCCGTTATGGGCGCCGTCATTTTGTAACTGCGTCATGTGATAATATTGATTTTGTAAAACCCGCTTTCAAGGGAAATATCGTCGATTTTGCAGCAACAGTCATAAGCGCCGGTAGAAGATCATTAAAGGTTGAGGTGGTGATGCAAGCAGAAGATATGCTTACTGGAGAACGCGTTACCTGTACAAGTGGTATTTTCAATATGGTTTCGGTGGCCGGAGCAGATAGCACCTCCTTAAAAGATATGAAAATGGCGCAGCGGGGCCATGCGGAGCCGGATGCGGATCTCAGGATAGTTGAGTTGATTTTTGCTGATGATACCAATCACCATGGTACGCTATTCGGCGGTCATGGGCTTTCGCTGATGGCCAAGGCGGGTTTTATTGCATCGACGCAAAAATGCCGCGAAGTAATGGTGCTGGCGAGCCTTGAAAAAACCAACTTCATGGCACCGATTAATATTGGCGGAATTGTCGACCTTTCTGCGAAGGTCGTGCGCATAGGGACCAAGTCACTCACGGTTAATGTAAAAATGTGGGGTGAGGAACTTCTTACGGGCGCTCGTACATTTTGTGCAGATAGTGACTTTATTATGGTCGCCGTCGATGTAAATGGATCATCCAAAGAAATCTGTAATTAATCTTAAAACTCAATGCCTTTTGCATCACAAATAAATGCTAGTAACGGCGACGCTGTGTCAAAGGTTTTTACTACTTCATCAATAAATTTCGCACTATGGGTAATTTTATAGTCAGCCTCATTCTTCATGGCGAAGAAGCTTTTTCGTTTTATATCTTCAATATATTTGTGGTCAGCCTCATAGCCACGTGGTGGACGTTTAAGGGCATCACCACTTATTCCACCAAAGTTCTTTATGATGTCTTCATTTTCAATGACTGCCTGCCATTTTTTTGGGTAGTAGCAAATCCGGTCTCGTATTTCGCCAAGCGTTTCACTTTCCGGCAACCAAATACCACCACCGTAAAAAATGCCGTCTTTCTTCAAGTTGATATAAAAACCTGGCGCATGGGCATTTTTGCCGAGCTTATGGCGAAACTGTATGCCTGCATTTTCTTTGTATGGTCGTTTATCTTTCGAAAAACGCGCATCGCGGTAGATACGGAACATAGAGCCGCCATTGGCCTTGGGGATGGCTGTGTAATGCGGCGATATATCCTTGATCCGTTCGCCCATATCAACAATAAAATCCATGCACGGGGTTACGATGTCTGATTTGTAACGGTCTTTGTTTTCAGTGAACCATTCGCGGTTGTTATTTTCTTTCAGTTCGTCGAAAAAGGTCCAAAACTCTTCTTTAAATCCATTGAAATAAGCCATCTATTCTCCCTGCCTAATACCAAAATCAAGAGGCTCTTTGGTGATGATGCTGAACGGGCCAAAATCATAAGATCGGCTGCCATCGCCCTGAGAAAAAGGCGTGGTTGGGTTGATGATCGCCATTGTCGCGGCGCGAAGTTCACCTAGATAACTAGCTGGCTGCATGGTTTCATTGTGACCGGGGAGTAAATAGTCCACATCATCACGATAGCCGAACATAATTTGTGACGACAAAAAGAAATCCTGAAAACTTGAGGTGTCGGAATAGACGTAAATGGGAGCGGGGTAAAAGCTGTCACCAGTCATCATCATGCGGTTTTTTTTATCGACCAGAATAACACTGTCCGGGGAGTGTCCCGGTATAAAGACCACTTCAATATCACGGTCGCCAAGCTCAATGACTTCACCATCTTCGACGAATTTATCGATTTCATATGCCTTACTTTCATAAAAATCGAATGAAAAGCTTTTGGGGAGGTTTTTCCAGATCGTTTCCGGTGTGACGCTACTGCCAATCTCTGCATTACTGTGTCCTTTGGCGTTGTTGGCAGTGTAGGCGGAGTTAAGTCCGTATATGGTATCAAACTGATAGTTTGAGCTTACATGGTCATAATGACTGTGGGTATTCATTACGACGATGGGAAGGTCGGTTAATTGATCCACCACATGCTTAAGGTCGCTTATGCCCTGTAAAGTATCAACGAGCATGGCGCGTTCAGAACCAATTAAGAGATAGCTTATAGCTTCCTGCCACTGATTGGGCTCATAAATTGCATAGGTATTGTCGGTGAGTTTGTAAACTTCGAACCAATCCTGATTGGTATCAATAAACTCATAAGCCGACCAACTCTCGCGCGGCATAACGTCGTACCAGTGGCTTTCTTTCGGTGATTGATCGCAGGAACCGATGATTAAAGACGCGAAGATTATGAAAAGCCTTTTATTGATCATTCTAATCCCTTTTTAAGATGTACCCGTAGTTCGGTTTTATCCATATTTTCGATATTTATTTCAAATATCTTATTAACGCGTTTTTCCAGCGTTTTAAATACGTTTATAAAATTTTCTTCCATATTTCCGAGTTGCGTAGCTGGATCAGGAAGACTCCAGTGCACATGAACGGCTTCACCTACATATGCGGGGCATTTTTGCTTTAAAACTTTGTCACACAAGGTAATAACGATGTCTGGTTGCCAGGAAGCGAAACTATCCCAGGATTTGCTTACGAGATTAACTGAACTATAATGATTATCTTTTAAAATTCGGTGGGCTACGGGATGGATGTCATCACCGGGATGACTACCTCCGCTCATGGCTTTGATATCAGAAATTTCGTGTTTTCGTGTGATCGATTCCGCTATAATACTGCGGCACATGTTGTTGGTGCTTAAGTAAAGTATTTTCATGATCTACTCCGGTGGGTCAGCGACTAAGGCTGCAAAACCATCAAATTCGTATTTTCTGCGGTTTTCGCCGACCTCAAAAGGTGTGTCAGTATCGCGCATGGCAAGAAATGCATCGTAGAGCTTGCCGAGAAAGTTAGGGTTTGCAACTATTTCGCCGTGACCTGGTAGTATATATTTTACCTCCGCTTCCATCTCCGCCATGCGTTTGGCAGAGGCAATGTAATCTTTGAAATTAGCATCAGCGCGATGTGCCCAGAGGGTGGACGGATAGAATGTATCGCCCGTGGCAAGTAGCCCTGCTGCGCGGTCAAAAAACAACATGCCATCGGGTGTGTGGCCCGGGGTGGTCAGAATTTCTATTTTTCTACCGCCAAGATCGATAACGTCACCGTCTGAAATATATTTGCTTATTTTGAAGCCTTTGCTTTCATAGGTATCATATGTAAAACATTTGGGTAGTTTGCCGCTTACGGCGGAAGGTTGAATGGCATTTTGCCATGTAGCCTTTGGGTGTCCAGATGAATTTTTAGCGGTAAAGGCCAGATCACGGCCATAAATAGTGTCGAAACGGTGATTATTACTCACATGATCATAGTGACTATGTGTATTGACGACAATTACAGGCTTGTCGGTGAGGGCTTCTATGTTGAGTTTTATATTTCCGAAAGCCATTCCTGTATCAATCAGTAATGCTTTTTCCGTTCCGATCATAAGAAATGATACCGTCTCCTGCCAATGGTAAGGGGCGAGAATTGCGTAAGTGTTCACATTGAGCTTATAAGTGACATACCAGCCGTTTGATGACGCAGCATCCCCGACATTAATGATTTCAAAATTTTCCTTGTCATATTCATCGGCGTTGGCTGATAAAATAAATGTAGAAAATAATACAAATATAATAATATTATACATTTATATGACTCTATTAAATAATAACTTTAAGTCGTTATTGTCCATATCTTCAAACTTCTCATCAAGAAGCTTAGCTATTCTTTTCTCCAGGATAGAAATTATACTGTCAAAATTCTCGAATTCATTTGTAGTATCTTTTGACGGGTCAGGAAGCCCCCAATGAATTTTAAGGCTATCACCAAAATAAATCGGGCAAGTTTCACCTGCTGCCTGGTCACACAAGGTGATGACCACATCAGGTTTCCAGTCCGAAAAATCATCCCAGGACTGGCTTTCTAGTGTTGAGGTGTCATAGTCATGGCGCGTGAGATGTTTAAGAGTAAGGGGGTGTACAATTCCTCGTGGACTGCTGCCAGCACTTCTGGCTTCGATGCGAGGATTGCCTAATTTATTGAATACTGCTTCACCGATTATGCTTCGGCAGGCATTATGTGTACAGATTAACAATGTTTTCATTGGTTTGCCCTTACTTTTTATGCAATATACATGATGATATAATAATAAAAACTGGAAAAGGCTTTTTTATGAAACTTTTAATTTTAACGATGATCATGGGGGGACTGGTTGTAGGGACAATTGCAGCAAGTGCGCAGAGCCCTGTAGCGGATGATCCGCTTGTCAAGGCAGCGTATGCCAAGACAATGACGCCATCGGGTGTTTCATATAGTGATAAACCATTCCAGCCATCGACCAAACAATGGTTTGAAGGTGATCTGGCAGCGGCTGAGATTGTTTTTTCCTCCGCACCGCTGAAGGAAAGTTCTTATAGCTGGAAAGGTCGTCGTGAAGGATTTCTCGGCAATTATGCAAAGGCCGTTGAAATTTTTACCGAAGGTATGGATCTATTTCCGGAAAGCTATGCTCTTTACCGCTACCGTGGCTATCATTTGGTAAGAAACTATCAGTTTGAAGAGGGTATTGCTGATCTTCGCCGTGCGGAGCAACTGATCGAAAATGTTGACGTGGTGCCAGTTCAAGACGGGATTCCTGGTAAATCCAGCTTTAGTCCAAGTACTTTCAAGCGAAATATTTATTTCTATCTTGCGCAGTCGAGTATGGCGACTGGTGATTATGCTACAGTTATTGATTATATGGATAAGGCGGTCGAGGCCAATGAACTTCGCAATGAAGATGATTTTCTGGTTTCAACGTCATTTTATAAATATATGGCCATGAGAAAAATGGGCCGTCACGAAGAAGCCGAAGAAATGATCAAAGCGGTTCCACGTGGGCTCGATATTATTTCCAATTTTGATTATTTTGAAGCGCTCCAGTTTTTGCAGGGGCGTTATAGCCGCGAACGTTTTTTAGAGCGTGCCGATAGTCTTGGAAAATATGCTATTGGTATGGTTGATCACTTTAATGGTGATAACGGCGATGCAAAGGAAATCTGGACGGCTGTGACCAACAATAATCATAAGGGATATTGGCTTGCGGAAGTGGAACTGCTAAACCTAGAAGAAAGCTAAGATGTAATTTTCTTCTGAGGAGACATAAGATGCGGCTGATTTCTGCCTTTGCAATTCTATTTTCATCATTTATTACAATTGCTGACGCGCAATCTCACGATGATGTGGTTAGTGCTGCTTATGTCGTGACCCATACTCCAACGGGTCGGGCGTTTCGCGAGACGGTCTATCGTCCGCAAACTCAGGCGTATCTTGAAAAAGATCTTGAAATCGCAAAGGCGGTTATGGAAATAGCCCCCGAACGCGAAGACAGCTACGCTTGGCTTGGGCGGAGGTATGGATATCTCGGCCAGCTCCCTGAAGCGATTGAAGTTTTTTCAGAAGGACTTAAAAAGTTTCCGGAAAGCTACCGCCTTTATCGGTACCGCGGGCGGCACTTGGCCCGTAATTATCAATGGGATCAGGCGATAAGCGATTACCGCAAGGCAGCCGAATTTGTTGAAAATGAGCCAGATAGTTATGAACCCAATGGTATTGCCAACGGTCTTGATCTGACCATAAGCACATTCAAGCAGAATATCCCATATTATCTTGGGCAGACCAGTATGGCGACGGGGGATTATGCCACGGTGATCTCTGCCATGGATGAAGCCATAAATGTTCCTGTATTATTTGCTTATATGGAAGAACTGATTCCTGTTGCCTATTGGAAATATATGGCACACCGCAAGATGGGCAACCATCAACTTGCGCAGGCAGAACTTGCCAAGGTGCCGGACGAGTATCAACTTATCGAAAATGACACATATCATGCAGCGGTAAATTATCTGAAAGGCAATTACGAGCGTGAAGAATTCTTGAAGTCAGCGGATGTCATAGGGAAATATGCTGTCGCCATGAAAGATCATTTTGACGGGCACAATGATGACGCCATAAAAATCTGGAACGAGCTAACAGACGCTGGCCCACGCGGCTTTTGGCCTGCGGAAGCGGAACTGATGATGATTGGTGCGAATTAATCAGCTGCCGGATATAATCTCGTCATACATCTTTTGATCAGTGGCGCCTTCGGTGCCGAACAAGAGCACTCGTGAATTTTCATCGAGTCCTAGATCAGATTTAACGACGTCATGCTCCTTAAGTTCCATCAGTAGCGCGATACCCGCGACGGCACTTTCACCGGCTTCCACAGACGGATCGTCGCCGATGCCAAGAGCCAGAAGACACATGGCGGCTTTGACATTATCATCGGGAATCGCTACGAAATCATCGGCATTGTTTTTTAAAATATTCCATCCAAGTAGAGATACTTCGCCGCAGGATAGACCGCCCATTAAGGTTTCTTCTTCAATATGGACCATCTTCGGGCGTCCGCGTTTGGCACTTTGGTGAAGGCAATCTGCGGTTTCCGGTTCGACAATGATAAACTTTGGGCGCTCCTTGCCCCAAAGTGCCGCTGCATGTGCGCATATGGCGCCCGCAAGACCGCCAACACCGCCCTGAATGATAATATGGGTTGGAATGGGCTCATCGCCGAGCTGTGAAACTATTTCATGGGTCATGACCGAATAGCCGGCCATGACAAATTTGGGAACATAGGTATATCCGTCATAAGAAGTGTCGGAAATAATATGCCATTCGTTTTCAATGGCGTCTCGCTTCACTTTCAGTAGGCTATCATCATAGTTGCCATCAACCCAGATTACTTTCGCACCAAGAAGCTCAACGGCAATGGCGCGGCTTTCACTGACTCCTTTGTGCATATAGATCATGCATTTTATACCGCATTGCTGAGCGCCCCAGGCGACTGAGCGACCGTGGTTGCCGTCGGTAGCTGTTACGACAATAAAATTTTTGAGCTTGTCAGCATATTTTCCAGCCAGGATATCAAGATCATTGACCGTATGGTCAGATAGAAGCACGCTAAGATGTTCTTTTAGCACACGCACGACGGCATAAGCACCGCCAAGGGCTTTAAAGCTCTTTAGGCCAAAGCGTTCACTTTCATCCTTATAGTAAATCTTGTCGACACCCAACTCAGCAGCGAGGCGATCAAGACGCCTGAGTGGTGATGGCTCATACCCAGACCAGTTTTTGATGCTTTCGTACGCATCTTCAAAAAGGCGTGGTGAAAGAAAATTATCGGCATTCTGATAATTTGGACTATTTTTGAAATGTCGCATGGTGGTCCCTCTAGAACGAACTGTTCGGTTCTTTAAGGAAGTCTATTTCAGCTTTTCTCATCCGTCTACCTAATATTTTATTTCTATGGGGATAACGGCCAAATCGGTCAATGATTGCTTTATGTTTAAGTTCAAACTGATAGTTATTTTCCATGCTCGGCGCACTGAACAGAAATTCAGCAGCCTTATGAATTTCAGCACTTTCGCTATGCATCATTGGCATATACATGAAGGCTTTTTGTTCCGGATTCAAATCATTGTCGAATCCTTTGTCGACTGCAAATTGGCAGAGAAAAACGGCGAGAGGGTCGGTTGCGAAGGCCTGTTTTTTATCCCGAAACATATTACGGGGAAATTGATCAAGCACTATGATTTCAGCAAGTGATGATAATGGTTTATAACGCCAGTTGACCAGCTCTCCAATCGCGGCTTTCTTATATATATCATGAAAACGGTTTTTTATTTCTTTATCGAAAGCGGCGCTTTTATTCCACCATTGCTCAGGTTTAATTTCATTGAACCAGAAGTCAATAACATCTGTCGCTGTTACATTCTTTTTATTAGCCATTTCTTCACCCTTTTTCAGAATAATACTACAATTCTAATTAAAGGGATATCAGTTTATAAAGGAAAGTGAACATCCAAATTCACCTCGTTCTGTACCGGCGTCTTCTATTTTTATCCCGCATATAAAGGCCGAGATAAGTAATGATTACACCGGCTGTTGCCGGGACTATACCAAAGACAAAAATGAGTATGATGGAGGTTGTATCCTGCGATGGATCAAAAATAAGTGTGAGGCTTACCGTGGTAAAAATACCAAGAATTATTAGTCCGATACAAAACACGATATTGGCAATAAAGGGCGATTTATTGAGCATAGTTGTTCCTTCCTACCGCAAAATGAGGTAATTTTTATACAACTGTCAGCTAACGTAACTAAATGATGTTACTAAACAGTAAAAATAGAGAAAACACATTAATATATTTTAAAAGTGATTCTATAGTCAGGATAATTCAGAAAACTAGCAATATTAGAGTGGTATGACATCGGCAAAGATAAAGCCGTCTCGTTCAATCACTTCGCCGGTCTTAACGTCGATGGGGCGATCAAACATGGGGCCAGCAATGGTGACAGAGTGGAATTCGCCGTTTTCGCCGCAAGGATCAATATTTTCAGGAAGGTCGTTATGGAAATCAGGTCCAAATTGTCCCCCGGCGAATGACTTATCCAAAACTTTTGGATCGATGGTGGTAATCACTGAGCGCAGACCGTTTTCAATCATTTCGTTGGCAAGGTCTTTTGTATTTCTTCCCCAAAGGGGGAAAACGCACTCCATCTTGGCCTTTTTCATCTGCGCAAGCCTGTAATCACGCACATCTTCCAAAAACAAATCACCAAAGATTACATGCGTAATTCCGTCCGCTTTTAAAGTGTCAGTCAGTTCGTGCATTTTCTTTTCATAAATTTCATTGGGGCAGGGTGCGGGGATATAAACCTTGTGGCAGGGAATGCCAAGGCGTTCCATTTGCTGATCCAGAAGTGATACCCGTACCCCATGCATGGAAACCCGGTCATATTGTTCTGTAATGGTGGTGAGGGCGCCAACAATGTCATAATCACCTGATAGTTTTGCAATATAATAGGCATATGCGCTATCTTTACCCGTACTCCAGCTAATGACGGCTTTGGGTTTAATCGGACGATTCCTCGTCTTTGATGATTGGTTCTTTGATGTTTTTACCGACGATGCACATAAATATTCCTGCGGGAACAGACGCCGTTGCAAAGAAGAAAGGCCATGTGACCTGATCAAGATGGCTTACGCCAACTGTTTTCGCGATAAAATAGGCATAGCCACCGCCAAAAGTGATCAGAAAGCTGCCGAACAAAACCATAATCAGCCGCAATGTTTTATAGCTGAAAACTTTATTATCAATATTTTTTAAAGACATGGTTGTTTCCGTAATTATTTGTTTCGTTTATAAGCCAATCTAGAGAGAATTTGAAGTTTTCTTTTTGCCAAAAAGACGATAGCCATTGCAGGTAGCCAGATTATCAGAAATTCATTAATCAGCACATTAAAGCCTCGTGGGGAAATAAAACTTCTAATGCCTATAGGACTGACTTCAATAGGACGCCAAGAAAAGAAGTAACGTTCATCGGTAAGGGGCCAGAAGAAAGCAATGCCACCACCGCCATTGGTCATCGCATCAAGAACACCGTGGGAACAGGCGCCGATAAAAATCAATCCGAAACAAAGAATTTTGCTGACTTTAAGGTTTTTACAAAACATAAGCGACATGGCGGCAATAAAGGCGGAAAAGAATATGGAATGGGAAAACCCACGGTGGCCAAATTGGTCACCATACGAAACACCAAAACGAAGCCCAATAACATCGAGATCAGGTATCACTGATGCGAATGACGCAAGTACAAGTACCCGTGTTGGTATTTTATCGCGCCCGATAAGGTAGGCAGCAACGACTGGTACCAATGGATGGGTAAAGGCGGTTGCCATGCTTAATCTTTGGCGACCCGTTTATCCAGGTCTTCAATTGAGTGCCAAGCAGCTTCAATGGCGGCGAACATCCAACCCCGGTGTAACGGGGCCATACCGTTGCCGCTAAATAAAACTCTGCTCTCTCCCACCATCAGCGGCGGCATTTTTAGACCGATATTTCGTCGTGACCAGTTAACCCACGCGGCGAGGGCGTATTTCTGCTTATGCCAGGCCATAGAAATGCCTTTACCGTTAAAATATTTCCGGAAATATTCTGGATGAATTTGCTCGCCAATACCGAGACTTGTTTCAATCCGATCAGCAATAGATTTATTGCCAAGCTTTATTGCACCACCCCGTCGGGCATAGGATGTTAGGAGTACTCCTGTTTTATCACTAAAAAATTCACTGGATGGATAACTGATGGTACCGCTTTCGTCGAAATCGTTTGCGGTTATACCACCATAAATTTCTTCACGGGTTTCCCAAAATCGCTCAGAGAATTGAAGACCATTTTTCACAATTGGAGAGGATGAAGGAGCACGGAGACCTGCGATCACATCATCTCTGAAATCTGTTTTAATTTTATTTAGAACGGGAAAAATGAGGCAGGATATGGCGTAGTCGGCTGTCGCGGTTTCTACTTCTCCTGATTTTGTGTCCTTGTAAGTGACCGATACATTGTTATCTGATTGTTTTATCTCGGTGATTTCTGAATTAAAGCGAATTGTGCCATTTGGCAACTCTGCTTCCATGGCGCGGGGAATATGGTCCATCCCGCCTTTTGGTTGGAACATCATTGGTGGATGATCGCGTTCTTCGTGTCCAGCACCAAGTTTAATTTCTAGAAGATCGGTAAGTTTATAGGGATCAGACAACTTGCCCATATCGTTTCCGACCGTCGGCGTGTTTTCCCAACCACGGGCGAGGTTAGCACGGTAATTAAGCTCGCGTCTGTCAATCAATCCCGTAGATTTCAAGTAATCAAGCAAGCGTTCCTGATCTTCCTTTGTCAGTTTTTGATCAAGAAAGCCATCATTTACACATTTTGCCAGTAACTCTGCAACATGACCAGAGCGATCAATATCAATGTCCGATTGTCTAAGAGATTTGCCGACAAGAGGTCCTTCACCTTTGCTTTGATGATAATAGGCGGAAAAAGCCTTGTTCACGAAAGGCTCAAGTTCAATACCAAGAGTTTTGCAGTAATAAATGGTGGAATGGTGCTCTGGTGGTATGCGCCACGGACCAACATTCAGATACTGATTATTTTCAAAATCGCAGACCTGACGTTCACCACCAACATCCTCAATAACAGTCCCCTTACGGGCTGTCATACAGCGGCCACCTGAGTGATCTTTTGCCTCAAGGATATTAACTTCATAGCCTTTTTTTATCAGCTCCATAGCACAAACCAGACCGGAAATTCCTGCGCCAAGGATCAGGATCTTTTTACCCTTTCCCTCTGATGACATTTTTGGGGGTTCTGTCATGGTCGACGCCATGGCCCGGTCCCATCCCGCCATTGCTGTCATCATTGCCGACGTGCCGGCGACCATGCCGATCCGTGTTAGAAAATCACGCTTAGTGAAATCAGAAAATTTTTGATTGCTATACATGCTGTCCCCTATTATTTTTAAAAAAATATATTAGGGGATTAGAATGATATTGCAAGGGGCGAGTTAGCTTTGAGCCACACGCTTATCTAAATCTTCCATCGTGTACCATGCGCCTTCGATTGCACCTGCCATCCAACCATCTAAAATTGGTGTAATTCCGTTACCTGAAAAGAGCACACGCCGCTCACCTTTAAGAACGGTTGGTAGTTTTTGCTCGCGGCCGCGCCGCGACCAGCCGACCCAGCCCCCGAGGGAGTATTTTTCTTTGTGCCAGGCCATGGATATGCCTTTGCCGTTATAATATTTGCGATATAGACCCGGGTGAACCTTTTCGCCCGACGCCAGCGCATGTTCAATTCTTGCTTCATTTGAAAGATTTGAATTGGTGACAGCAGAAGCTGCAAATTCATAATCAGCAAGAAGTACTCCGCCGTGTGGGCTGTGAAGATCATTTGAAGGATAGCTGATGATCCGGTTGCCCGGAATGTCGGTTTGAGTGACACCGCCGTAGATCATTTCATCTTTTTCCCAAAAGCGGCGATCAAACTGAAGGCCAATTTTATAAGCAGGCGCGCTACGCGGACTTTTTAGTGCGTCAACCAATTCTGGGGCAAAATCATTGTCGATTTGATTAAGAACACCAAACGGTATAGTTGAGATGCAATAATCGCTGATGCTGACGCTTTCACGGCCGGATTGAGTGTCGAAATAAGTGATTTGTGCACCGTCCTCAGTCTGGGAAATTTTTGTAACTTCCTTATTGAATTTAACCATGCGGCGAGGGAGGGCCTTATACATTGCTTTTGCAATCATATCCATGCCACCAACGGGTTGGAACATAACGGCCGGATGATCGGAGGTATCCCAACGTGTACCCACTGAAACGTTGAGAAGATCGGAATAATTATAAACTTCGGACAAAACACCGAAATTCATTCCTGCCCCGGGGTAACTATCAAATCCTCGGGCGCGTCCAGCGCCATAGTTTAGCTCGCGGCGATTTATGAGTCCGGTTGATTTTAAATGCTCCAGCAGTTTATCGCGGTCTTCCGCGGTCATTTTGTCATCAAGAGAGCCATCGGATGCGCATTTTGCCAACAGTTCATAAATATTTCCCGCTCGGTCAACTTCAGCGTGACGGTGACGGATGCGTTTTCCTTTAAGCGGTCCTTCTGCTTTTTCCGAGTAAATGAAAGTTTGGGCGCTTTCATTGATCATTGGTTGAAGTTCGACACCAAGTGTATGACAGTAATGTATGGTTGAATGATGTTCTTGTGCAATACGCCAGGGGCCAAAGTTCAAATATTGGTTATTGTCAAAGTCGCAAACTTGTTTTTCACCACCTATTTCATGAATAACTGTACCCTTTCGAGCAGATTGGCATCGCCCGCCGGCAAAGCTACGTGCTTCAAGAATTTCAATGTCATAGCCTTTTTTCTCAAGTTCAATACCAAGCACCATGCCGGCAAGTCCGGCGCCGAGGACGGTAATTTTTTTACCCTTGCCATCAGTAGACATTTTTGGCGGCTCGGTCATGTCGGAAGCTAGGGCTTTATCAAAACCAGCCATGGCAGTAATCATGGCGGCAGAACCACCCATTAAACCAAGTGCTTGCAGAAAATCACGTTTGCTAAAATCTTTAAAACTATCAGTCATCTTGTTGTCCCATAAGTCCCTAAACAATAAAGGGTGAGACATAACATCTATGATATAATATAACAATCAAAAAGTCTTCAGAATTTCGATGTCTGAAAATATGCTACAGTTGTAGTTCCATTTCTATCTTGTGCATGTCTGGGCCCCATCCATTTTCGGTTTCTAGAACGATTACAGCACCGAATTTTTCGAAAAATTTGTAGGCGACCTGACTGGTGGCTATGTGGATCACGCTGGCATTTATATCTTTTGCCTGTTTGAGTGCTTCATCCATAATCAATGTACCAAGTCCCATGCCTTGCGTATTCGGGCTCAGCATGATCCAATTAAGATTGCACTCTCCCGGCCGCTTAGGAAATATGCCGAAAACGCCAACTATTTGACCCTCTGTAGTGCAAAGCAGGTATTCGGATCGATTAGTATCTAAAAACCCTTCATATTCTTCTCGTTCATTGGGCGCGAAGAAGTCGGGACAATTCTGATCAAAAAGAGAAAGGCACGCATTTTTATCGCGTGCCTCATATGACTTGAAACTGATTGCCATGGTTTAGATTTTATCCCATACCAACCCGTTTGTCGAGTTCGGCAATGGTGAGCCATGCACCTTCGATGGCACCAGCCATCCAGCCTGATAGACGCGGTGCGATACAGTCCCCAGCGAAGAGAACGCGGTTCTCACCTTTAAGGATAGTTGGCAGTTTTTTGATGCTGTCCCCACGCCAGCTTGACCAACCGGATTTATTATATTTTTCATCCTGCCAGATAATGCCAGCGGCTTTACCATTGAAGTTTTCGCGGTATTTTTCCGGATGAATATGTTCCCCGATGGAAAGGGCGTATTCGATTTTCTCGTCCATATTCATGGCGCTGAAATTAGTAGAGCGACCACCAAACAAATAAGAAGCCAGTATTACGCCACCATTTGTGCCGTGAAGATCAGCGGATGGATAAGCGATATTGCCAGCCATGCTGGTTGCTGACGTTCCGCCATAAATCATGTCTTCGACTTCCCAGAAGCGTGTTTTCATCTGAAGACCGAATTTTGCCACCTGGCTCGGGGCAGGGGTTTTCATTGCTTCTATAATGTCTGCGCTGAAATCATTCTCGATTTCGGTAACAACTGCAAACGGGATGGTGGAGATTAGATAGTCACCGGTTGTTGTTCTCTCGCGGCCGCTTTTGGTGTCTTTATAGTCTATTGAAACTCCATCGTCGGTTTGTGAAATTTTGGTCACTTCTTTATTCAGTTTCATGACGCCGCGAGGAAGAGCATCACGAAGAGCGAATGAAACAGCGTCCATACCGCCAACTGCCTGGAACATACAAGTCGGATGATCTGATGTTAGTTCACGGGTTTCCATGTTTAGATTTAGAAGCTCGCTTAAGCCATACGGCTCGGAAAGGGTTCCGTAATTTTCACCGGCACCTTTATATGTTGAATAACCGCGAACCTGATTTGCCTGATATTCGAAGGTCTCGTTGTTGATAAGCCCCATTCCTTTTAGATAGGTGAGGAGTTTTTCAATATCTTCAGCCGATAGCATGTCATCAAGAGCTCCGCCCGAAGCACATTTGGCCAGAAGTTCCGCAACGTGGCCTTTTCTGTCGGCTTCCATGTGAATACGGCGTATACGCTTATTCTTTAGTGGACCTTCTATGGAGTCGGAATAAACGTAACTTTGGCTACTGTGGTTGAGCATAACTTCGAGAGGAACACCAAGAGTTCTGCAATAATGAAGTGTTGAATGATGCTGTCCTGGGATACGCCATGCACCATGGTTCAAATATTGTCCATGTTCAAAATCACAAGTATGTGTTTCACCAGTAGCGTGGGTTACTTTCGTTCCTTTACGGGAACAACTGGTACGTCCACCGGCAAAGTCACGCGCTTCCAAGAGTTCGACGTCATAGCCTTTTTTGCTAAGTTCAAGTGCCGCAACCATACCAGAGAGGCCCGCGCCGAGGACTATGATTTTCTTTCCATTACCTGAAGTTGAAAGTTCTGGTGGCGCAGTCATATCGGAAGCAAAGGCATGATCAAATCCGTTGAGGGCTGTCATCACAGCGGCAGATCCGCCAATCATTCCAAGGGTTTGTAGAAAGTCGCGTTTGGAAATTGAAGTGGTTTTTTGTTCAGTCATTTTGTGTGCTCCATGTCAAATTTCGATGCCTGACGCCCTTTAGCATTTATTTTTTTATAATCAAGGTTATATAATAACAATATAGAAGTAGCTTATGTCAAATGATTAATGAAAATAGCCTTGTTATTCTCAGGCTTGGACTGCTAAGATCAGAGCCTAAATAACGAATAAAAGGAGCGTAATATGATTGATAGACGTAAATTTCTAGCGGGAGCGGCGGCGTTACCGCTCACTGCCATCCTGCCGAATTTTTCATTTGCCGAAGCCACGGGAACACCATGGAACGGAAAGTCATTGATTTTTGATGCCATGGGTGAACTGCGTGAAGTTTATGAAGATAGTCTCGTACAAGAAATGCTCGATAGTGGTATTCGCTCTATCTGTGTGACCCTTTGTGACCCAAAGGTGCAGGAGCAGGAAGCGTATGATCTGACCATGGAATGGCTTCTATATTATAATCGTTTTCTAGATAGCAAACCGCAGTTTTATATGCGCACCACCACGGTAGGTGATATCGCTGTAGCAAGAGAACAGAATAAAATGGCTGTTTTTTATCTTACCCAAAATTCAACCCACTTTCGTCGTGATCTTGACAATGTTGATGTCTTTTATAATCTGGGACTTCGTTCAAGTCAGATCACTTATAATCACCAAAATTGGGCTGGTGCCGGTTGCGAAGAGATTAACGGTTCTGGACTTACCATGTTCGGACATGAGCTGGTGGAAAAAATGAATGATGTTGGCATGCTGGTGGATGCAAGCCATTCCAATGAAGCGACAACGCTTGACACTGTTGAAGCATCGAAAGTTCCAATAATTATTTCCCATACGTGTTGTAAAGACCTCTACGACCATCCTCGCAATGTACCAGACCGTATTTTGAAGCGACTCGCAGAAAAGGGGGGTGTCGTCGGACTTACTCAAATGCGTCCATTTGTAACGACAGATCAGAATACAGAAATCTATTTCGATCATATTATGCATGCAATCGATGTATGTGGTCTTGATCATGTTTGCATTGGTTCTGATCGTGATCACCGTCGGCTTAGTATGTCTGAAGATTATATCGCAGAACTGATAAGGGAAGAGGGGCATATCGATCCGGCGGAATATCCGCTTTACTTCGAAGATTTGAATGGTCCGCGCCGGATGGAAGTCATTTGGGACGGATTAAAGCGCCGCGGTCTTTCTGAGCGACAATTAGAACGCGTCATGGGGCTTAATGTCTTGAGAATTTATGAAGAAGTGATTGGTTAGAAAAATATTAATAGATTTACCAAGGCGCCCGTTGTGGCGCCTTTTTTTTGAAATTTGCGTAGAAATCAATAATCTGCTAACGTTCCCATCAATAATAATAAAAAAATCCTAGAATAGTAAGTTTCGAATAAACAAACCTATGAGGGGAATAACTATGGGTAAACTACTAATATTGTTGTATGGCGTGGTAAGTTACGCGCTTTTCTTTATAAGCTTTCTTTATTTAATAGCCTTTGTTGGCAATTTTGACATGCTTCCGTATGTGAGCAAAACAATCGACAGTGGCGAAGTAGGCTCCACCGGTCAGGCACTAGTGATTAACACAGCTCTTATTTCAATATTTGCTTTAACACACGGTGTTATGGCACGGCCATGGTTCAAAAGAGGATGGACTAAAATAATACCAAAAGCAGCGGAGCGGAGTACTTACGTCCTTGTTTCCAGTCTTTGTCTGATCGCACTGTATGTGTACTGGCGACCGATGCCTGAAGTAATCTGGCAAACAGCGGATAGCACTTGGATCATGGTTCTGTGGGCTGTGTTGCTTGCTGGATTTGGTGTCGTACTTATTTCCACATTCTTAATTAATCATTTCGAACTGTTTGGCCTTCATCAGATTTATAGTAATTTCAAAGGCCACGAAATGCCGAAATTGGACTTCGTTCAACCGTTTTTTTACAAGTTGGTTCGCCATCCGATATATACTGGTTTTGTTATTGCTTTCTGGTCAACACCGACAATGACCGTGGGGCATATGCTGTTTGCGACATTATTTACAGCACAGATACTGATCTCGATACCACATGAAGAAAAGGATCTTGAAGAGGCTCTCGGTGAGGACTACAAAGATTATCAGAAACGCAAACCAATGTTGGTACCGTTTTTGAAGTTCAAATAAACGACACAAGCGTAATTTATAAAAGGCGTTCTTGATGGACGCCTTTTTTTCATTTAGGGTGATCTCATAGAATTTATGGGAGACAAAAATGAAAAGAAGAGAATTTATGGCAGGCGCGGCGGCGCTACCACTTATGGCTGCTCTTGGTAGCGGTGCATTTGCGCAAGCCACCGATCCAAACTTTACTCCGGCACTGGTCGGAAAACCGTGGGACCCGAAGCGAAATGCGCTTGTTATCGATGCCATGGGCGAAATCCGGGACACTTTTACGGATGAGTTGATCGAAGAAATTCTGGCTGCTGGGATGCGTAGTATAACGGTCACGTGTGGCAACCCGCGTCAGGATAATATTTCGGTTGAGGGTGGCTTCCAATCTGCCCTTGAAGAGATGTTATGGTTTGACCGTCACATAGAAGAAAAATCACAGTATTACCTTAAAGGAACGACCACAGCCGATATCGATCAGGCTCGCGCCGAAGGCAAGATGGCAATTTTTTATCTGACACAAAATTCAGATCATTTTATGCGTGATCTTGATAATGTGGATGCGTTTTACGGGGTTGGTCAGCGTTCTTGTCAGCTTACTTATAATTATCAGAATTATGCTGGCTCCGGTTGCATGGAGCGACATGGTTCGGGCATCACTGATTTTGGCGGACGACTGATTGAAAAGCTTAATGACATTGGCATGATAATTGATCTTAGCCATGCAAATGTGCAAACCACTCTTGATGCCGCGGAAATATCAACGCGACCTATTCATATATCCCATACCACCTGCGCTGATGTTAACCCGAATCCGCGAGCAATGCCGGATGTTGCACTAAAAGCCGTGGCGGATAAAGGTGGCGTCGTCGGCATGACCCAAATGCGCACTTTTATGACCCTTGAGCGTTACGGCATGGTTGAGCTTTATTTTGATCATATCATGCACGCGGTTAATGTTGTTGGCATTGATCATGTCTGTATCGGTTCAGATCGCGATCATCGCCGCCTTGTGGTGACACCGGAATATCTTGAGGAAATGCAAAGAGAGCAGGGGCCGCGCTTTGATGTGCGCCGTGTGCCGCTTTATTTTGAAGAACTAAACTCGCCGCGTTGTATGGAAGTAGTTTGGGATAAACTCGTGGAACGCGGGCTACCCGAAGATGATGTAGAAAAAATCACCGGTCTAAATGTCTATAATTATTACAAGGAAATTTTGGATTAAATCAGCTTACGAATAGAACTATCGCGAAAGTTTCACACTGAAATTCTGATTTTTCAAAAAAATCGACGCAACTAACCAACTGAAAAGTAAGGGTATTATTTTTACCCGATTATTTACCGCCGTTCAAGTGTTGACATTGGAAAATAACCCGCTATATCCACACCTGAATTGTGAGGGGCATTATGAAAGACAAAGATGATGTCAGACGGTAAGTTTATTGACGATTTTGAAATAGACGACATTTCAAATGTTAAAATGAGAAGTATTTACGAGTATTGGCTTAAAATTAGAGGTGATCGCGCTTTACCATCCAGAGAAGACATTAATCCAGCCGATATTACCTCTATTTTGCCGCACATTACCCTTGTGCGCGTCGAAGAAAGCCCGCGTCGGTATAAACTGACGTTGATTGGGTCGGAGAACGTAAAAGTAACTGACGGTGATTTGACCGGAAAATATCTTGATGAAATTCCGCTGCTTCATCAACATGCTAAGAAACGTTATGATTGGGTGGTTGAAAACAAACGACCATATATTTTTCAAGGTGAATTAAACTGGTCACGGAAAGAATATCTTGATTACAGTATTATTGGACTTCCTCTTTCCGATGATAATGAAGAAGTTGAAGGCATAATGTTCGCTGGGTTTTATTATTTTCCCGATGATGAGGCTAATCAAGAAGCGATCAAGGCGAATTAATTTATTAAAGGAAAATATTATGACCTTGAAGACCGTTATCATTATGGCCTTACTCTCGATTCTTAGTTTGGCGGCGAATGCTCAACAAATATCGGGACCAGTGTTCGATTTTGCATCCACTGTTCGCGTTGACGTGGATATGGCGGTGCCGAAAGATAAGGTGCTTAAAGTGGTTTACGATACCTACACCGGAGCAGAGAGTGGGAAAGTGAATAGCACTTTTTTGAGTGCAGCGCGATTTATCAATATGCATGTGGATGCGGGACACCCACAGGAAAATATTAAAGTGGCAATTGTTGTACATGGCTCGACATCGCTTGATGTGACGCAGGACGCTTATTACGCGGAACACCATGGCGGGGTTAAAAATGCCAATGCCAGCGTTATTGCGGCGCTGGTAAAAGAAGGGGTGGAGTTTTATATTTGCGGACAATCGGCTGCTTTTCGTGGGGTAACCCGGGAAAATATTCTGCCAGGTGTTAAGTTTTCACTTTCGGCAATGACCGCGCATGCAATGTTGCAATCACAAGGATACACGTTGATTCCTTGGTAGTTGAATTCCTGTATTTAAATATTTGCCTTTAAATGGCCTCAATATAAGGCCAACTTTTGTTTTTCAACAGAGGAGTTTAGAATGAAAAAATATTTAAAAGTTATCACGATGGCCGTTGTTGCTACCAGTTTTGCAATTTCAAATGCTTCAGCATTCCAAGCCGCACCACAATCTGCGGAAAAAGCAAAAGAGATGATGGACAAAAAGGCTGATAAAGGCAAATCAGAAGAAGCTAAAGCAAAAGCTGAAATGAAGAAAATGGAAGGCAAAGCAAAAGCTGCCAAAACCAAGCCAAAACCACCGACAAAATAATTGCTATTGATTAAATAGAACTAGACCGCGCCAGGATACTTTTGTGCTATGTTGGCGCGGTACTGATCAAGATCGTAATGAGCGGCATTCAGATCCGCTTCTATCTGCGGTAAACGTTCATGAAGATGCCCACTTCTTTCAGCCATATCCTTTAGATTTAAAGCCAGATCAATTCGTTCCTGAGCCGTTATTTCGCCGGTGGCGAGAAATACGGTATCAGCGGTGATCTGTTTATCAAGCGCATCAAGTTCGCCAATAGTGTCATTCAGTTCCTGCTCGATTGCGTTCACGTTGGCTCGTCGGTCACGAAGTCCGCGCCCATCTTGATAGGCATAAAGAAACGCTCCTTCGAGGTTTTGCGGACAAACATTATCATAACGGTTGCCCCTAAGCCCCATATCGAAACCGCGCCGAGGTTGACAAAATGCACTTAGTCCTTGCACTCGACCACCTAGATATTCCTCCATATTTGGAGCGACGCCAAATTCGGCACAGGCTTCGCCGCGGCGTTCAAGCCACTGCTCCGAACGGCCCTGGCTACCATCCTGATAACCAATTGTTCGCCAGTCGGCGACAAGACACTCATTTTCATTCATAGTCTTTGCACATCCATTCAGCAATATGACAAAAGGTACTGCGATTATAAGGGCAATTCTCATTAGGTTTCTCCAACTACCGGCATTCTCGCAGAGTGCGGTTAATAAGCGGTAAAAGAATGATAATTTGATGGATAGATTTGATTGCTGGTGACCATTGTTTATTTTATTCTTGAAAATAATGTTTTAAGTGAGCTTGCTAATGATTTACCTTGATTATTCTTATGGTTAACAGTTATGGTTAATTTAATAACCATTGATAGGAAAGTTGCTTAAATGATCGAATTAGGGATAAAATTTAGTAGAAATATTGCCGGTTTGTCGTTTGTAATGCTACTGGGCGCATGCAGTACGGTAGACGGATTTCTCGGTGGAGGAATGAATGATCCTGACAATGCTGAAGTATCTGAAGACGTAAGCCAAGCTGAGATGATGGCGCCTGCTGAGCCAACTGCCGAAGAACTTCTGGCAGAGAAAGATCAGGCACTTATTAATCAGGGTATGCGTATCGCAACTGCAGAACGCGAACTTAAATCTCTGGCGGAACAAAATAGTGCACTTAAATCAGAACTTGAAGCTGCAAGACGCGAAGTCGAAGAGCGTGAGCAACTTCTTGAGCAAGCAAATGAAAGCCAGATTGCAGCGGCCTCTGAGAATGCATCGGCAAACATGCCACGCGCCACAGCACCGGACGGTGGGTACGGCCTCCATCTAGCTTCCTATGAACTTCGTGAGAGCATTGAACCTGGAATTGCCGCACTTACAAGACAAATATCGGTGCTTATTGAAGGCAAGCCTATCAAAATCGCTCAGGCATCTGTACGTGGAAGAAATTTCAATCGCCTTATTGTGGGCCAATTTGACAGCCAAAGTGACGCTCAAGCCGAATGTCGACAAGCGCTACTGCTGGTTTCTTTTTGTGAAGTTGTTGCCTTTGAGGGCGAGGACTTTTAAAAGGAATATCCAAGAGTATTTAACTTAAGGATAACCTGTGTTGTTAAAGACAAAAATTTTAATACTATTTCTTATTACACTTTTTTCTTCGTTAAACAGTTTTGCGCAATCTTCTGAAGAATGCACGGGACCTGGGCTTCACTCTATGCTTGACGCCGATCTTTCAAGTTTGCGAAAAGAAAAACTCGAAGCCAATTTTGCGCGCGCCATGGGTGGGGCAGAGGTTGATGCATATTATGATGAAGAAAAATTAAAAGTTATAACAGCATCCTTTAAAAGCACCGCCGGACAAGCTGATATGAACTTTTACCTGAAAAGCCGTGAAGATTTTTTGATGGAATATCATATTGTGCAAAATAGCAATTTCTATGATGAACCAGATAGCGTCATTCTTAGCGACGAAAAATCATATTATCAAGTGTGCGACGGCGTATTACTTTCTCCGGCTTTTGGTGGTATCATCGACGAAGAAATTTTCGACAATATGAAATTGGTTCTCGATGTGATTTTAACCGAAATCAAAAGCAACTAATTTGAATTAGCGGGGTGGATCATGAAAAAACTACTCGTTCTCATATTAATACTTCCAATATCAACGCTGGCTCAGGATAAGCTTCCGGATACCATTGAGGCAGGCTGGAAGGGTAAACCGGTTTGTGAGGTGCTTTACGAAGATGATAAGATCCGTACAGGAACCTGTACATACCCACCTGGTGTTGGGCAGGACCGTCATACTCACGGGCCTTATTTTACCTATGTGGTTTCGGGTGGAACTTTGCGAGTGACAAGCGAGCGCGGGACATTTGAAAGCACAAGTATCACCGGAAATTCAGGCAAAAGTAACGGTGTCAATTGGCATGAGCTTATCAATATTGGTGAGACGACAATAAAATTCCTGTTTATAGAAACAAAATATGAGGGGGAAGATAAGTGAAGAAACGTATACTTATTTTTGCATTATTACCATTTATCGCCACAGCACATAATAAATCCTTTGATTATATGAATGTGCTTGATCTTGAATGGGCAACGGACCCACAAATGAGCGATGATCATAAATAACAAGGAGAGCTTCCATGAGATATTTGATTATAGCAGGCATTCTGCTTTTCGGATGCGCCAATGCGCAGCAATCCGACCAAAGTGTGCGCGCAGCTATTGATGCGCAGAATATAAAATATGAGCAGGGATATTTGCTTCGGGATGTTGATATGGTTTTGGGCGTACACACTCAAGATGCAACGGTTTATCCACCTAACCGGATCCAAGCAAAGGGGCAGTCCGGTATTAGACAGATGATCGAAGGTGATCTGGCATTTGCAAATCCATATATATTGGATCTGGAGACTATATCGTTAGAAGTTCATGGTGATACCGCCATTGAAGTAGGACGATATAAAGCAAAGCTGGGATTGTTTGATGGTACGGTCATCAATGACGAGGGGAATACTATTGTGATTTGGAAAAAGCAGACCGATGGCCGCTGGCTATACGATAAGGATATTTTTAATAGTACAGTACCGCTGGAATAGATTTCAGGCGCACCGATTTGATTTAGGTCATTCGGCTTTCTATGGAGGAAATGCGCCTGAAAAAAATGGCAGTCTCGGAAAACTGTGACCGAAACTGCCGAAGGTAGATATTTCCGATTGGTATCTATTATGATGCTGCAAACGCACGTTTTGGATGCAATGGAAATGGATTTTTTAAGATTTGAGATAATAACAGATAAGGAACGAAATAGTGTTATCACCACGGTGAAGGACGCAATTACCTCTGTCGGCGGCTGGATTATTGACCATCAGTTTTTGTCAAATGCGTCGGCGTCGATTAATTTTGAAGTGGGTTACCGCGATCTTGACCAGCTTATTGAAAAGTTGGAAGCAAAAAATCTGAAGCCGGAAATTATTAATGATTGTGCCCGCGACAAAGATGGTGATCTGCGTTGCGGGGTCGCGCTTATATTCATCCACAACGAACCGGATTTAAAGCGCGAGGTACCGCCTTTTGGCTAATTCATCGCTTCGACGCGAACTTGAGTTATGCCGGCGCCGATAAAATCAAGTTCCTTGGCGGCAGCGTAAGATACATCAATAATGCGCCCTTTGACAAAGGGGCCGCGGTCATTGACACGCAGGATGATGGACTTGTTGTTCTTTAAATTTGTCACCTTGACGCAAGTAGGAAGCGGCAATGTGGTATGAGCCGCGGATAATGCATTCATATTAAAGCGTTCGCCATTGGCGGTTTGATTGCCGTGGTGATTTTTTCCATAGTAGGATGCAACACCCGTTTTATCGTAATTGGGATTTCTCGCGGGTGTATAACGAACGCCGCTGATCGTATAAGGTCTGCCGACTTTACCGTTTTCGGCTACGCAGTTTCCTGCCGAGACGACCTTGACGGGTGGTACAGGTTTCGACGCCGTGACGTCAGGGTAAACCGGCGAGGGAGCCCGCACTACATCCATATTCGCTGAGCCTGAGCAGGCCGCAAGGAATAACGGTAGTAGCAAAGTTCCAATGACGCGTTGAATTTTCATGAACAGACCATAACAATAAGGCGTTAAAACAGAGTTAAAGATTAGCTAAAATTGTGGCGATGCAATGGCCATGATAACAGACATTGTGCCGCGTTCGCTGGTTAGATCAAACGCTTTCTCTATTTTAAGCGAAGAAAAGCCGGCTTCCTGATATGCGGTTTCAATCATTTGGGTGGTAAACCCATTTCCAGTGCCATCTGAATACCAATCCCACTGAACCAAGCGACCATTTGGCGCAAGGTGTTTTTTGATGATGCTAAGCGTGGCATGATAATCCGCAACAAAACTAAATACGGATGATGCGGTGACCAGATCGAATTTCCGGCGAAAAGCTGGCACGGATTTAAGATTGGCTTTGCATATGTCAAGGTCCAGAGCTTCTATATTGTTGATTTTTTTAGCCGCCAAAACCTCGATCATTTTCGCGGATTTATCAATTGCAACCACTTGTGCAGCAATGGCAGCCATTTTTTTTGCCAGTGATCCCGTTCCACAACCAAAATCGAGTATGTTTAATCCGGCAAGGTCTATCTCACGGATTAATGTTTCATAGGCGTTATCTGCATAACGGATCACGTCAGGATTAAGATCCCAGTCATCCGCATAATCGTCCCAGCTTTCACTCATCGAAATATATTTCCCTTCCGGGTTTGTTTCCAAGATGTTGAAAAATCTAATGACACTCAAAATCGTTGATGTCTACTGCACTGCAATTATAAGGGAATTGGTTGTTTTTCCAATAGTCGAGCATTCCGATCTTGATCAGGTAATCACGGAAAGCCTTGTGCTGAAACAAGGGTCTTCCAACAGGGCTATAAATGCGCCGCAGGTTAAGGCCGTTATTCTCGGTACCGAGCTCAAGATGTCGTGCCATACGGGTACCAGCACCAAGCATATACGCGCCAATGAACGCTGACTTCTGCCTGTTTTCTATATCATTGTCGAGGGCTTCCAGGGCAACATCACGTAGCGACGGATCAAGATATGCATCGACGTAAAGTGCGAGTTTACGGTCGCGTTCTGGATCCGTATTTTTTTCGAGAAAGTCGATATAACGTTTGGCGTCTTCAAGTGCTGCGGCGCGCCGTCCTCGTATGTCGTCATAATTAGGATCCAGAGCAATCAAAAGTGTGTCAATACGACCTAATTCAAAGCCGCGGTCAAAAACTGCCAATTTTTGGTAGTGAGCGGCAAGAGCTACATCGCCGCCGCCATGTGAAGCAGCACCGATGACATTATAATTGACGGTGACACTGCTATCGAGCTCAATAGCGTGTTCTATGGCTGATGCGGCTTTATCGGCTCCGCCTAACGTTGTGTAGGTCAGGCCAAGCCATAACCAAGCCGTTTCATTATTGTTTCGAAGTTCGGTTGCGCGACGAAGCGCTTGTTCTGCTTCAGCAAATTCGAGGCTCACTAAGTGATTAAATCCCTTCGTGGCCCAAGCTTGCGATAGGTTTTCGTTTAAGGACAGCGCACGGTCAATGTAGAGGCTTGAGCGAACGGCCATTTCTTCAAATGAATATTTAACGGAATCAAATGTTGGTATGACCATGCTGACACCTGCAAGTTCGGCCCATGCTTCTGCAAAGTTAGGATCCAGTAACGTTGCCTGCTCAAGGTTTGAAATGGCTTCCTCAAGATAACCAACGCGATCGTTGTCGCCGAAGGTGCCGCGACTTGAAAATAGTTGATGGCCGCGCAAATAAAAGTCATAAGCGGCCATATTATTAGTCGGGGCTTCACGGTTTCTCGCCCTACTGCCAAGTTCCAGCTTCAGTGCACCCGCGATTTGCTCGCTGATATCGTCCTGCACTTCAAAAATACTTGTCATTTTTCGATCATAGTTAGATGACCAAAGTTGAGTATCGGCGGCGACATCAACTAGTTGGGCGCTGACGCGAACGCGTTCGCCAGTGGTACGAATAGAGCCTTCAACAATATAATTTACGCCAAGACGTTGTGATATTTCAGGGACCGACAAGTTTAAATCCTTGAGCGAAAAAGCAGTAGTGCGTGAAGTCATGTTAAGGCCGGGTGTCATGGCAAGGAGATTCAATATTTCTTCCGCCATACCAGTAGCAAAATATTCTTGATCGCCATTTTCGCTCATATCGATGAAAGGCATCACCGCCACTTTATAGGCGCCGTTCGATTTCGTGTTAGCAATTAGCTTGCTTTGATCGGTTGATGGTGACTGGGAAAAACTATTGACAAGAAGGATGATGACAATCAGTGCGAGAGCACCAGCTATGAGCATAAGCATTTTCATAGGTGATTTTATCGCGCCTGTCGAGACTGTCCCAGCGATTGAATTCTCGCTTCCCCTGAATTGAACATCAGCGTTAAAAGTAATGCCGCGCCCACGAATGGTCTTAATATATTTTTGTTCTTCGCCACTATCATCAAGAGCTTTTCGGGCAGATTTAATGGTCGTGGAAATAGTGGCATCGGAAACGATACGCCCTTTCCAAAGTTCTTCAATAAGTTCGTCGCGGGTAATGATGCGGCCCGGGTTTTTGGCAAGTAAAACCAAGAGGTCGAAGACCCGTGGTTCAATATGCCCGGGCGTACCGTTACGCCGAAGTTCGAACTTATCCAAATCAATTTCAAATTCTGCAAATTGGAAAAACATTTTCCCTCAAATCTTTGGCGGCATATTACCGGAATGATCGTTTAAGGTAAAGCGCACATTTGGGGTTGACTGTTCCGCAGTTACATAATTTTAGAGCTTTTTGAGAAATGCCAATTCAAGATTTTAGCTTTCTGACACCCCGATGTTGTTTAGGGTCGTGAGATTGATACTTGGGGATAATTAACTTAAATCCTTGAGCCATACTGTAAAATCGCAGTCGGTGGCGAAATCATTTATTCTATGGCCAAACTCTTCCTCAAAAGGGACTGTGTAGGAAGGATTGTAGCCCCTACGTGTGTACCAGATTTTCAAAAATTCTTTTGATGGATTTTTCCAATGTCGTGGGGTGAGTAACTCAAGGCGCATTTTTTGATGTCCTGTTTTTCGGCCCCAGCCTTCTGCTGCACTAACAAGTTCACGACCAATGCCAATTCCGCGATGGAGTGGATCGGCGGCAAGCATGCCAAATTCACAAATTTCAGTGTCCTGTTCACCGATCTTGCAGGTGCCAACAATTTTGCCATCAAATTCAGCGATCAGTAATTTTTGCTGCACAATAAAACCACTCATTTCCGCCTTAGTAGTACGGCTCGATGTTTCCGGTTTCCAAAGGTCAGCTTCTGACTCACCATAAACCAGATTGACCAGATCGGTCAGCCTTGTAATGGTTTTATCATGCAGATCTTTTTCAGTACTTTTTCTAATTGAAATCATGAGTGTTTTATCTGTTTTTAGTCAATGATTGGCGAAAGATAGCTTAGGCGGCAAGATTGATCAATTGTTTTGAAAATTTACTCAGTCGCTGAGATAAATAAATGAAGAATTTGCCAGATTTCGTTAAATTGGGCTAGATTAGCAGCGGACACAAGATAAATTGGAACAGGCGATGACTTTTCATTTATTGGCGGACATGTTGGTAATGCTTCATTTGTTGTTTATCATCTTCGTTACTTTGGGTGGATTACTTGTTTTTCGTTGGCCATTTATTGCATGGTTTCATGTGCCGGCCTTTTTGTGGGGTGGGGGTATAGCCATTCTTGGATGGATTTGCCCACTTACTTATCTGGAAAATGATTTAAGGGAGCGGGCAGGTGCCTCCGGCTATACGGGTGGTTTCATAGAATACTATTTACTACCGATAATCTATCCAGAGAGACTGTTTGGTGATTTCCCCAGAGGCGGGTTTATCGCCATAGGCATTTTTGTATTTGTACTTAACGCCTTTATTTACTGGAAACTTTACCGGCGGAAAAGTTGATATCACCAGGCTTTGGGCTGTTTTTGATTAAAAAATCCGCCCGAGGGCCCGTCATCGGCAAGCGTTGCCAGCCAGATGATGGTCTTCGCACCTTCTTGAGTACTAAGGGGGGCGCTGTCACCACCCATATCAGTTTTAATCCAGCCGGGGTGGACTGAGTTTACTTTTATGTTAGCAGGAAGAGAATGGGCCATATTCATGGTTAGGGCATTGAGCGCAGCCTTGCTCACCGAATAGGCGGCTGGTCCGGTAAGCCCGTCCGCAAAGGATCCCCAGTCTGAGGTCACATTGACAATGCGGCCAAAGCCGCGCTCTATCATACCCGGCGTGATCATCTGGATAAGATCGAAGCATGAGATTAGATTAACCTGAATACTGTCATAAAAATCCTGCCTCTCAACACTCAAAGTTGAGCCATCCTTCAAAATAGCCCCATTATTTATGAGGATATCAATATCATGATCAGCCATAATCGCCGCAGCTTGCGCTCGCACCTTATCGCTGTCGGATAGATCAACCTCAACCACGTCAATATCGCCTGTAAGCCTGTAGGCGGCCTCAAGTCCTTGTTTAACATTTCGACAACCGAGCAGAACTTTATAACCAAGCGCTGCGAATTTCTTCACAACCTCAAGGCCAATGCCTCTATTTCCTCCGGTTACAAGTGCTGTTTTCGTCATTTCGTTTCCATGATTCCTATAAGTGACAATAGAAAGCCAAAGCTAACCGTTAAAGTCAACTATGTTTCACTTGCTTAAAAGTAACATTGGAGCTTTTTGTTGCCAAGGTCGGGGTTTTACGTTTAAGTTTAATCATCATAAAATAATCAAAAGGGGCGAGGGATGCGCAACGCTATTTTCTTATCGATATTCACAATGATAATGGTGCCGTTTGCGGCGAGTGCAGAAAAGAGCAATTTTGACTGGCTTGATGTTTTTGAGCTTGAGATTGCGGGTGATCCGCAGTTTTCTCCTGATGGTGAAGAGATTATCTATGTGCGGACTTTTATGGATATTATGACTGACCGCAAGCGCAGTAATTTATGGCGTATCGATCCAGACGGTGATAATCACCGGCCGTTGACCACAGGGCTTAATAATAATTCAAGTCCGCGTTATTCACCGGACGGTAGCAAGCTTGCCTATACGTCCAATGAAAGTGGCAAAAGCCAAATCATCGTTCGTTTTCTGGATAGTGGCCAGACATTTGAAGTGGCGCAGTTACAAAACGGTGCATCGCGGCTTACCTGGTCACCGGATAGTCAGCATATTGCCTTTAGCGCTTTTGTCCCGGGCAAGGAAGAAACCTATGCCGCACTTCCTAAGGCTCCAGAAGGTGCGGAATGGGCGAAGAAAGCCATTTATATCAATGAATTACAGTTTCGAAATGATGGTCGTGGCTTTGTGAAGCCGGGCAAGACACATATTTTTGTTGTTCCGGCCATGGGAGGAACGCCGCGGCAATTAACAACTGGTGAATTTAATCATACCTCCAGTCTTTCATGGGCAGGGGACGGATCAAAAATTTATTTTTCCGCCAATCGTCATGATAATCACAAGATGGAAACCAGAAATAGCGAAGTTTACTCGGTGGATGTTATGAGCGGTGATATCGTCGTGCTCACCGATCGCTTTGGCCCTGATGGCAATCCGGCTGTTTCACCGGACGGATCAAAAATTGCTTATTCTGGTTCAGATGATGAGCGTATGGGCTATCACACCAACAGGCTATACGTGATGGATGTCGATGGATCGGATAAAAAAGTTCTAACCCCTGAATTTGACCGCAGTGTCGGTACCTTTCATTGGGTCGGTGACGATATCTATTTCCAATATACCGATAAAGGAGACATTAAAGTTGCGAAGGTCGATATGGACGGTGATATGGTTGATGTGACGAGTGGCATTGGTAGTGCCGGGTTTGGACGCCCTTATGCTGGTGGTACATTTAATGTGGCAAAAGATGGCCGCGTTGTCATGACGTACGGCGATGCTACGGACCAGTCCAATATTGCCGTCGCCAGCCGCAATGGTCGCCGTGTTGAGCAGATCACCGATATTAATGCTGACTTACTTGATTACCGCAAGCTCGGTGAGGTGGAAGAAGTTTGGTATAAATCAAGCCATGACGGCCTTGATATTCAGGGATGGATCATAAAACCGACCGATTTTGATCCTGCGAAAAAATATCCGCTTATTCTAGAAATTCACGGTGGGCCATTTACAGCATACGGACCACATTTTGCGGCTGAATTACAGTTGATGGCCAATAACGGTTATATGGTGCTTTATACCAATCCGCGAGGCTCAACCAGTTATGGCTATGATTTTGCTAATGAAATTCATCATAATTATCCAAGTAATGATTATGATGATCTGATGAGCGGTGTTGATCATGTTATTTCACTGGGAAATGTGGATCCGGATAAGCTTTATGTGACCGGCGGTTCCGGCGGCGGTGTGCTCAGCGCATGGATTATCGGTAAAACGGACCGTTTTAAGGCGGCAGTCGTTGCAAAGCCAGTGATCAACTGGACCAGCTTCACGCTGTATTCGGACATGTCGCTTGCGTCGGCCAAATACTGGTTTGGATCAATGCCGTGGGACGATCAGGAAAACTATTGGCGGCGGTCGCCGTTATCACTTGTGGGTAATGTTACAACGCCGACTATGCTGCTTACGGGGGAGCTGGATATGCGCACACCAATGTCGGAAAGTGAGCAATATTATCAAGCTCTTAAAATGCAGGAAGTGGAAGCGGTACTTGTTCGAATTCCGGGGTCATACCACGGAATTACCGCGCGGCCATCAAACCTGATCACTAAAATACAGCATGTTGTGAAGTGGTTTGACGATCATAAATAAAACATATTTTCAAGAACTTGGTCGGGACCCTGTTGTTGCTAAAAACGGTATGGCGGCGACGTCGCACCCGCGAGCAACAGAGGTAGCAATTGAGATATTAAAAGCTGGCGGTAATGCAATGGACGCGGCCGTGGCGGCGTGTGCTGTTCAATGTGTGGCCGAGCCGCAATCAACTGGTATTGGTGGTGATTGCTTTGCAATATATGCGCCGGAAGGTGGCACTGACTACCGCGCCTATAACGGGTCGGGTAGGGCGCCGGCTATGGCCGACCCTTTGTGGTATAAAGAGCAGGGCATAAGCGAAATTGGTGAAAAAAGCCCCCACGCAGTTACCATACCAGGAGCGGTTGATGCCTGGGATACCCTTATTCGTGATCATGGGCGAATGAAGCTATCCGAGCTTCTAATACCAGCGATCGAACTGGCGAAAGGTGGCTATGAAATTCTACCGCGCGTTGGGACTGATTTTTGGCAAAAAAAGGATTATCTTGACCCACTATCAGCTGCGGCAAAGGTATTTATGCCAAACGGTACGGCGCCGAAGATTGGAGAGCGTCACCATCAGCCACTTTTAGCAACAACTCTTGAAATTATAGGAGCCGAGGGGCGGGCCGGGTTTTATCAAGGGGCCGTTGCAGAGGATATTGTTTCCTATCTGCATGATTTGGGCGGTCTTCATACGCTTGAAGATTTCAGCGCGGCATGCGGAAACTATGTGACCCCCATATCAGCGAGCTTTAGAGATTACGATGTTTATCAGTGTCCGCCAAATGGGCAGGGTATAATTGCATTGATGGCGCTTAAAATTATGGAACGCTTTAAACGTAGTCGCAATTCGCCGTTGGATGCAGAGCGCGTTCACCGTGAGATAGAAGCGGGACGGTTGACGTATCATTATCGGGATGCGTATCTGGCTGATCCTGAATATGTGCGAGTACCAGTGGATAAAATGCTATCCGAAGACACAATAGAGCGCATTTTTAACGCCATTGGTGATAAACGAATTGGGTCGCTTTCGGATTATGAACTGCCAGATCACCAGGATACAGTCTATATTAGCGTTGTGGATAAGGACCGAAATTGTGCGAGTTTTATCAATACGCTGTTTATGGCGTTTGGCAGTGGTCTCATGGCACCGAAGTCGGGTGTGCTACTTCATAATCGTGGTCGCGGGTTTTCAATGCAAACTGGTCACCCAAACGAGATTGCAGGAAGAAAAAGGCCGCTTCATACGATTATACCGGCAATGCTGGCAAAAAACGGTCGAACGATTATGCCGTTTGGGGTCATGGGCGGCGCCTATCAGGCATTTGGTCATATGCAATTTTTAACTCGGTTAATTGATTTTGGTTATGATATCCAACAAGCTATGGACTTGCCGCGTTTTTTTCCAAATCCTGTAACGGGTGAAGTGGAGGTGGAGCCGGGTATTGATGCGCAGATTATAGAAGAAATCAAGAAGCGAGGTCATAAGGTTGTGCCTGCACCAATACCAATTGGAGGATCTCAAGCTATCTGGATTGACCATGAAAAAGGAATTTTAACTGGTGGTTCTGATCCACGAAAAGACGGTTTAGCTATGGGTTATTAGAATGTAACCCGTTTACTCGTTTGTAGCTGAGGCTCATTTGCCCGATCAGGAAGATCAATTTCTGTTCTGTTAACTATCAACCTGCACATAACTAGGATCTAAAAGTTATACCAGAGGGAATAGAGGACCAAGCTTCTCTCGAGCTATTGAAAGTATTAGGATGTGATCCGGTCAACCAGAAATCGCCGCAGTCTCTTGGACTTGCAAGTCCTTAAAACTGCGGCGGAATTCCGACTCAGGAGGGAGTTAGTGGGAGAGGTATATTGAATACTTCTGATTGCTCAAAAGCTTCTTGGTAACACCTCCGAATATGATTTCACGTAGTCTCCTGTGACCCCACGCGCCAGAAATGATCAGATCAGCGTTGATACTTTCTGCTGTTTCCAAAATACGCCCGCCGACTGAATCACTCTCCGCGACTGTAAGTGCCTCGGCATTTACACCGTGTCGGGAAAGCTTGATACAAATATCGGCTTCCGGAATTTGACTTTTATTCTCTTCTGCAATGGTAAGTACGGTAACTTTGTCTGCATTTTTTAGGATTGGAAGTGCGTCGTGTGTTGCCTTCGCACATTGTTTGCCACCATCCCAAGCGATGAGAATGTTTTTATAATCGGCCGAAGCACCTGCTTCAGGTATCACTATAACGGGTAAGCCGCTTTCAATGATGAAATCGTGCATCACACTCATAATATCATCAAGGCTTTCACCTTTTTGAGTGAGAACAGTTAAATCAGCTGATCTTGAGTGCAAATTAAGAAAGTCAAGCATGTTACCCTGCTGCTGACACCAATCATAACGAACTCCTGCTGCCTTAAGTTGTTTTTCATACACTGCGCGATATTTCTTTGCTTCTTCCTGCAGATCTCTCTCATATTGATTGAAAGCTTCTGCTGTATAAGCCTCAACCGGCATGGATTTAAACATATCACCAGCTGGTGTCAGCACATGCAGTGCTTGAATATGGGCATCATACTTATTTGCAAGTTCGGCGGCCAGCGCAACGCGTTGCGCTGCACCCTTGTCGTGTCCGATAGGGACTAGGATTGTCTTGATCATGGTATTCCTCCTGAATGTAAGTCTTGGTTGTTAGTGAATCGAGTCTAATAAATACACAAAAAACTAACTTGATACAGATCAAAATTTCACCGATTTGATAAAAAGACTTGTTAAAAAAGGTTAATGCTTATAATTTTTTGCTCTTACCAGATAGGATTCAAAGAAATGAGTAAGCAAGAACTAGATAAAGTTTTCGAAATAATTGAAAGAGCTGAAGACAACCTTGTTCGACTTTGTCAGGACCTTATTAGATTTCCAACAGTTAACCCGCCAGGGAATGATTATCAGGCTTGTGTTGAATATATTGGTAATCGACTGAAAGGTCACGGGTTTACGGTTGAATATATCCGCGCTTACGGCACGCCAGGTGATAGTGCAGATTACCCGCGTTACAATGTGGTTGCTCGTTATGAAACAGGTAGGCATGGGCCCTGCGTTCATTTTAATAGTCATATAGATGTTGTTGAAACTGGTGATGGCTGGACAAAAGATCCATTTGCTGCAGAACTTATTGATGGCAAAGTATATGGCCGTGGTGCTTGTGATATGAAGGGCGGAATGGCCGCATCAATTATCGCGGTTGAGGCGTTGATAGAAAGTGGGATTGCACTTAAAGGTGCTATTGAGATATCCGGCACTGCCGACGAGGAGTCCGGTGGTCTTGGTGGTGTAGCCTATTTGGCGGAGAAAGGGTATTTCTCAAAAGAACGGGTGGATCATGTGATCATACCAGAACCACTTAATGTGGACCGGGTTTGTCTTGGTCACCGCGGTGTCTGGTGGGCGGAGATTGAAACCCATGGCCGGATCGCCCATGGTTCGATGCCATTTCTTGGGGACTGTGCAGTACGTCACATGGGCGCAGTAGTAGCCGATTTTGAAGATAAGCTCTATCCCGCTATGGCCGCGCGCTATACCAGTATGCCTGTTGTGCCGGAAGGTGCTAAACAATCAACACTAAATATTAACAGTATTCACGGTGGACAAACTGAAGGTAACGAAGGCCTACCAGCGCCGTGCGTGCCAGATAGTTGCCGAATGATCATTGATCGCCGTTTTCTGGTCGAAGAAGACCTAGAAGATGTTAAAGGGGAGGTGGTTGAGATCTTATCATCGCTGGAACACTCGCGAGAAGGATTTCGATTTGAGATACGGGATATGCTAGAGGTTATACCAAGCATGACCGACAGCAATGCACCTGTGGTTAAGGCGACGGCATCTTCTATTGAAGAGGTGCTTGGAAAAAAGCCAGAATTGATATGTTCACCAGGAACGTATGATCAAAAACATATAGATAGAATTGGCAATTTAAAAGACTGTATAGCTTACGGGCCAGGTATTCTCGAACTTGCACATCAACCGGATGAATATGTGGGGGTGGAAGACATGATTAATTCTGCCAAAGTAATGGCGTCTGCTGCATATAAGCTTCTGATGCACAGCGCAGACTAAATTCTCCATAATCTGTCCCATAATGGGAAGTGAGAAATGCTGCTGTAAAAAATATTTACAATGATCTTTTTTAGTTACAAAGTATTAACTATATAACTGATTGTTATTGCATATATAATTAAAATTGGCACGCTTTTCGCATACATTTGTTTAAAAGTTTATCTTTTAATGTTTTGCTTGCTCTTGCATCAAAATGGGAAATTTAAATTTTGAGTATTATGTTTGTAGGATTGTAAAATGTATTTGGGCTTTGTTAATAGTGCTTGTTGTATCATCATGCTGACCATTGGTTTGTTAATATTTGATCAGACAACTGGTTTTAGTGATGATAATTATGTCCAGGTGGGCAACCTGGTCAGATTTATCAAGTCGTTTTTCTAATTATTACCTTCCAAGTTTGAGGCGGAAACATTGTTTCCGCCTTTTACTTTTTTAACTTACTTTAATCCCATTTTCCCGCACTTATATACAATGAAGATTATTAAATTATCGTTATTCTCTGGATGGTGGTATTATGTGTAACTATTTGCATTAACATATGTAATTTTACGATAATAGTACGTGATATATGGTTCAATTTGTTCTTTAGTGTGCTTTATGAGTTTGAAAAAAAGATCATGGATATCTGATCGTATCCGCGAATTGGGGAAAAAGAAGAAAGACCTAGCTGAAGTGCTAGGACTGCCACACACTCGTATATCAGATATTATCAGTGGTAATCGTGCTCTCAAAGTCACTGAAGTGGAACCATTTGCCAGTTTTATGGATATGGGAATAGAAGAAGTTTTAAGCTGTTTTGCTTCCAATAAGTCGAACTTGAAACCTAGTTATTCTCGTGCGCTAAACGATGAAAAACTGGTGATCGAAATTTACCGAGGACTTTCAGAACCGGGCAAGCAAAAGTTTCGGAGGCTTGCTGAAGAAATAAAAAACGACACTGGCGAATAAATTCCTCTCAATTTGTTGTCATTTATCCTTTTATAATTATGCACTTGAGGCTAGTGTATAGTCCTGTGGAAAGGATTATATGAAACAGAATGATAACTGAGAAATCCTTTAATATATCAAGGCGCGATTTTGCGTTAGGAATGGCGGCAACGGGGCTAGTACTCGGTTTACGGGCACGGTTATTTGCCACTAACTCGCAAGAGAAAGCGGCCGACGCTCTGCTGCATCTGAGGTCAAATGGTAAAGTTGATGTTTATTCTGGTGGTGCGCATCATGGTGCCTATGCGGGTGAGGATACATATAATAATCTGAAAAAAATTCTAAATTTTAGCGCAGAAAAATTTGTCATTATAACTGGTGACAATCCGGTTCATCTGCCGGGGTTTCTGGGGCAAAACCTCCACCATATGAGTTTTACTGATGAGAAAACCAATCAAAAAGCAGCGACCATTTTGAAATCTGCGCTTGAAAATAATCAAACAAGCAATTTCAAACAACCAATATATATCATTGAAGAAGGAATTTCCCAAAAGACGCGAGAAATAATACAGACGTTGGCGCCAGAAGGAATTATTGTCGCGGTGAGGCAAGTGGTTTGATGAAAAAATTCTGCTTAATTATATTAATGATATTAAGTACGTCAAAAATGGCTCTGGCGGTGACTTTGAATGTTGGCTTGCAGCTGGAGCCCCCCAACCTTGATCCAACATCGGGTGCCGCAGCAGCGATAGATGAAATAGTTTACGGTAATATTTTCGAAGGACTTGTACGAATTGATGAGCACGGTGAGGTTGTGCCGGGGCTGGCTTTGTTTTGGGAATTATCGAACGATGGTCGCTCTTATATTTTTCATCTTGCGGAAGGGGTTAAATTTCATGACGGTAATGATTTTAACGCCGAAGATGTTAGATATTCCTTCAACCGGGCACGCGCAGATGGTTCAACCAATGCTAAAAAATACATTTTCGCACCTATTGTAAATATCGATATCTTTGATCCATCAACCATCATGATCACTCTTGATCAGGCAAGGCCGGACTTCCTGTTTAATATTGGCCTGGGAGACGCAGTTATTGTCGCGGAAGAAAGTGCCGCTAGCAATGCTTTTAACCCGGTTGGAACAGGTCCTTTCAAATTTATAAAATGGGTAAGAGGCGACCGGGTGGAATTGATCCGTAATGAAGAATATTGGGGCGCTTCGCCAGCCCTTGAGGGCGCGCGCTTTAAGTTTATCACTGACCCTCTATCCGCCTATACGGCCATGAAAGCGGGGGATATTGATACTTTTCCAAACTATCCCGCACCAGAAAATTTATTTTTATTTAACAACGATCCCGCTTATGAGGTTGTTGTAGGACTGACTGCGGGGGAGACAATACTTTCCACAAATAATAAAAGATCGCCTTTTAATAATATTCTGGTCAGAAAGGCAATGGCACATGCAATTGATCGCGAAGAGCTCATTGACGGCGCAATGTTTGGAAATGCGGCGCCGATCGGAAGCCATTTCGCACCAAGTCATCCCGATTATGTGGATCTGACCGGACTTTATCCTCATGATTTAGACGAAGCACGAAGATTAATGGCGCAAGCAGGCTACCCCGATGGTTTTGTCGCGAGCCTAAAGCTGCCACCACCCATATATGCAAGAAGAACGGGTGAGCTTATTGCCAGTCAATTAAGGCAGGTTGGTATAAAGATAGAAATAGAAAATATGGAATGGGCGCAGTGGATTGATCAGGTTCTACGAAACCGAAATTTTGATCTTACGATAGTTTCTCATGTTGAGCCTATGGATATTAATATCTACGCCAATCCAAATTACTATTTTGGCTATGACAATGCAGAGTTTCAACAAATCATAGCCGATATTGATGTCAGCACCGATGCTGTAAATTCCAGCCGTCTCTATAAACTCGCCCAGCGGAAAATAGCTGAGGACGCAGTCAATGGGTATCTATACCAGCTTGGCAAATATGGTGTCTGGAAACGCGAAGTAAAAGGAATGTGGACCAACTATCCCATAAGATCCAACGACCTGAGGGATGTTTATATGGAAGGGGAAGAGTGATGGTGGCTTTTATTGGCAAAAAGCTTCTCTCGTTGCTTATTACCCTGTTTGTGGCCACAGTGGTCATTTTTCTGATGATAGAAGTGGTTCCGGGTGACCCGGCATCCTTTATGATGGGACTTTCTGGTAGTAGTGAAGCTGCGGATGCACTTAGGGTGGAACTCGGTCTTAATATAGGGCCATGGGATCGTTATGTAGGCTGGCTCACTGGAATGTTAGGTGGGGATTTTGGCACAAGTTATACGTATAGGATACCAGTGTCAGAATTGATCGGTGAAAGAACACTTGTTTCGCTGCCGCTCACAATATACGCGCTAATTCTCTCGACCGTCATAGCGATACCTGTAGGCGTAATCAGTGCATCAAGACGCGGATCTATGGTTGATACATCTCTTATGGGGGCGGCGCAGGTTGGGGTAGCGATACCAAATTTCTGGTTTGCCATACTTCTGGTCCTCCTTTTTTCCACTACGTTAAAATGGTTTTCTGCTGGCGGATTTCCCGGTTGGGACGCTGGTTTCATAGACTGTATGAAAGCGTTAACATTGCCGGCTATCTCGCTTGCGCTGCCGCAAGCAGCTATTCTCTCCCGTGTTATGCGTTCTTCTGTACTTGAGGTCATGAACGAAGATTATATTCGAACGGCAAGGGCAAAAGGCCTCACGAAGCGACAGGCTCTTATAAGACATGGGCTTCGAAATGCAATGATACCGGTATTAACGATCCTTGGTCTTCAGTTTTCATTTTTGTTAGCGGGTGGGATTATTATCGAAAGTATTTTCTCGTTGCCGGGCCTTGGTCGACTTGTGTTTCAGTCAATAGTTCAACGCGACCTAATCGTCGTTAAATCGATTGTAACGTTGCTGGTGTTCGCCGTGGTGATGATTACCTTTATTGTTGATCTTCTTTATGCGGCGGTTGACCCGAGACTGCGTGAAGGGAATACTAATTGACCAGATTACCGCTCAGTTTTGTCATAGGTAGTGTCCTTACCTCTCTGTTTGTATTTGGGGCTCTGTTATCCTTTGTCTGGACGCCCTACGATGTGACCCAGCTTAACATCCCGGGCAAGTTTGCCGCACCGGGGCTGGAACATTTGATGGGAACGGACCACTTTGGTCGCGATATTTTATCGATGATTATGATTGGCGCGCGAAATGC
>CAXBLS010000010.1:0-41056 GCA_963976585.1 uncultured Kordiimonadaceae bacterium
CCGCCCAAAATGGTGGCGAGCCGTAATTGATTTCCACCAGTTATGAAAATGCCGGTTGCCTCTTCGCAGCGGCTGGCAAATTCCGGATTGTTACAATCCTCTCGACTGGTGATGTCAATGTGGCTTACCTCACCAGCACCAATATCCGTAAATATTTTTTCGTAGCGCTCACCGGTATCATCAAGGCGCGACGCGGTCGGAACGATTACAATTTTCGCATCTTTCCCACCTGATATTTCCGTAAACTTTCTTAAGATAGATGGATTGGCGTCTTTATCTTCTGCACCACCAATAGGGATGATAAAACCCCTTTGGTGTCCGTCTTCCACGTTAGCTGGACACATTCTTAATTTAAACCTTACTCTTGTTGGCTAAAAAATTCCCCGCCCCGATTGGATGAAACATAAATGCTTCGATCCGCTTAATAAATTAAGCTCTATGCTTCTCAATAGCCTAATTTTTTCCACTTTAAAACAGATTTTATATAATTGAAGCCAAGAGTCTACAATTATTACACTAATTCAGGATAACCAAATAATGCAGGGGTACCGCCCGTGTGTATAAACAAGATATTTTGATCTTTAGAAAATACGCCCTGCCGAATTAAATCAATAAGCCCCGCCAGCGCTTTACCGGTATAGACGGGATCAACCAATAATCCCTCGCAAGTTGCCGCAAGCTCAATGGCTTCGCAGACCTTGTCATTGAGCTGGCCGTAGCCGGGACTTAAGGTCGCATCCGTTAACTTGATATCCGCTTCCTCTATTATATTTTCAAAACCGATCATTTTTGCGACAATTTTTGATTTTTTGAAAACCCGTTCGCTCTGTGACCTCTTATCACGGCGCACGCAAATACCATACACAGGAACTTTATGTCCTGACGCGCGAAGTCCCGCCACAAGACCCGCGTGCGTGGTTCCACTTCCTGACGCACAGGCTATTGCATCCATAGGAATATCTTGCTGTGAAACCTGAACAAGAAGTTCTTCCGCACAATCAACATAGCCTAGAGAACCAAGCGGAATATGAGTGCCCGCGAGGGGAATGACATAGGGGCGTTTACCTTTCTTTTTGAGCTCCTCCGCCCTTTTGAACACCTCATTATCGGCGCCTTCTTCATCCTCACCTTCGGGATAAGTGAATGTATGAGCACCCATCAGTTTGGACAGAAACGGGTTTCCGGATTTATAATATTCGCTCGGTCGGTCAGGAACACGTTCTTCCAGCTGCACTTCAGCGTCCATGCCATATTTCCTCGCGGCGGCAACGGCGGAGCGAGAATAATTGGATTGAACCGCGCTGGTGATTAATAGGGTATCGGCATTATCACGCACCGCTTCACCGATATAATATTCAAGCTGTCGCGCTTTATTGCCACCGAACGCAAGCCCGGTACAATCGTCGCGCTTCACCCAGATGGTCGGGCCACCAATTTCTTCGCTCAATCTTGGTAGCCGCTCAATCGGGGTTGGCGTGTGGGCCAGTTTTGCCCTAGGATATTTTGCCGTTAACATGAATATGTCTCACTTATAGATTTATCAGCATCATGATGCCTGTAATTATCAGTATGATCAATATAAGGCCTTTGAAAACTGTCTCATTAATCTTTTTGGAAATCTGATGACCGACAAAAACCCCGAGTAGAGCTGCAGGGACAAGATAAGCGCTGGTGATCCACGTTTGACGCTCAACCCCGATGACGGCAGCCTGCAAAATCAAAATGGCGATGTAGGCAAACACAAAGAATGAAATCATGATCGCACGAATTTCATCCTTGCTTAAATTTGTACGCGACAAATAAAGCATCACAAGCGGCCCCGGCATCGCCAGAGAAGCTCCGAGTATACCCGATAAAGCGCCGGTCATCGTTAATGCCGATTTATTGTATCCGGTTTTTCTGGGGCTTTTCTTAAGCATATTCAAGCCATTCTGAATACTGATGACAATAATGAAAACCGCCACCAGAATTTTGAGCATCGCCGGATCAATGTGGCTATATATATAAAGACCGACCGGAAAACCAAAGGCACAACCAACTGCCAAACATTTAAGCAGGGGAAGCGGGATATTTGATTTCAGTTTAGGTAGGTGTGCCACCGACATCACGACCGAAAGAATGATAGTGATTTGGACCACATCCGTTGTGCCAAGGAGAAGCAGATAGGCCGGCACCACAATGAGTGCAAACGCAAAGCCAGTGGCCGACTGAACCACTGATGCTAAAAGAGTAACAATAAGGAGGAGGGCCCAAGTCATCGACTATTTAATATTTTCCCACACCCGCTTGATCCATGGCACCGCTCTGCCAACCGATTCCGGTAGCAAATTTTCCTGATGATGCGTGATTACAAACAGCTCATGGAAGGTGACATCCTTACCGTCTTCTTTTAATTTTTTGACATATTCAACTGTCGGCTCGATATCAATAAGACCATCGACATGAGAATGCATAATATAGAGCGGGATTTTCCAATCCATATCGAGCATTTTACCGCTCTCGCGATTTGTATTCATATCTGCAGGCATACCTGCGATTGGAAAAGCGCCAGCGAAGCGGTCTTGATATTTTGAGGCCCAGTGCCAGGTACCAAAAGCACCCATGCTGTACCCGGTAACGATGGTTTTTCGCTCATCAATGTTATAGGTGGCATTGACACTGTCCCATAATCTTAGCAGCGCCTCTTCATTTTCAGGCGTTTGCCAATTGCCGCTCACCGAATCCGCAGCTAGAAAAATAGCGCCAAGCGGTTTAAAGGCCTGTTCATATATTTTTTTGAAAAACCCCTCCGTCCAATAAGGTTCGGGTCTGTTGTCACCTCGCATGCCACCAAACCCATAATGAAGACCAAGGATCATCGGCACTGCGGTCTCGCCGTCATAACCTTCAGGAATATTTATGACATAGCGCTGCAAGGTTCCGTCCGGGTGAGTGACTTCCATCCGGTGAAACCCCGGACCCATTTCTTTTATATCCAGTTCCTGTGCTATGGCCGGACCGCCCAGAAAAATGACTGCAAAGAGTGTGACGTAGAATGATTTATATATTAGTTTCACCGAAAAGCTCCCTTGAATTATTCCGTTCGACAATGGCACAACCGTCCCGGAACTGCAAGAAAGACAGTGGTTGATTTCAGCGCTCAATCTTTTATTGTTACTAAAAACAAAGATGAGGGTATCAATGGTTTCCACTGAAGTATTAATGGCTATATTCACAGCGTCGCTCATCCTTGCCTTGGTCCCCGGACCGGATAATTTATTTCTCCTGACCCAAGCCGCTCTGGAAGGCCCGATTGCCGGTATTTGCCTGACCATGGGCTTGCTCACCGGAATCCTTTGTCATACGGCGGCGGTTATATTTGGTGTCACGCTCATTATTACCTCTTCCGCAATAGCGTTCACCGCGCTTAAAGTGTTTGGGGTTTGTTATTTGCTGTATCTGGCATGGGGAGCGTTTCGGTCGAAAGGCAGTAAAATTTCAACCACTGAGAGCACCCCAAGGGGAAATTTTAGGCTGTATCGGCGCGGCATCCTTATGAATATCAGCAACCCGAAAATTGCCGTATTTTTTCTCGCCTTCTTTCCGCAGTTCATTGATCCATCGCTGGGGCATATTGCCAGACAAACAATCGAACTTGCCGCCGCATTCATTGCGGGTTTTCTGATCATATTTATCGCAATCGCCTATCTTGCCGGGATGCTCGGCGACTTTTTACGGCGTTCAGACAAGGCACAAATCATATTAAATCGCGTCGCTGGTGTCATCTTTATCGGCTTTGCACTCAAACTCGCTCTAACAGAAAACGACTGATATAGTTTAGAATCGATCAAAAGTTAACCTAGATCAACTTAAAATATCTTTTCCCGGGTATATTACTCTCATAAGACATAATATCACTCAGGAAAGGACTCTAAATAATGTCTGATAACAACTTAAAAAACATAATTGTAGCCATAGACCCACTTGAAAAAGTGCAATATGCCCTAAATCGGGCTCTTACGATGAATAAGGTGCTGGACGGTGGTGTAAATATTCACCTGTTCATTTCTATGGAAATGGATAAGCTCCATAAACATCACGATACCTATCAATATGCCTGTGACGGCGAATGGTTCAACGCGCTGGTTAAGCCGATGGTCGATGGCGGTATTGATTACACGTCAGAAGTTATCTGGACCGATGCTTGGCACCGTTCGATGGTTGAAACTTCACAGAAATATGATGCGGACCTGATCATTATCTCCGACTATACAACTAAAGAAGGCCGCACTGACCTGACACCATCGAAATGGGCACTGCTCAGAGCGTCAGAATGTCCGGTTATGATTGTTCATCCTCAAACAAATCTTACCCGTAATACGATTCTCGCAGCGGTCAACATGCAAACAGACAATGCCAGATATGCTGAACTCAATGAGAAAATACTCAGATTTAGTGCACTTCTCGCCGATAAATATGGCGCAGAAAAGCATATTGTAAACGGCTACGAAGACGGTATGGAATATCCTGATCGCGCCAAACTGTTGCGTGAAACAAATACCAAACAGGAAAATATCCATGTTAAACAAGGTGGTCCAAGAGCGATCATCTCTGAGGTGGCAACAGAAATTGATGCCGATATTGTTGTGATCGGCACGCTTGCCCGCCGTGGTGTGATGGCCGCAATGCGAGGCAATAAAAGCGAACGCATCATTCGCGAATTAAAATGCGATGTGATGGTTCTCAACTAATTCATACTTCATATCTATGAATTTCCGAAAAGGGGCCTTCGCGGGCTCCTTTTTTTATGCTAGCCTAAAGAAAAAAGGTGGACCATTGGCGGACAAAAAATTATTTCTAAAATTTCTTCTGCCGTCTCTGGTCGGTGTATTACTTTTTCTTTGTCCCATCAACTATAATGGCAATGAAACCATTTTGTTGGCGGTCATTACCAGTATTGTAAGATCGCCGTTCGAAGCCTATATGCTCGAAATTATAGTCAGCATCGTGATCCTGTCCGCTTTGGGAAGCGGTTATTTCATACTATTAAAACCAGAGTGGAAAGAGACACGACCGTCGCTTTATATCATGTGTCAAACAACACCGCTGTGGTTTATTTTTCGCCTTGTCGGAGCCATATTTGCAATATTGGTTTATTTTAAAATCGGGCCCGAATTTATCTGGAGTGATGCAACCGGCTACCTGGTCTTTACTGATATTGGGGCCACCATATTCTTCATTATTACTGTTGCCTGTTTTTTAATGCCTTTCCTCACCGAATTTGGCTTCATGGAATTTGTTGGCACGCTGGTCAGCCGCCCTTTCGGCCTCCTATTTACCTTACCGGGTCGTTCGGCGATCGACGCCATGGCATCATTTTTAACGGCGTCAAATGTCGGTCTTCTGATCACCATTAGTCAGTATGAAAAAGGTCAGTACTCAACCCGTGAAGCAGCATGTATCGCGGTCAATTTTTCAGTTGTCTCCATTTCATTCAGCCTTCTTATCGCGCAGGTGGCGGGCATTGATCATCTGTTTGTAAAATGGTATCTTTCTGTTGTGGTCGCCTGCGTGTTTTGTGCGTTTATAACTGTACGCCTCCCACCGCTTTCAAGATTAGCAGATAGCTATTATTTCCCAGTCGGTAAACAGGTCGCAGATGAATTGGATCAGAGCGGCGGCGCAATTTCAAGAGCAGCCCGAAATGCAATGGCGCGAGCAAGGACAGCGCCAGAACCCAAACAATTCATCCTAAACGGCTGGCACGGTGCGGTTGGCGTTGTCTTTGGCGTGCTTGGCCCGTCGATGGCTGTGGGCACTACAACTATCATTTTACTAACACACACTCCCGTCTTCAATATCCTGAGCTATCCGCTTTATTACTTATTTGATATTTTTAACTTTCCGGAAGCAAACGTGGCAGCCCCCGGCATGATCATCGGCTTTCTCGATCAGTTTATGCCGGCAGTAATCGCCTCAAAAGCACAAAGCGAGATGGTTAAATTTATTCTCGCCGGGATGGCTGTTACCCAGCTCATTTATATGTCAGAAGTCGGATTGATTATTTTGCGTTCAAGCCTGCCGCTTAAGTTTAAGCATTTGGCCGCAATTTTTCTCATGCGCACCCTGATCTCATTTCCAATTCTGTTTATGGCGGCAATAATATTGATCTGACGCTATTTATTTGCAGTTCATCCAAAAATAAGCCACTATTTAATCATCCATCAACAATCATGACGGGGAAAATTATGTCGTTTCTACATATCATAAAAAAGTCCGGCTATGGGGCTGTACTACTGATCATTTTAAACCTTGGCGTGGCAGCGCAAGCACAGATTAATCAGGGTATGTCCCTTGAGCGACTTAGCCGCATTGATGCTGTGATGCAGGACTATATTGATCAGGAAAAAATTGCTGGAAATGTGGTTTATATTGCCAGGAACGGCCACTCAGTTTATCATAAGGCCTTTGGCCTTCGTGATGTCGCGAGCAATGATAATATGCAGCGCAGTGATATGTTCAGGATCGCTTCCCAGTCAAAAGCCATTACAAGTGTTGGCATCATGATCCTGCAGGAACAGGGCAAGCTTCTTATTAATGATCCCGTTGGCGACTACTTACCAGAATATTTGGAAACCACCGTTGCCGAAGATGATGGTAGCGGCGGTTACACAGTGGTTCCCGCAAAAAGAAAAATTACAATTCGTGACCTGCTCACCCACACGGCCGGGATCAGCTACGGCGCTGGTCCAGCATCGGAAGTCTGGCAGGACGCAGGCATTTATGGCTGGTATACGGCTGACCGCGACGAACCGATCCGGGGAACCGTGCGCCGCATCGCTTCGCTGCCGCAAGCAGCGCACCCGGGTGAGCAATTTGTTTATGGTTATAACACCGACATACTCGGCGCCGTCATCGAGGTCGTATCCGGCAAGTCGCTGGATCAGTTTTTAAAGGATAATATTTTAGATCCGCTTCACATGCACGACACCCATTTTTTCGTCCCCGAAGAAAAGAAAGACAGAGTGGCCACCGTTTATTCGTTAAAAGACGAGAAAATTAGCCTTGCGGGTACGCCGGGACAAATGGAAGGAGCCAGCCATGTGGGCCAGGGTCATTATTTAACCGGTCCACGCGTGAGTTTTGCTGGTGGAGCAGGCCTGGTTTCAACGACACAAAACTACGGTAATTTTCTACAGATGATTGCAAATGGCGGCGAACTCAACGGCACGCGGATCTTAAGTAGAAAATCTGTTGAGCTGATGACCCAGAATCATCTTGGCGATATTCCTTACGCCGCAGGACGAGGATTTGGTCTTGGTTTTGATATTATCACCGACCTCGGGGATTTTTCTCAGCCAGGGAGTCAGGGTGCTTATGGATGGGGCGGAGCGTACCATTCCACTTACTGGATTGATCCAAAAGAAAACGTAGTGTTTGTTTACCTCACACAGCTTATTCCCGCTGGCGGGCTTGACGATGCTGATAAATTACGGGCCCTGATCTATCAGGCAATTGTTGACTAAAACGGAGAAAGGTTATGAAAAAAATTACGTTAGTTTTATTTGCAGTTATTGCAACGAGCTACAACCAAATCGGTTGGACACAGAATACCGATACTGTTGAATATTATACAGCCAGCCCAACATCACTTCTTTCTTCAGCGGTGCGGGTCGGAAACATGCTTTATCTGTCCGGTATGATGGGGCGGGATCCACAAACCAGAGAAATGGCAGAAGGCGCAGAAGCGGAAACTCATCAGATCATGAAAAATATGAAAGCAACACTTGAAAAATATGGCTCGTCCATGGATGAAGTGGTTAAATGCACCGTGTTTATGACTAATCCTGATGATCGACCAATAATAAACAAAGCGTACCGCAGTTATTTTGGCGAAAACCCGCCAGCAAGAAGTGGTGTTGGAAATCTTATACTTTCTGGTACCGGCACCGTTGAAATTGAATGTATGGCAACGGTAGATCTTAAGAAGGTAAAATAGTATTATGCAGTTAAGTGATATTGTAAATTTGGACACGTTCCCAATTACAGATCCTAATTTTCAAAAATCCTGTAAACATAAACTGGATGAAAATGGTGCCCTCAATCTTGAAGGTTTTTTAAGGCCGGCCGCGATTGAACAAATACGCAATGAAGGGACCGAAAACCAACATCTCGCTTATTATGTGAAGAATGATCACAATGTCTATCTGACGGACGATGATCCGGACTATCCGGCCGATCACCCCCGCAACAGACCCATTTCGTCCTCAAAAGGCTGCATTCAGGATGATCAGATTCCTGAAAGCTCGCCTCTTCACACGCTTTATGATGCTGAAATTTTCAGAAATTTTTTAACGATCGTGCTTGGCGAAGACGGGCTTTATGATTATGCGGACAGTCTATCGTCCATCAACTTACACTATGCGTCTGAAGGTCAGGAACTGGGTTGGCATTTCGATAATTCATCCTTTGCGACCACGCTTCTTATTCAAAAGCCCGAGGCTGGCGGGACGTTCGAATATGTGGAAAATGTCCGCAATTCGGACCGCGGTGAAATGAACTTTGACGCGGTTGGCGACATCCTAGATGGCAACAGCCCGGTTAAAACATTTGACGTCCCGGAAGGAACTCTCGCCCTTTTTCGCGGACGAAACGCCCTGCACAGAGTTACCCCCACCAAAGGGGGTCGCACACGAATGCTCGTGGTTCTCGCGTATAATTCGAAACCAGGCGTTGCCATTTCACAGGAGGCCAGCATGACTTTTTACGGGCGAGTTGGCTAGAAATATTTACTGCTTCTTATAGGGTAATCCACCAAGTGTAACCTTCGAAACGCCCCCGTTATCATTGAGTTCAATATCTAAAAATCGTTCCCACGGCACATTTTTCGTTTCTGGAATTTTAAACTGATAGCGGCCAGCCTCATTGCGACTAAGATCAAAGACCACCACACCAGTGCGGGCCGTAAGAACGCTACCCTCCATTTCGATATTCAATGGGTATGATCCGGCAAGTTTATAGGTGCCGACAAGTTCCTGTGGCTCAACTGACGGAAAACTTTCTTTTTCATCTTCAGTTTCAGTCTCTGGATGATAAACCGGATAAATTTTTTCTGACCAATCGGTATCATCGCGCCCCAATAGGGTATCAATCACCTGATACATTAGTGCGTGTCGATATTCGATGTGATCGCTGTTGATGAAAACATAAACACCAATATTTTCTTCTGGAATGAGTCCGATGATGGCGATCATACCGTCTATACTACCTGTATGCATGGCCATTTTACGTCCCCTAAAATCATGAACGAACCATGCTAGGCCGTAGGAGTAATAATCGTGATCATAGGTGGTTGCAGCTGGATAAATATCAGCAGGCTCAAGCAGCATTTGCGGACTCATCATTTCTTCAATATGTTCCGCTGCGACCAAGCGCTCACCGCTCCATTCTCCCTTGGCCAGCAAAAACTTCATCCACTTCGCCATATCAACCGGGGTAGAATTAATCATGCCGGCGGACTGGGTATATTCTATATACGGGTAGGATATTTGATAATCGGCTCCATTATAATGTTGATGGGCCTGCGCACGGTTTGGATCAGAACGCACGTCTTCATCCAAAAGATGGGTATCATCCATACCCAAAGGATCCAGAATATTCTTCTTAACAAACTCATGAAATTTAAGGCCGGACAGGCGCTCTACTACTCGTCCGCTGAGTGCGAAAGTAGTATTGTTATATTCCCAACGCTGTCGGAATGTGGCGCTCTGATCGACGTCCGCCATAAGGGCCCATGTTTCATCAATATCCTGACCGATAAACATATTGATGTTGCTAAGCTGGCCAACACCGCTGTTATGACTGAATGCATCCCGTATGGTCAGATTATTCTGAACGTAAGGATCTTTCATCTTAAATTCCGGGATATGCTTGATGATCGGGTCATCCCAGGCCGCCTTGCCCTGATCGATGAGCATGGCGATTGACATGGCCGCGAACGCCTTGGTGGTTGAGCCCGCTTGAAAGAGAGTATTTTCGTTAACCGGGTCCATAGTATCAAACGATTTGACGCCGTAGCCTTTGGTTAGAATGGTTTGTCCGTCCTTGACGATTGCAAGCCCTAGTCCCGGCGCGTGCCATTTCTCCATATTCCTGACCACAGTCTCATCAAAGTCTTCCGGCAACTGTTGAACCTGCGCCGCCGAGCTAAAACAAAACAGCAAAAATAATGTTGATAAAAAATACTTCATGACATTTCCTACTCTTGACCCGGATGATAAATGTTCTTGGCATTTGCTTTTACATCATCCAGATACAGCCACGCAGGCTTATATTTGCTCTGAGAAAGCAGCCGTGCCTGATCCATATTATGGGGTGAGCTGGGATCAGCGCTGGCACCAAAAGTATGGATTGATTTTGATTTTGTCCGCTCATCGCCAGCGGCAAAATGAACAACGGCAGTGTACGAATTGCCACCCACTTTATACCGACGTTTGTGAGTTTCAGTACGGCGGCCGTTATCAATATGACTTCCGCCTGAGCGCCCGGTTACACCCGGCGCCGGGATGCTGGGTTCATCGTCGCTAAATATAGGATTGCCCTGCTCGTCAAGTGTTGGTCGTTGATAACGGTTCATATCACCCCACGCCACTTGCCAGGTGCCCCAGTCAGCGACCAACCGGTCGGTAACTTTTTCCAGACCCGCCACCATTTCTGCTGGTGTTGGCTCGTATCCGCGCGGCTTTCCAACATAAATTGCATCCAGCCAGTTCGCATAGAGGGTCGCCTGCGTGTTTTCGAAGGTTGAGACTCCGTCCCAGTCATCAAGGTGGGCAAGGACGGGTGCAAGTTTAGTTGCCTGCTCCGCCGTCGCACCAGTCATTGCCGCTGTTAACAGTGGTTTGCTGCGCAGCCATTCCATCATTGTCGTATCAAGACTTTCCCGTTCCCACGTTTCAAAATCAAACTTTTCATAAGCGTTTAAAATGCGTCTCGCATTGCGACTTCTTGCATTATCGCCTTCGCGAACCATATAATTGGGATAGTTTTCTTCCTTTGCGTCACTTTCCGACATGCTGGCCATGAACGGGGTCGTATTAGTGTTTTGCATCATGTTAGAGACTGGATTTTTCACTTGCGGTAGATCAGAAAGGCTGTGATAGCCCTGCCACTCCGTTTGCGGGTTACTGCCATCGAGCGGCATATTCCAGTCAAATTTCTCGTCTCGAATTGGAACGGCGCCATTATAAATATACCAGATGGTGCCGGCTTTATCGGCGTACATGATATTGCCAAACTGCATGGCCTGCGGCTCAATGGCTTTTGTAAATTCATCAATATTGTTCGCTTTGCCCATATTATACCACTGATCAAGCCAGCCCGGCTCATCAAAACGCGCCATCATACCAGAAAGAAACTTTCCGTCCCGCATTGCAACAACAGATCCATGGTGAGTTTTTCTATATTTAACAGTACGCACTTCGCCGCCCTTGATTTTAATCTCTCCAGTCCATTCGGTGGCTTCGCGGGTACCATCGCCGTATTTATAGTTGAGCGGGTTTTGCGGATCTTCAAAATGTTCGATCCAACTGTCTTCCTGATTGCTGAAATTGTCGGTGCTCATCCAACCAAGGTTTTCGTTAAAACCGATATAGGGTACCGGATATCCAAAACGGGCGTAGCCAGTAAAATTCCATCCTTCGTCAGACATCATATGTGCTTCATAGACCTGACCGATGCCAAAGGATGGCAGGTGCGGGTTGATAAACAAGAAAGAACCACTGCCGTCAATTTTTGAACCGTTGGCGGCCCAGGCATTTGAGCCATATTCTTCACGGTCTTTGAGGTCCTCAAATAACACCGCCGCTTGTTCCATCTCCGGTGAACTCCCATTTATCGCTTCAAAAGCAGCTGCTCTTTCCGCCGCATTAAAACGCAGCCGGCCAAGGAAGCCTCCCAGATGATACCAGCGACGGATCAAGGCCAATGAGTACCATGGCTCGATATGATCGAGCAGAATGGTTTTCGTTTGCGGGTGAGTTTCCATGTAATAATTGATGCCGGCGGCGTAACCATCAAGAAGTGATTTTACTGCAGGTGACGCCTGCTCATAATCACGTTTGGAAAGCTCGTTATTTTCGAAGCTGTGAACAACCCAGTCCGCCACAAGTGAAGCTTCACCGTAAGCCTCGGCTGAGCGGCCAATACCAAGGATAAACCCGCGCTCAAGTTGTTCAAAATTATCCTCAGCCTGGGCATATCCCATACCAAAAGCGGTATCGCCATCTGTTTTGCCGTAAATATGTGGCACACCCCATTCATCACGGTAAATTGTTACATTCTCAGATTGATGGCTAGCAGCCCCTGCGTCCATGGAGGCTTGCTCTGTTTGTTCTCCGCTACAGGCGCTCAAAATAATCAACAAAACAAGACCAGTTAATTTGATTGCAATCCCTCGCATATCACTCTCCCAATTGTACATTGAAATTTCCTTACAACGACTTTATCAGTCAGAAATGATAAGTCAAATACAGGCGGTAATTGAGCGATTGAGAAAATTATCTACATCCCAAAAATGAACATATAGCCCGACCACATGAGTGCGGGTCGTAGAGCCATAGGAAACGCGGCCACTTTATGTTAACGTGATTTCAAAAACATAGAGAGGAGTACTAAAATGCGGATTATTTTATTACTGAGCTTACTGATACCATTGTCATTGCAAGCACAGGAAAAAGACACTTTGGAAACACTTTTTGAGCTGGATCGGGAATTTGTACAGTACCGACTTGAAAATGGAACCTATAAAGCTTTTGCCAAATATCTTGCTGATGATGCGGTGACACTGCCACCAGGGGCAGCCCCGAAAGTAGGTCTAGAAGCAATATTACGGGATGCGAGCGACAAGCCCAATACCACCGTAACATGGGAGCCCTCTGCGGGCGATATTTCGGATAATATGGGTTACACTTGGGGGCTTTTTTCCATAAACACCGCGCAGGATGATGGTTCGGTCAGCAAACAGCACGGCAAATATGCCTCCGTCTGGAAAAGACAGGAAAATGGCGAGTGGAAAATTGTCGTCGATTCCTTTAGCCTTAATCCACCGCCAGAATAGTACATTAAAATAAGGGAAAAAAACGTATGTCCGAGCAGGCAAACATTATCAGAGACCGTATCGACAACGGACCGATGACGTTTGCGCAAGTGATCATCGTCGCCCTTGCCTTTATCTTAAACTGTGTCGATGGTGTCGACGTGGTGGCCATGTCGGTTGCTGCGCCAGTGCTCAGCGAGGCCTGGCAGATTTCTCCGGTACAAACTGGCTATATATTAAGTGCCGCGCTGGTAGGTATGTGCATTGGCGCCATGTTCCTCGCCCCGCTTGGCGATATTTACGGGCGCAGAAAAATTGTTCTTTTTTCAGCGCTTCTGACCGGTCTTTCGATGATTGCGACCGGGTTTGTTGATCGCTCGGTGGAGGTGATGATTGTGATAAGGGCCATATCCGGTCTTGGGATCGGTGCCATATTTGCCAGCGGCGCCACTTTTGGCGGCGAATTTACACCGGAGCGGTTCAAGAACCTAACGGTGACAATCATCATATCCGGTTTTCCCCTTGGCGCTGCGATCGTCGGGCCGATCGCGGCTTATATTCTGCCAAACTTTGGCTGGCAAACGCTCTTTATCAGTGCTGGTGTTGCCACCCTGCTCATTTGTCTGCTCGCGTTTTTTTTGCTTCCGGAATCAGTGCAGTATCTGGAAAAATCCAAGGGTGAGGCACCAGAGAAAATCGACAAAATTAATAAAGTTCTCGGTCGCATTCACCGCGCGCCCATTGATCATTTACCTGTGTTAGAGGACGACTTGAGCGTCAACGCAGCAGATGTTAAAGCCCTTCTCGCACCAGATTTACTGGTTACCACCCTCAAACTCTGGACCATTTTCTTTATGGGCTATCTTGGTATCTATTTCGTCATTGCGTGGGTGCCGTCTCTCTTTGTGGCGAGTGGCTGGACCATGAGCCAGGGTATCTACGCCCTGACCATCAGCAATTTGGGTGCAGTGCTGGGAACCACCTGCCTGGGCCTTATAACAACCAAGTATAAATTGACAAAACCCATTGGCATTTTTTTTGGAATAACCGCACTATTGATGATCTATTTTACCCTCTCCAAGACAACAGACCTGCTGATGCTTTATGTTTTGATCTTCATGATCGGTGTTTTTCTGAATGGCGCTTTTTGTGGTATGTTTGCGGTTGCCGCACGCACGTACCGAACCGAAATAAAATCAACGGGCATCGGTTGGTGCGCGGGCCTTGGCCGCACAGGGGCCATTGTCGCACCAATATTAGCCGGATATCTCGTCGCCGTAAATTTTGATATGTACACACTCTTTGCTGTTTTCGCAATACCCGTCATTCTCGCCTCAATCCTTACAATCTCGATTAAGATTTAACCCATGCGAGCCGCTTTCAAATAATACTCAAAGATACCTTTTAGCGATTTTTTTGATCAAGTTACCAGGAACACCTGGGCGGCTCCACGGGCACGCGGCAAGGCATATTCCGCAACCGGTATTTTCGTTAAAGTAAGGAAGGCATTTATCAAAATCCACGTACCATTTTTCGATCCCGCGCACCATTTTTTTGTCTGGATGGATCGCTTCGGGTGGGCAGGCGTTTTCGCAGGCTTTGCAGTTTAGACAGAAATCATCAACCCCAAAACTATCCGGGCTATCAAATTCAAGTGGCATATTGGTAACCAATCCGCCGAGACGCAGTACTGATCCATTTTCTCGATTGATAATTGAACCGTGCTTGCCGAGCTCGCCAAGGCCACTTTCGACGGCTGGCGGAATAAGCAAGATCGGCACATTATTTGACCCACCATAAGACTTGGCGTCCCAACCCTGCTCATGTATCCACGTGGCAATCGCGTGGGAGACTAGGTGGGCACGCCCATATTGTTTTATAACCTCAATCGCGGACGAGACTTCCGGCGCTGTTTTCAGGTTTTCAAAATCCATGGCGACGCCAATGGTAATAACATTTTCATAAGGCACATCAAACGTATCAATGACCCATTCAGGACGCATTTTTGTGATGCCGACGGCGACCGCGCCGCTATCCAAACCAACCTGTTTGGCGCGTCTTGACCATTCTCTTGGTTCATTTTCCAGTCTGACCGGTGAGACGGGCGGTACCGTCGTATCTCTAATTCGGTCCGTCTCCATTTGTGTCTTGTAAAGTGCCTCATCGCGCGGTGCATGGTCGACAAAAAACTCCATAAGTGGCCCAAAAGGGGTTAGTTCTGGTGATTGCCAGTAAATTGGCGATGATCGGCGGACCTCGGTCTCGCCAAGTCCATTAACTTTATTGCCAGATACATCTGGCCACAGAGCCATTTGCTCTTCACTGGGGATAAATTTTTCTTTCTTGCTCCTCGCGCCCATTTATCTACCTCTAATGCGGTTCATCTCGGCCCTCATTATGGGATCCCAAAGCTCGTAACCAAGCGGATTTAGATGCATTCCGTCAGCGAGAAAAATCTCCGACTTTAGACTACCATCTGCTCTTAGCATCGGGCTTGAAATATCGACATAGTGAAGATTTTCGTTGGCCATCGCATATTCGATAAGTTTTTGATTTGTCTTTAATTTGTTGGCGCGTACTTCTTTTCCCAACACATCATCAATAAGTGTCGGTTTCATTGAAATCAGAATGATCGGCATATTGGGAAAGTCCGCCTCAACTTTATCAACCAACTCTTTAAATGCGTTCACTGAAAATTCCGGCGAGCGGCCATTCTCAACATCGATGTCGCAATAGACAATCATCATCGACGGATTATGTTTTTTGATCACATCATCATAATAGTGAATTATTTCGGGTAAACTGGCACCACCAAAACCGCGATTGACAACGGGCAAGTCCGGGAATGAATTTGCCGTTTCCCAGAAAACAATACTTGAACTACCAACAAAAAGGATCGGCGACGAAGGAAATTTGTTTCTATTGTCAAACCTTCGATAAATTTCAATCGTACTTTCGAAACGGTCTATAGCAATAGTGCGGTCGCGGGTATATAGCTCTCGTCCTTCATGATATAAGTCCATAGCGCCAGCATATTTAGCAGGATTATCATTATAATCAACCTTGTTTGCCATCCAGTATGCGAAGGACCGCTTGTAGAATTCTGCTGTCGCCTCGTCACTGACATCTTGCTTCAAAGCATCTTCGAGAAATTTTGTATACTGGTCCAGACTTGCGACTTGAGCATTCGACAGGCACGGCGTGAGAAAAAATAAGCCGATAATCACTATCAATTTTTTCAACATTTAAAACCTCCCGTCTTAAAATTTACATATCCTCAAGGACAACATTGCCATCAGCGGCATCACCAGCTTTATAACGTAATGATTTTTTCTTAATGAGGTCAAAATCTTTACTTTCGATATCAGAGACCACATACCAGTCTGCTATTGTCTCTTCGGCAGATATTTTGAGTGTCATATACCCACGCCCCTTGATGTTGGCATAAGCCATATGATCCATGTGATCATAATATGCCTGTTCCACCTGTTCAACTTTGTTAATGCGTTCGCCGCGCCCGGGGGATGTAATGCCCGGAACCGCAAATTCTGCACCGTAATGTTTGCCGTCCATTTCGTCGCAAAGTGACATGGCCCAACCGCAATGGGTATCCCCGGTCAGGACAATGGGATTGCCTGCATGTTGCTCAAACATATCAAATACCCGGCGCCTTGCCGGCTGGTAGCCGTCCCAAGCATCGGGATTATAAAAACCACCAAATTCTTCGGCGACTGACATGCTCAGTTGCTCGCCTGCCGGAAACGCTGCACGCTCTTCGGCTGTAAAAACGTCGGAAAGTGGCGGTTCTGGTCGATAACTCATAATGATCTGCTGGCCAAGGATTTGCCACGGAATTCCAGCAGTGACTGACGTCTCAAGCGTTTTATCAAGCCACGCTTCTTGTTCGCTACCGAGAAGTGATCTCTCTTCGGTTTCTAAACGTTTATGGAAGGCAGCGTAATCTGGCACCTCAACGCCGTCTACCTCAATCATTTCAACGTCACGTTCATATTCAAGTGGCCGTTCGCGGCCGACGATCCGAGTATCAAGCATTGCTAAAGTAGCAAGCTTACCAAATTCAAACGAACGGACGGTGGGAAGGTCAGAATTAGGCACGCGCACAGGTAACCATTCCATATAGGCTTTTGTCGCGGCGCGGCGCCGCGGGGTCCAGTCCCCTTCACCCTCATTGTGATTTAGTGCACCAGTCGCATAAGAATTATTGGCAAATTCATGATCATCCCAGGCACAGATGAACGGGTATTTTCTGTGTATTTCCTGTAAATCTTCATCGGATCTATATTGAGCGTAACGGCGTCTGTAATCGGAAAGGGATACAATTTCATGGGGCGGATCAACGAGCCTACCCATTTTTTCTGCATTCGGTGACTGATACCTGCCAACTTCATATTCATAGATATAATCGCCAAGATGGATCACCGCGTCAAACGGACCATTTTCTGCGATGGCTCTGTAACCGTTAAAAAATCCCCACGGATAGTTGGAGCAGGAGACAACCGCCAAATTTATCGGCTCCGTACCGCTGCTGCGTAAAGTTTTTGCTTCACCAATAGATGACATTTTGTCACCGACAAGAAATCTGTAGAAATAATTCCGACCTTCCGAGAGGCCGGAAACATCGATTTTTACGGTAAAATCCCTGCCCGCGTCAGTATTAAAAACGCCTGAACTGGACAGCTCCGCAAAGTCGGCTTCGGTGGATATCTGCCAGTCCACATCCACCGCTCCAGCGTAATCTGGGTCAACTGGCGAAACGCGTGTCCAGATAATAAGCTGATCCGAGAGCGGATCACCACTGGCAACACCGTGCTTAAAATCAATATCAATGACTTGTTTTTCTTGCTTCGACGTCCCACAACCGCTTACGGCAAATGCTGCACCAGCGGGCAATGTTTTTAAAATGCCCCTACGGCTTATCTTAAGGTTATTATTGGCCATTCCGTTTTCCCATTCATTCATGCTGTTAAGTTCTTATTATTATAAAATTTCGTCAATTGTTCACTATTTTTCAATAGTTTTTTAATAACATAGTTTTTTAACAAAAATATGACATCCAAAGTTATGCAAGATATCTTAGGCGACATAACGGTTTCGATCACTGTACTTTACGACTTGTTTTTTGGCCCAGATGTAAGGTTGAACTTCAATTATATTCTGGTATTTATCTTGATCTCTTTTGTACTTTTTTTAAAGCGGAGAGTACAGGGAAAACGATTTTTCAGCTGGCTATTCCCCGCTGATATTTATAAACACACCTCTCATATCGTCGATATAAAGCTTTTTACCTTAAACCGGATACTTTCTGGCCTCGGATTTTTCGGTAATATATCTATCGCTCTCGCTGTCATGGTCGTTATAAAAACCTGGTTAGGCCTGATTTTCACAGCGCCTGAGATCACGGTCACCAATAGTAAAGCTGATATCATAATCATAACAATTTTTATCACTCTCACCGGTGATTTTTCCACCTACTGGGTTCACCGATTGAGCCATAGTGTCAATCTGCTCTGGCCTTTTCACCGCGTACATCACACCGCAGAAGTCATGACACCGGTCACTACCTACCGCAGACACCCGGTTTACGATTTACTTTCAAATTATATGCGCGCATTTTTGAACGGAATAATGCAAGCCATACTTCTTTTCTTTTTCTTTCCGGAAATTGGTATCGTTGCCATTGGTTCAGTGAACGCCATTTATTATTTCTTCAATCTGCTCGGATCCAATTTTCGTCATACTCATATTGCGCTGGGATATGGGTATATACTCGAACATATATTTATTTCACCGAGTCAACATCAGGTTCATCACAGTCTTCGCGTTGAACATCACAATAAAAATTTTGGCGAAATTTTTGCGATCTGGGACTGGATATTCGGATCGCTTTATATCTCTAGTCCTGAAGAAAAACTGGAATTCGGTCTCGCTGATGAAAATGGCCAATTGGTACCGCAACTGCACAACGGACTTCGCAGCGCTCTTATCGAACCCTGCATAACCGCCCTCGAAACCTTGACCAACAACCCCGAAAAATCCACCGAGAAAACATCGTGACGGCTTATTTCTCAAATTACCTTAATTTGGTTCGGTTCGCGGCTGCCATCGTTGTTCTACTTTCCCATTTCGCCTATCCACGCTTTACGGATGGTAGTTATGTTCTGATCCGTGACCTCAATCTTGGCAGTGACGCGGTCGTGGTCTTTTTTGTGCTTTCGGGACTGGTGATTGCCTATAGCGCTGAAGTAAAAGATAAAACGGCCTCACAATATGTATTTAACCGTTTAACCCGGCTTTATTCGGTAGCGGCTCCCGCCGTTATTCTTACATTTATTCTTGATCAATTTGGCTCGACCCTTTCTCCCGCGGCTTATGACAACCAATTCTACAACGATATACCGTTTTCTGAAATGCTAGTCACCGGGCTAAGCTTTACCGGAGAATGGGGGCTTATCGGTTCACGTCTTGGCACAAACGGCCCCTATTGGTCACTATCCTACGAGTTTGCCTACTATCTGGCTTTTGCCGCCGCGTGCTATACCAAGGGGATAAGTCGTATCCTTTTAATGATTTTGCTTCTCATTGTTACAGGTCCTAGAGTTTGGATGCTGGCTCCGATCTGGTTGATGGGATGCGGTGTCTATTATCTTATAAAGAATAAACACTGTCTTTCGCCTCCGGTGGCAAATCTCTGTATTTTTATCCCTCCACTGACATATTTGACCTGCTTATTATCTAGCCTGCCACCCCTTCTAGGTGAATTCACACAGAATTATTTTGGCGCCACATTCGCCATCTATTACCTTCGCTTCTCTGATGAATTTATCTGGAGTAATTTTATTGGCCTGCTGACCGCCATTCATTTTCTCGGTATATCCTCTGTCACGAACAGAAAACCAAAAGTACAAAATCTCTTAACGTGGCTTTCCGGTGCGACTTTTTCAATTTATATTATTCACTACCCTTTGCTTCAATTTTTTGATGCCGTGTTCGATGAAATACCCATGTCACCGGGCAAGGATATAACGCTATTGACCCTCACGCTAATTGGTTGTTTCATCTTTGCTGGGCTCTTTGAAAGAAGTCTGACAAAATATCGATCGTTGCTCAAGAATATATTTCCAACTGTCGCAAACCCAATCCGTTAAACATATCTTGGGCGGGATTGGTTAAGCTACGAACAATTTTTACTTTACTTTTTAATAATCATTCTTAATATAAACAATTGATTCTAATAATGATTATTAATATTATAAAGTAACAAATAAAATGTCTCTTCATAAGTTGCTATACTGGCCTCATCTTATAAGCGGCGTGCTCGCAGCAATCCTGATTTTGATCATGTCAGTTACTGGTGTGCTCCTCACTTATGAACGACAAATCATCGCTTGGGCCGAAAGCGATTACGATAGACCGGTTGCGGCTCAAACGTCCCCACTTACCATGGATGCACTGATTACCATGAACCGAGATGCCATGGGCGGCAAGGAGCTGAGAAGTGTCAAAATCGAGAATGATCCTGAAGCACCGGTCATTGTGAGAGGTGCTGACTACTACTATATCAATCGTTACACAGGTGAAATACTTGGCAACGGCCCCGTTGGGGTTAAAGAGTTTTTCAGTGATATGAGAAGCCTGCATAGATGGCTGTCTATGACAGGTGAAAACAGAAATACCGCCCGCATGTTTACCGGCGCTGCAAATCTGATGTTTCTGTTCATCGTGATTTCAGGCATGTATTTGTGGTTTCCGAAAATCATAAACTGGAATAATATCAAAAAGATACTATTTTTTAGAAAAACAAAATCATCCCGTGCCCGTGATTTTAACTGGCACAATGTCATGGGTATCTGGTCATCGGTACCACTGATCGTGATCATCGCCACCGCAACAGTTTTTTATTACACATGGGCCAACAATCTGGTTTACACTCTAGTTGGTGAAGAACCACCTGTCCGTGGTGCCAATGCGACAAATGATCCGCCCCTACCAACCTTCGATCAAAATGTACCGTTTGAAACAATGTTTGCGGCCGCGGCGCTGAGACGAGAAAATTGGACTTCGATCACCATGACCTATCCAAAGGCAACAGATGAAAATATCCGCTTTTCAGTTGATACAGGAAATGGTGGCGAGCCGCAGAAAAAAGCCGATCTTTACGTTAGTCGTGCCGACGGTAGAACCGTAAAATGGGAGCCGTTCTCTGATTATAGCACCGGAAAACAACTGAGATTTTACATCCGTTTTCTCCACACTGGTGAAGCACTTGGTATCCTGGGTCAAACTGTTGCTGGATTGGTGTCACTATTCGCGACCATCATGGTCTGGACTGGCTTGGCACTCGCTTACCGAAAATATATTAAACCACTTCGAAAGAAAGAACTTCGCACAGCGTCAGAGCAATGAAACCCTTTTAAAGATATTGCCCTTTTATCATAAGCTATTATGATATTATCATGCGTCTTTATTTCACATCAATCTTGGCCCTTGTTGTATTCTGTTCGTCGGCAGCCGCCTATAATACCGAGCAAATTAAATCTCAACTAAAATCAGCAGATAATGGGTTACAAACTTCCCGCGTTGTCGAAGTCATTGATGGTGATACGCTGGTTCTTGAAAATAATGTGACAGTTAGACTGGTCGGTTTGCAAGCGCCAAAAATTGCCTTGGGCCGAGAAAATTTCAAGGAATGGCCGCTAGGATATGAGGCCAAAGATGCCCTCCGTGATTTGACTTTGGGAAAAACCGTTTCGCTCTATTACGGCGGAAGGGAAATGGACCGCTACGGCAGGGCACTTGCCCACCTATTTCTTGATGACGGAACATGGGTACAGAGTGAAATGCTAAATCTTGGTATGGCCCGTGTTTACAGTTTTTCCGACAATCGCAGTGTCGTCGGTGAAATGTTAGAAATTGAAAAGAAAGCCAGATCCAGAAGTGATGGTATCTGGGCGCTCAGGTATTATTCCATCGTCCCACAGCAGCAAAGCGGGAGATTAACAAACAGTTTTCAGATTATATCCGGTAACATCACTGAGGTTGCCACGGTCAGAAGCAATACATATCTTAATTTTGGTGATGATTATAAAACTGACTTTACGATCGTCATTCCAAACAAGGTCAAAAAAATGTTTGAGCAGTTGGACATAAATTTGTCCGAATTGGCCGGTAAAAATGTCATTGTTCGTGGCTGGTTAAAATACTACAATGGGCCATCAATAAACCTCAGTCACCCAGAACAGCTGGTCATTGAGTAACGGGAGCAATTATTATGTGGCAAAAAATTTATAAGAATATCCTCACTAAAACACTGGTTGTATTACTACCCTTAACTTTGCAAGCCTGTACCACCGTAAACCCCGCCACGGGACAACGTGATTTTACGCCATTTATGTCGCCAGCAAAAGAAATGCAAATTGGTAAACAAGAGCATCCTGCGATATTGCAGCAAAATGGTGGCAACTATGATGATCCGGCTGTGACAAAATATGTCAACGATTTGGGACAACGCCTTGTCGCCAATTCGGAACTTAGTGATTACCCCTTTACATTCACCGTGCTCGACACCCCATTGGTTAACGCTTTCGCACTACCTGGTGGTTATGTTTATGTGACCAGAGGGATTTTGGGTATGGTCAATAGCGAATCTGCTCTTGCCTCCGTGATTGGTCATGAAATTGGTCACGTTACGGCACGACATTCTGCCAAACGTTATAACAATCAGATGTTTACCGGGATCGGGGCTGCCATCCTTGGTGCGGTGTCCGGCGATTCCGCCGTTGCTAACAGCCTCAATCAAGGTGCTCAAGTCTATCTTATGAGTTATTCACGCAATCAAGAATACCAGTCTGATGAGTTGGGCATCCGCTATTCAAGCCGAGCAGGGTATGATCCCTATGCCGCCGCCAATATGTTAAGCTCCCTCGATGCGGAACATAAATTACAATTGATCCTCGCCGACCGCGCCGGGGAGCCTGAAAAGTCTGACTTTTTCTCGACCCATCCCAACACTCAGGACAGGGTCAGTCGCGCACATGCGGCGGCAATACAAACTGGTATTCCTGAAAATTCACGTGATGCAAATCAAAGCGGTTATTTTAGGATCATCAATAACATGCGCTATGGTGACGATCCGAAACAAGGCATTATCGATGGCCGCGAATTTATCCATCCTGTAATGAAATTAAAATTTACCGTGCCTGATAAATATGCCCTGCAAAATTCATCGGATGCGGTCATTGCCCGCGGTACCGGCGACGCAGCAGGAAGTTCTGTTATCTTCTCCGGCGCAAGCATGAAGGATATGACCATTTCCGCCTATGCCAGTGAGATCTGGAAAGCCTATAAAATTGAAAACGCCATGGAAGGTAGCCAAACTTTCGAGATTAACGGGATGGACGCAGCCACTGGTTATACAAACATGGCCATTGAGAATAAAAATTACACAGTACGCCTCGTCGCCATACATCATTCAAATGATAGTGCCTATCACTTCCTGATGCTGACCCCGCAGGAAAAGTATCAAGGTCTGACGGACGGCCTACAACGTATGACCTATAGCTTCAATAAAATCAGTCAAGGCGAGGCCGATCAAATTAAGGGGCGCAAAATTCGCATCGTAACGGTTCAGTCTGGTGACACCATCGAAAGCATCGCCCGCTACATGAGCTTTGATGATTACAAGGTTGAAAGATTTGTTGCCCTTAACGGTTTGACGCAGGGGCAAAGACTCAGTCCCGGCCAACAATTAAAATTGATAGTTTGGGACGACTGATCTGATTTATATTAAGCGGTCTGTCTTTTTCGCGACCAGATAAATTCATTCCCCGGTGCTGGCACATCCGGGATCAGATTTGATGCAATTAACGAGAGTACAGCAAACCCAGCACCCGCGTAGAAGACCACCGCAGGGTTATACATCCAAATGATTCCGAAGGTAACCGGGATGATCACAGAAGCAATATGGTCTATGGTAAAGCTGACACTGGCAGTTGCCGCCATATCCTCGCGATCAGCAATTTTCTGGAAATAGGTTTTGATGGCTATTGCCATTGCGAAAAACAAATGATCAAGAATATATAGCCCGGCCGCAATCAGCGCATCATCCACCAACGCGTAACCGATAAACACACCAATGAGGCCGACATATTCGATTGATAGCGCGCGGCGTTCCCCGATTTTTGCTATAATTTTTCCGATCAGTGGAGCAACCACGATATTTGCCCCCTTGTTAATCAAATAAAGGGTGGTTACTTCCGCCAAAGTATAGTCAAATTTTTCCACCAGCAAAAAGGCTGCAAAAACCATGAATATTTGCCGTCTGGCGCCTTTTAAGAACGTCAGTGCGTAATAAACAGAATATCTTTTCTTCAGAAACAAATTCTTTCTTTGCGGTACAAGTGTTTCAAATTTTGGGAAAAGCACCCAAAGGTGAATGACCATGGCGATACCAATGGCGCCTGTAATCGAATATATAAGTACATAATCCAGCTTAAGAACGGTCGTTGCAATCCATACAGCACCGTACGCTATCAGTCCGGCCAAGGATCCGTAGCCTATTACTTTTCCCAAAAATGCTGGCGCTTCATGTTTTGGTAGCCACTGAAGTGTCAAGCTGCTGTTTATAGTTTCAAAATAATGAAATCCAATAGACATCACGAGGGTTGTCGCTATCAGACCCAGTTTGGTTGGAAAATATCCTGTAGCCAACACGCCTACCGAAAGCAGAAACAGCGCAAAGATCGCCAAAGTCTGCTCACGCATAAAAAGAAGAACAAAAACAGCGGTAAAGGCAAGAAAACCAGGCAGCTCCCGAAAGGATTGAAGTTCGCCCATATCGGAACCAGTGAATCCCGCCCTCTCGATCGTGAAATTATTAAGCATCACATTCCAAACGGAAAACACAATAGCCATAATTACAGCCATGTAGATGAGGGCCAGTTTGGCCTTTTTCGCGTCGACTTCGTCCATGTGAATTACCCTGAAAATCGTTTTTCGGACATTACCAGCTATTTTCGCAAATAGCTTTCTAAAAATTACGCACCTGTTCTAACTCAAAACAGCAGCTTCAAGATCACTGTGAAAATATCTTGTGGATAGCCCTGATAATTGACTGGATGAGATCCTGAGGCAGCAACTGACAAATATATATAGCAACAAACCCGTTGAGAATAGCGATGGTCAGGAATATCTCCGGCAAGGTAAAGTCCAGATTTAAAAGCAGTATGCTGCCACCAGCAGACGCCACCATGAAAAATGCGTTAAGGATATTATTGGCCGCGATAATGCGCGAGCGTTCCTTCGGATCACTTTCCGCCTGCATGATGGTATAAAGCGGAACAATATAAACACCGCCCGAAATTGCAATGCCAAGAAGATCCGCCACAACACGTAAGTTTCTTGGTTCGCCTAGAAATTCGCCGACGCCGTAAAGCTCACCGACGATACTGAACATTGGTGTCACCACGTTGGTGCTGGCAAAATACAGATCAACGCTAAACACCGTCATCATCAGAGACGCGAGCGGCACAAATCGCGCCGTCACCATACCTTTAACCAGTTTATTACACAGAATAGAACCAATTCCGATACCCACGGAGAAAGTGCACAGCAGTAGAGTGACAACCTGCTCATTTGATCTCAGAACGTCTTTACCGAAGGTCGAAAACTGAGCAAGGTATGTGGCCCCATATAGCCAGAACCATGATATACCAAGGATAGCCAGAAACACACGGCGTTTGGCCTTGGCCCGGCCGAGTATATTGAAAGTTTCGACAACAAAATTATAATTAATGACAAGATCCGGATCGGCACCGGGAGCTTTAGGAATTTTTCGACTGGCCAGATAACCAGACGTCGACACAATGAGAACAAGCACCGAGACAACCTCAATACCATAATCTGCCATCACCAACAGCCCGCCGAGAATAGTGCCAAGCAATATTGCGAGGAAGGTTCCCATTTCGATAAGGCCGTTACCGCCAATAAGCTCGTCTTCTTCTAGATGATCCGGAAGAATGCCGTATTTGATGGGGCCAAAAAATGCCGACTGAGTGCCCATCAGGAACAAAACCGTGAGCAGCATATAAAGACTGCCAAGGAAAAACCCCGCCGCCGCTAACGCCATCAGCACGATTTCCACCATCTTAATCTTGGAAATCAGGGCCGATTTCTCAAGTTTATCCGCATATTGACCCGCAATCGCAGAAAACAAGAAAAACGGCAATATAAAAATACCTGCAGCCACATTCACCAGCATCTGCGCGTCCAACCCCGCACGCATCCCGACGTCATAGGTGATCAGCATCACCAGTGCTGTTTTAAAAACATTATCATTAAATGCCCCTAAAAACTGGGTGATAAAAAGTGGTGCAAATCTTTTTGTACTAAAAAGATGAAACTGGTCTTCCTGCATTTTGCCCCCTGAGCACTTATCTGCAATTTTGAACTAATCCAAGGTGATCATCGTTAATAACGGACATTATGGCAAGTATTTATTGGGACCTCAAATGAGACCATCTTATGATTTCTTGTGCTTAATGGAACCTCGTGATAAAAAATTCTATAAAAAATGGAAAAATGGGAAACTTATATGGCGAAATATTTTCATGGCTGGAATATCGTCGGCGCATCGATCTTTGGATTTTCTGCTAGTCCCGGCCAATTTGCCTTTGCCGCACTTGGTATATTCACCATACCACTGGGTATTGAGTTTGGCTGGAGCCGAGAAGAAATAAGCCTCGCAACCATGATTTTCACAATCACACAAGCCTTCGCCACCGCTGTAGTAGGCAGGATGGTAGATAACTATGGTGCAAAAGAAGTTCTGATCCCCTCAATCATTATTTTTGGTGTGTTGCTTGCCGCCATACCGCTGCTGGTAACAGAACTTTGGCATCTCTACGCACTGTTCTTTCTCATCGGCGTCCTTACCGCTGGCTCCGCCGCTGTGCCTTATCTTCGAATTATCAGTGCTTGGTTTAAGAAAAACCGCGGCCTGGCGTTTGGTATTACCATGGCCGGCGGTGGTATCGGCTATATGTATGTACCGCCGATGCTTCAGTATCTGATCACTCATCATGGCTGGCGGTTTGGATACTATGCTCTGGCGGCAATCGTTCTTTTTGCCGCTCTACCGCTCGTCTACAAAGTGGTAAAAAACACACCGCAAGAAGTGGGTCTCACACCGGACGGACGAGCCGCACAAGAACAGGGTGAAGAGGAGCAAATAGAAAACCTCATATCGCTGACAACTCTGCTTAAGGATAAAGTGTTCTGGATTTTGTACGCAACCATCGGCCTGCTCACTTTTAGCCTGTTTGGACTGATGTTTCATTTCGTCCCCATGCTAATAGACCGAGGTGCTGAAGACATGACAGCGGCACTGGCTTTTACATTCTTAGGAACCACTGTCACAATTTCAAGGGTCGGCGTCGGTTTCCTGCTTGATAAAATATTCGCCCCACGCCTTGCCATGATTTGTATCTTACTCTCAACCATCGGCGTGATCATTTTATCAACTGGTGCAAGTGGCGCTCTTACGTTTGTTGCGGCCATTTTCCTCGGTTTCAGTATTGGTGCCGAACTTGATCTGCTCGCATACCTGACCACCCGCTATTTCGGGCTTGGATCATTTGGCATGGTCTACGGAATTTTATTTTCTGCGTTTCTGTTCGGTGTATCGACTGGCCCTTACGCTTACGGCGTTGCCTATGAAACCTATGGCTCATATATAAATATGTTGATGGTCTGCGTAGGCGTTCTGATTATGGCCTCACTACTGATGTTCCTGATGCCTAAATACCGGGAATAAAAAAAGCGCGCCACATGACCCGCTTTTTTTAAATTACTCAGCGGTGATTTCGCTGGCTCTTGCACCTTTGAAAATTCCAAGAATATTTTTTCTGAAATCGTTGAGGTAAAGATAGACGATTGGCACCAGAAATAGTGTCGCAATTGTCGAAAAGAGCACTCCGAAAGCGAGGGCGACCACGGTCGGAATCAAAAACTGAGCTTGCACACTGGTCTCGAGCATCATGGGAGCCAGACCAATGAACGTAGTAAACGACGTTAGGAAAATTGGCCTAAATCTCTCCTCCGCAGCTATTTCCACCGCTCGAAGTGCGCTTTCGCCACGATCGCGTATTTTATTAATATAGTCCAGAAGAACGAGGTTATCATTGACCACCACACCGGCGGCAGCGACAATTCCCAGAATTGAATAAAGACTGAAATCCATATCTAGGAAAAAGTGGCCAAGCACTGCCCCCATATAAGAAAAAGGCAACGCCGTCAAAATAATAAACGGCTGACTATATGAATTAAATGCCACCGCTAGTAGGATATAAATGGCGATAAGTGCAATTCCAAAGCCTGCTACCAATGAGTTGGTAAATTCCATCTGCTGTTTTTGTTGACCTTCAAAACTAACCTCAACCTCTGGATATTTTGCCTTCCAGTCATCAATATATTTTGACTTAATATCTTCAACAATTTCATTGGCATTTGCGACTTCTTTTTCAATATTTGCTTTAACCGTTAAAGTGCGCTGACGATCGGTACGGGTAATCGAGGTATAAGCCCGTTGATAATTGACGTCTGCCACAGCTTCAAAGGGAACTTCGTTCCCCGCATTGGTGCGGATACGCATGTCATCCAAGGTATCAAATGACTGCCTGTCTTCTCTTGGAAGACGAACCATTACTTTTACAGTATCTTTACCGCGCGCAATACGTTGCACTTCCTGACCGTAAAACGCCTGACGCACTTGTCTGGCCAAATCAGTGAGCGTAAGGCCCATAATTTCTGCACTTGGCATGATCGAAAGGACCGCTTCAGTTCGCGCCGTATCACCACTATCCATAATACTGTATAGGCCATTATATTCTGCATAAATCCCTTTAAGTTCAGCTGCCATTTCTTCCAGAGCCTGAGAATTGCCAGAGGTAAGCATAATATTAATGCTTTCGCCCCCACCTCCAGTTGATGAGAAATCAAAACCCATTTCGCGCGCATCCGGAATGACCGGCATCAATTCACGCCACCGAGCCGCATATTTTTCCACATCAAAATTAACTTCTTCCATATTCTGAAAGACCATGAAGGCAGAAGCCCGCGATGAACCACCATCAGACCAGACAAGCAAATCTTTAAATATCTCGGTGTCTGGGTGTTCCTGCGCGATCTCTAGTTCTATTTGCCTTGCTTTGTCCTCAAGTATCAGCGCCGCTTCATCAACAATATCGTATGGTGCTCCCGCAGGGAAGGCTACCTGTGCCTGAATGAAATTCATCGATACTTCCGGGCTAAATGTCATTTTGATCCAACCCGCAAGGTGAATTGACGAGATAATCACGCTTACGCAAATAATGATAATGAGAGATGTTCCCTTATGGTGAACCACTTTGTCCAGAAATGGACGATAAATATTTTTGATCACATGGGTGAGAAAATTTTGTGATTTCGATTGCAGTTTTGCAACAAATCCGGAAACTGACTTAATTACAAAATCCGGCACAAACATTAAAGTAATTCGCGCAAAATCATTCGGTTTTTTTTCATGTAGATGACGTAAATGGGCTGGCAGGATGAACAGGGATTCGATGATAGAAAAAGTCAGACATAAAATAACCACCGCCGGAATGCCTATAATAATTCGCCCAATCACTCCTTCGGTAAAGAGCATCGGCGAAAAGAATATCATTGTCGTTAACGCCGAAAAAATAACCGGTTTTGCAACCTTCAAAGCACCATCAATGGATCCATCGTCGCCAATGTTTCCATGTTGATTTTCCCGATGGACGCTTTCGCCAATGATAATGGCGTCATCAACCACGATACCAAGAATAAGCAAGAAAGCAAATAAACTGATCATACTGAGTGGCACACCCGTGTAAGGAAGAATTGCAAAGCAGCCTAGAAAAGAAATGGCAATCCCGGCGGTTACCCAGCCAGCAAGGGCAGGTGATAAGAAAATCATAAGGCCAAAAAATACAAGGACCAGACCGGTTACGCCGTTCCACAACAACATATCGAGCCTACTTTCAAAAAGTTCTGATGTATCGAACCAATTGGTGATTTCGATGCCCTCAGGAAGACTTGGGATAATTTCTTCCTCAAGCACCTTATTTATTTCGGCACTTAATATCACAACATCAGGTGTAGATTCGGATCTTACGAATAATAAAAGTCCCGGTTTACCATTAAGCCTGAGCATAATATGATCATCGGTAAACCCGTCAACCACATTTGCCACATCCTTAAGAAGAACTCTTGTACCGTCAGCATTTTGCAAAACCACAATTTCTTCGAAATCCTGCTTATTATAGGCTTGACCGCGGGTAACAATTTGAATTTGACCTGCGGTGCTATCCACTTTTCCAGCAGGTATGTTGGTAGATGATTTAGATATCGCATTAGATACCTGATCAAATGTCAGGTTAAATTTCTGCAGCTGAAGCTCGGAAACTTCAACAGATACCTCATAATTCCTCTCGCCTTCCAGCGCAGTTTTAGCAGCCCCAGGAATAGCCGCCAATCTGTCACGTACACTTCGTCCAACTTCCTTCAGCTCCAGCTCCGGCGCGTCGCCATATATCGCCAAATTGATAATATCCATCTGGGCGTAAAGGCGGGAAACAATCGGTCGCTCAGAAAGGCTGGGGAAGGTATTAATTGCGTCAACTCGCGCCTTAACTTTATTGAGGATACTTTCCACATCCTCGCCTTCTTGAATTTCTATGGATACAGAACCAATACCCTCTCGTGCGCGTCCTGTAATTCTCTTGACGCCGCGAATATCAAATACCGCTTCTTCCAGACGAATGACAATTCTATCTTCCACCTCTCGTGGTCCGGCACCCAGATAAGGTACGCTGACATTAATAATATCCATAGCCGCTGTCGGAAAAACGACCTTACCGACATTGATATAACCAGAAACACCAACACATAGAATAACCAGCATGACTAGATTGGTAGCTACCGGGTTTTTAACGAACCATCTGATGAGATTATTCATCATCATTCTCCCGGGTAATGGCCGTAGTATCAGAAGACGAAGACGCCGCAATCATGTCTTGGTTAGGTAAAGAAGTCTGAGTTGTTGTTTCCACAAGCAACCCATCAACACCGATCCCAAGTTGAGAGAGGTTAACCACATCACCATCTTCCACCCCCGACGCAACAACAATATATTTGCTGTTTGCTTCCAGAACTTCAACCATCCTGGTTCGAAGTTTCTGGTCCTGATCAACAACAAGAACTTGATTACCCTGTCGAAGGCTCTCGCGTGGCAGCATCACTACGTCTTTGAAAGAACGTCCTTCAATTTCGGCACTGACAAACTGTCCGATCGTAATTGGTGTACCATCCTCGAGTGACAAAAGCTCGTCGCCGCGAAGCTCCGCGACCACATATAAAATTCTACTATTGACATCAATGATGCCTTCGGTACGGACAAGCCGGGCATTCCAAGTACTTTCCTTATTGGCAAACTGGCCTTTGAGGCGCACTTCATATTGCTTGTTGCCCGATTGTAATCCGCTTAAGTCAAATTGGGCGATATCACGGTTTGTTAACGGCAATCTTAATTCCAGCACTTCTGTGGAATAATATTTTCCCACTGTTGCACCACGATTGAGAAATTGACCAAAATCAACGTTCTTTTCAGTTAGAATACCTGAGAATGGAGCCCTGATCTCGGTTCTTTCTAAATCAAGCTGGGCTCTTTTAAGACTTGCCTCCGCTGATTTGAGTGCCGCCAACGCGCCTTCTCGTTGTGGTTTTCGTAGCGTCAAGTCAGAGGCTTCGCCCTGACCAAGCTCTTCCCATTCTGTCTTGGCAAGTTCGGCTTCGGCCTCTTCCTGCATCACGCGCTGATTACGTTCGGCGATACTGGCTTCTGCTGTGATAACAGCCAGTTCATAATCACGATGATCAATCCTTATGATAATTTCACCCTTTTCAAAACGACCACCAGCAACAAATTTAGGAGACACATACTGAATTTCACCGGCGACTTGCGGCACCACATCAATCACCTGTTTTGCCGCTATAGTTCCTTGGCTGGCAACATACAGCTTAATATCAGACGTTCTTGCCTCCACTGCACGAATAGTGCGTGGCAAAATTTCAGTTTTCTGACTTTCCGGCTCCGGCTTAAAAGTAAATATCATGCTGGTTACACCAGCTGCAACAGCAATAACAATTATTCCCGGTAAAATTTTTCTTAAAAGGCTCAAAATATTTTTTACTATACTCATGATGTTTCCTCCCCGCTATCAGAGGATTCAATTGCATCCGTTTGATAAGCTTGCGCGCCCAAGTTCGCGTTTTCTTGATCATCTAATGAATTGTCCGCACTAAAATCACCGCCCAGTGATAAATAAAGCGATATGCGGTTGTTAATGCGCTGTTTCTTAATGCTCAGAAGCTGACTTTGTTGGGTTAGACTGGAACGCTGCGACTGAAGCAAGGTCGAAATCCGAATGAGACCTTGTGAATATTGCTCAAGTGCCACGGCTTCTGCTGCAACGGCGTTCTGTGCCGCACGCTCTGTATGTTCAACCCGTGCCGCAAGTGAACGGTCTTGATCAAGTGCGTCTTCTACTTCTTTAAAGGCACGAAGCAACGTCTGCGCATAGTTTTGTTTTTGTGCTTCGAAATTCATCTGCTCAGCCTTGGCGCCGTATCTGAGTTGGCCACCCTGAAAAATCGGCTGGGTGATACCACCAACCAGGTTCCAGAAAATATTGTCAAATTTCAGCAGTTCGCCAAATTCTTCAGTTGTGTTGCTGCCGCGCGCAGTAATCGAAATGCTTGGCAGCATAGCTTTCTCAGCAGCTTGGGCCCGGTATCCCGCAGCCAGCAAACGTGCTTTTGCCGATTGAAGGTCAGGGCGTCGTTCTAGCAGATCAAGGGGAACACCCACTGGAATATCACCAAGTTCGCTTGGAATATCACCGGTGACGTCAATGGCCGCTGACGGATAACGTCCCGCGAACAGCTCAAGCTTTCTTAGCGCTTGACCATAAGAAGCCTCGCGCTGTTTTTCGGTTGCCTTCGACGCTTCAAGGCTCGTAATCGAAAGTCTTAAATCAAGGCCGCTCGAAAGACCGCGTTCAAAGCGATTCCTGATAATTTGAGTGGCCCGTTCATAATTGGCTACAGTACTTGTGGAAAGCTCATATTGCTGTCTGGCTTCAATTACATCAAACCAACTTTGGGCAACCTGCGCCGCCAGAGAAAGCCGGGCACCATAAAAATCATACTGCGCCACTTCAAAACTTGACCGTGCCGCAGCGGCATTGGCAGAAAGCCGACCCCAAACATCAACCTCCCAACTAGCGTCTAGGCCCAATGAAAAGCTGTTTGAAGTGTCCGCTACGGGTGTTTCAACGCCGGTACGGCTTGCATTCGCTGATGCACCTATGCGAGGCAACAGACGGCCCGCTGTTGCATCAGCGCTATAACCAGCCGCCTGCATGCGCAGGGCAACTTCATTATAGTTGGGATTGCTCTCCATCACTTCAACAACAAAATCACTGAGTTCAGTCATAGCGAGATCATCAAGCCAGCCATTTTCCAGTGCCGCTGCGTTTGTAGCAGCCGCTTGCCAGTTCGCATTGATATCAACAGAGTTGGCGAGTTCGCTATCTGTAGAAGGAAGTGAAGCACAGGCTGATAGAACCAGCGCAAGCGCTGTCGTAGCCCATAGTTTAGACGTATTCATTTCAAATACTCTTTTATTTCGTTGACCCAGTAAGCTGTTATTTTTTTATGTGCTTCCAGATCTAATTTTTATTGAAATATCTTCCTAACCTTAAAATAACCGACATTTTCAATAAGTGCTAGTGAGAATTGAGTATTTCGTCTCAATTCAATGTTGCTTCGTCTCAAATAACTTTGGATTTTCTTTATTTGCTCATGATTTCATCGTGTTGGACACCGTCCGGTGTAAAGCACACCGCGTGAAGTTTGCCCCCTCTACCGCAGCCACCATCAATGGTCGCTGTATAGTCTCTATTCAAGGCAACGCCTGCATTTGAGTGGTCATAGCCTCTGATGACCTTCGAAAAATCCGAAAAGCTTTGATCAATTTCGTTGAAATTCCCATTGTCCCACCAGAATTGATCCTTTTGCATGGTTAGCGGCCGTGTTGTATCGACGCTCGCATGAACAAATAAAAGTGCCCCATCTTCCGTCACGCATGCCCGTTTCAAGCAATTGGTGAGGTCAATATGACCTGGACAGTTTTGTATCTGGCGGCGGATACCATTTGTCCATTTAGTCAGTGCCATGGTTCCCTGTCTTACAATTGCTCGTGCCGCATCTTCTGTTTCACCGTATGCGCTAAGCGAACTACCTATTCCGTGGTCCAGGAGCCACTGCATAACCTGTCCTGGGTTGGGGGCAAAATGAAGCTGCAATAGTTTAAAAAACATTTCTTCCCTAGCGCCGCGCAAATAGACAAAATCTTCAGGCATAAACACTTCAGGCAGGGACATAATCTTGCGTCTGGCCGTAAGCAACTCATCGAAGGTTTCTTTATTACATTTACTGTCACCGAAATAATTGCCGAGATACACCAGCTTGTCACCACGCCGGAATTTGGAAACTAGCTGTTTGTGGACTACACGCAGATCTTCAAGCTCGCCATGGATAGAACCGATCGCCCAGATTCTCTTGGCATTTTTTAAAACGCCATATCTGTTATCGTCGAGGCCAGAGAAATCATTTGTATCCATAAATGTGATATTCCAATTCTAATTGTAGAGTGACAAGACTTAGCAATAATAAGTCTATTTAGAAACAAAAAAAAGCCCGCACGACGCAGGCTTTTTAAAATTATCAAAACGCTGTTTTACGCTGCTATTTCAGGTTCGGGTTCGGGTTCGGGCGTAAGCACTGTTTCCAGTTTTGTAAGGGCTTCCTTCTCACAAATATCCTCAACGGCCGCAACTTCGCGCGCCAATCGACTGATAGCGGCTTCAAAAATTTGTCTCTCGCTGTAAGATTGTTCCGATTGGTCACCGCTGCGATATAGATCACGCACAACCTCGGCAAGAAAAATCACACTGCCTGAATTAATCTTTGTTTCATACTCCTGAGCGCGGCGACTCCACATTGTACGTTTGATTTTTGCTTTTCCTTTTAGCGTCTGAAATGCTTTTCCCATTGTTTCCTTGTCAGAAATACACCGCATCCCTACTCCAACAGCTTTATCCGTTGGCACTCTGAGTGTCATTCTTTCCTTTTCAAAGCGAATGACATAAAGTTCGATGGACATGCCAGAAATTTCTTGTACCTGAATGTCAGTAATATTGCCTACGCCATGCTTTGGATAAACAATGTTTTGTTCGATGGAAAATTCCAATTTATCAGATTTAGCCATTAATAAACTCTCCGTTTTCGCTCAAGATACACCCTAATATAAGAGAGCATTGCACCCTTAAGCTTCAATAATTAATCTATACAAATATCCCTCAATCTTAACGAAAGAGCATTACGGCCAGTCAAATTTTACTGCAGAAAAAAATTTCGCAAAAATCCTACCAAAGCTTCATATTTGCTTCGGTAAAACAATCAATATTTTTAAATGTTAATGCAGAATCAGTTAGTTAAGCCTATCCCTATCAAACAATCGAGTTTCAATAGGATACATTGTAACATATTTTTAACAAAAAAAACACCCTTTATCTCACGAGTAACACAAAAGGTTACTTATAAGACGTTAGGATGTCTTTATTTATGGTCTTTAGCTTAAGAACCTTCGCCGGGATTCTCACTAAAATATTTGCTGAATTTATCACCTTCAGAAATCACATCATCCGCTCCAGGAAGTGGATCTTTCTGCTCGGTAATATTTGGCCAGTCATCCGCATATTTCTCAGCGAGATCGACCCACCTTTCCATGCCGTCCTCTGTATCCGGCAGAATTGCTTCCGCTGGGCACTCAGGTTCGCACACGCCGCAATCAATGCACTCACTTGGGTTAATAATAAGCATGTTTTCACCTTCGTAAAAACAATCAACCGGGCAGACTTCAACACAGTCTGTAAATTTACATTTAATACATGCCTCTGTGACGACATAGGTCATGGAGTTCTCCTAAATTACATAATTGCGAAAATATGAATTAATCTACATATAAGTTGCATATAACATTTTTCTTTAAGACGTCAAATTAATATTGAAAATATTCTAAGCTAAAATCGTTATCATTCAGCCACCATTTTTGCCGAGAACAGAGTTGTAATGTTCTACCTCAGGAAAAGGATCATAAAAGTGGTGAAGCAGTTTACTCCATTCAAGATATCGCGGGGAGCCCCGAAAGCCAATTTCATGATTATCCAGCCGAATATGTTTTACAGCAAATTTCGTTCACGCATTACTTTTTTACGGATCTCGCCGCTTTCTTTATCTGATATGTAAAGAAGTCCCGCGATACGGCGCATCAGATTGCTTTCATAATTATCTTCTTCGCCATCGGCGAAGACAACGTCCCAGAGCATTTCCATGATATGAGCGCGTCCCTGATCATCAAAATGATTTTTAATCTCTTTGGTAAAAGATAAAATCTGAATTGACTGGCTTTGCCGATCTTCTGCCTGCTCCAGAAGTTCTCTGGCATCATCGTTCGACAGGTTAAGCTTTCCTGTCAGCGACTTTTCAATGATGCTCCTCTCTGCAACATCAAACTCACCATCCTGCATGGCCACTTCAACCATTAGGGCCGCTGCAGCAAGCTTCTCCGCGTTGATATTGTTTGTTTTATTGCTCGACAGCGAAGGTTCGCTGTCGCCAAAAATACTACCGATTTTTGCAAAAATTGACACCCAATTTTACCCTTTTATTTTTCAAATAATGATCTTGTATATAAAGAAATAACTTCTCTTGCGACAGCTCTTTTATGCTCATGTTCCGGGATATCGTTCTTACTCACGTCATTTAAAAGCAAATTTGCCAGTCCATGCACAAGTGACCAACACGCGAGACGTACCAGTTCTTCCGGCTTGTCCGGTGCATTTTTAAGCTTCATACATTCCTTGACAACAAATTCAACGATTTTGTATCCATTTTGCTCCGCTTCGACCAATTGCTGATACTTCTCTTTATTTTCGAGACTGCCACCAAACATAAGTCTGAAATGCGCCGGGTGCGCCTCAGCAAAATCATAGTAAGAAATACCAAGATTGATAAGGCGTTCAACAGGGTCATTTGTTTGCTCACAAGCAACCCGCATGTTTTCCTGTAAAATAAGCGACCCTTCTAGCATAAGTACAACGATGAGCGCTTCTTTATCTTCAAAATGACGGTATGGAGCCGTTTGCGAAACTCCAGCTTTTCTGGCAAGAGCGCGCAGACTTAGATCCTGCAACGTTCCTTCTTTCAGGATATCAAGCGCTGAAGAAATCAGAACTTCGCGCAAATTCCCATGATGATATGTCGATTTTCTAGTATTCATATTAACTTATTCTGTTCCCTGAAGTCATTTTAGGAATAATGTTTACAGTGTCAATATAAATATTATAACGTATCTTACTGTTCAATGATCAGCTTTTGATCACGAAATTCGAACCGGTCCAGTCTGTTGAGATAATTCATTCCCAAAAGCGACACCGCGAGCATGCCTTCGCGCGCGACAAATGCTCTGACTTCGTAAAGTTCGATCACACCGATAGACACCGTATCAAGCGTAACCTCAGCCATAGTCGTGCGACCTGCCGCCGTGTTGACCGTTACATTATAATCATTTTCAAAAAGATGAAGATTAAGTTTCTCCGCGTCTGTGTGACTTAATGTTACATAACTTGCGCCCGTATCAACGATAAAGCGAACTCGGTTATTGTTCACGTTCATGTCGATCCAGTAGTGTCCATCATTTTTAATCGGAATTTCCAATGAATGAACGACATTGGCATCGCTTCTGATCGGCTTGGAATCAGCACCCTCTGAGAGCCGCATTTGATTTCCCACAAGCCGTGCGATGTCATCACCATAAAAGGAGAACAGCACCGCCAAAATGGCGCAATAAAAAATGGGTTTAATCAGAAATCCCATAAAAATTCCTTATTTTTTTCGCTCTTAGCCTAGCGATAATCGGATAATTTGGCTTTAATTTTACCTACAGTGCCAAACATGCGAACTCCACAGCCGCTTAATGCCCCGATCGTTTCCGCCGTAGAAATCCTATACCGCCAAGAGCTGCGCCGAACATCAACAGTGCAGGCGGTAGGGGAACTGCTGAAACGCCAACCGCCGCAAGGGCGTAATCATCTGAGCCGAGGTTGTCGTTACTGCCGCCCGCCATAAATACCAACTTATCCGTGATAATATTCAGGTTACTTATACTTAAAAACCCACTGTCTCCGCCCGGTGTTTCAGATATAAGTGAATCAAAAAACACCGTGCCACCGTTATACTCAACGATCGCCCGCTCCTGGTTATTGCCATCCTGACTCGAAAACAAATCAAGAAATGCTAAGCTTGTTATGCGCACCACCGCTCCGAAATCTATAGTAACCCGCTGATTTCCAATTGTTATTTCATCGTCGCCTACGCCAAGACCGTCTTTCGCGCAAACCAAACCAAAACACGTACTTCCATCCTGATTCTGTCCCCAGGATAACGACCCGCCGCTCGAACTTATGGCATAGGTGGTGCCCGCTACCAGCCCATTGCTGCCAATATAAGGATTTTGCGTAAAATCGAGCACCGCCGCTTGTGCTTCATAGATAGAACAGGATGCCCAAACAAATGCGCTCGCAATAAACGTGCGTATAAATAATACTTTGCCCAACATAGTCACTCCTTTTAGCTCCGCCCATGAGCCAACAATTAACTAATAATACCGTATATAAGAAAAAGATTAGCAGAAAGACGTTAACAAATTACTGATCTCTGTTCATGAGCCGGTCAATAGCACGCCGTTCGTTTTTTGTCGGCCGCCCGGCTCCCTTTTCACGGTTCGCGGTAAAGGCCGTTTTCTTTACCGTCCGGGTTTCTTTTGCAGGCGTAAGGTCTTCATAGAGTTTTTGCGCTTCCGGGGCAGGGCCGCGCCGTGTGGCGAAGGCCTTGATCTTCGCTATTAATATATCATCAGCGCGACTGAAGGTCAGTACGTCTTGCGCTGAAACAAGTGTGCTTGATTTCTTGCAAATATTACCGTTAACGCGAACCTTGCCGCCTCGTACCATTTTTGTTGCGAGCGATCTGGTTTTGTAAAACCGCGCATGCCAGAGCCACACATCAATGCGCTGCGAGCTCGGTATTTCAGTCACTTTACTTTTTGCCTTTCAATTGCTCTTTAAGGCCCGCGAGCGCGGCAAATGGCGAATCAGGGTCAAGCTGAACAGGTTTCTGCATCGGCTTTTTGCCGGCTTTTCTAGGTGCACTTTTCTGCGGTGCCTTTCCTTTGAAATTTGTTTTCTTTCCACCTTTACCGACTTGTGGTTTTCTGATGCGGTTATTGTGTCGCGTCCCTTCGGGCTTATGGGTAAAAATTATCACCTTCTCGGGCTGTTCTGTCAGTTTGCTTTTTGCATCTTGAGAATTCTTGTTGTCGACTGCATTATCTGTTGGCACGTCTTCGGCAGGCTTCTCCGCTGAAACGTCTTGATCTGCTTTTTCTGTGTCTTTGCGTTTCGCTAAAATCTCTGCGGCCTCGCTTGCGTTATACTCCTTGGTCACATAACCCAGGTAGCTCATAATTTCGATAAAATCATCGCCACTGGTCCCTACCAAGCTCATCAGATCAGCATCCATAGGAAACGGTCCTCTCATTGAAACTTCACGGGCCGCATTGGCAAGTCGCTCTAGCATGTCAAGACGCACTGCGTTGTTTCCAACTACACGGTAACCGGATACTTCATAAAATACCCGCGAAGCCGTTTTATCAACTTTAATAGTGCAAAGACCAGCTGGCGGAATTTCCGGTAAACTGTCCTGGTCACTAAAAAGCGCCCAAAGAAGCAGCCTGAGCTGCGCCGGTGCCGGTTTCAAAAGTGCGGGGATATAAAGACTGGTCGCGCCAAGCCAGACGCCGAGTTTTTTAATTTGAAAACGTCCGTTGCTGTCCACGTCTTTAAAATCTTTAGCGATCAATCGCCTTGGGATCGTGCCGAGCTTTTCAACCATTTGAAAGGCTATACCCCGCGCCATTCCGCCGATGCGTTCATTACCTTCTTCATCCTTGGCACCGTTCACCGCCTCCTGCAGGGCGAAAAGAGGGGCGAGAATTTCCCCGACATGGGCATCCAACCAACGATCAAGTTTCTCCTGGACCATAGTAAGTGCGTCACCTTGAAGTACAGGGGTGGGCTGGACAACCGCTTTAGGCGTCAAAATAGAAGCGCCCTTGGCGATGCGGCCAACGACAATGCCGCGCCAGTTAATGGTGCTTCGGGTAAGCGGATCACCATAAATGAGACTAATCTCGCCGTCTTCAGCCAGATTAAATTCCTCGGCCCGTTTTTTTATTTCTTCTGAAAGAACTTTTGTGGCCGCATTACGCAAGGTTTTGCTATCCTCGCCAAACGCACCTTCATCCTCTTTAAACTGAAAGCCTTCGATGGTACCAATAAAATGGTCCTCGACATATACACTGCCATCCGTTTCAATATTTGCCATTAACTTTCCTTTTTGGCGAAGTTCCCGCATAAGTACAGACGTTCGTCTGCTTACAAATCGTTTTGTTAACCGTTCATGTAGCGCATCTGATAGCTTGTCTTCAATATCTCTTGTTGCTGATTGCCAATATTTTTGATTTTCGCACCAACCCGGACGATTGGAAATATAGGTCAATGTCCTGATATGTGCAATACGCGCCGATAGGGTATCGATGTTACCTTCTGTTCTGCTGAGCGGCTTGATCATATCGGCAATCCAGTCTTCTCTTATGGTGCCCTGATCCGCAGTAATCTGCCGATATATGCTCGTACAAAGCTTGGCATGTTCATCGTC
>CAXBLS010000011.1:0-40598 GCA_963976585.1 uncultured Kordiimonadaceae bacterium
ATAAATATAACTATCCGCCGCAACTTTCGCGGTCTCTGCCTCAATTGTAGCTATGTGACGATACCCTTTGTTTTCAAGATTGTCGCAAACCCACTTGTTTCCTTTGATACCAAAAGTAAATAACATCGCAGCCCCGATCATGAGTAACGCTACACCTCTCACCATAAAAAATCGTGGGCTTACTTCAATCGGGTATAGTAGATTAAGCTCATTTGCAATTATGTTAATCAGAACAAGAAAAAACAGGCATCCAAATGCTACCCACCAGAGTTTCTGTGATAACCCCCAAATCCAATGAAAAGAGAAAGCCCACCAGTTGAAGCCAACCTTCACGGCCTTTGTATCTGCACCTTCCTTCTCGAATATTTTCCACTTTCTCAAATCTCGTCCCCAGAGTTCTATAATAAACCAATTAATCCATCATCTTTGATTTCACTTAAACTAAATGCTCGAGATTTTACTCTCAATCGAGCTGCAAATATCTACTGAGTACCGTAGTTTATTTGAACGTGTTAGATTAAGTCTAAAGTATTTGTTTTAGTAGGTCAAAACACCGACATTTCGTACGTCCGCTATGGGTCGATAGCAGACACTCATCACAAATATAACCGTCAACAATTATTGGTTCATTCTGCGTGTCCGCCATCGACACATGACGGACATTGCGTTATTAGAATTTTACAATAGAAATCAGATCAAGTAGAGTACTCGTTAATTAAATTGGTACGCAACATATAGCAGAGAAGGTAGAGTAATGGGATCAGGAGCAACACGACCAAACAATGCCGATGAAAAAATGATAGCGGCTATTGAGCGCGGTGATCAAGGTGTGTTTAAAGACCGTAAACCAACTAGAAAAACGGATAAGAAACTCATTAAAGAAAAAAAAGCAAGAGCAGATAAAGCACGGGAAAAGACCCAAAAGTTAAAGGCATTGAGATTGGCTGCTGAAAAAGAAGCTAAGGCGAAAAAAAAGTAGCCGAAATAACAAGATGAATTTTAACAGGATAGTCATAACTTGTCCCTTAAGTAGATGCATAGTTTGTCATCAATTATTGGCAAAATCGTTGTCAAACACTCGCATCCGCTGGAGAATGCCTTAAAGCTGAAAGATATATATACACGGGTACCTTTATGCGGTACATTTTGAGTACTGGCAACATTTTTACTGCCGTAAACGCTTCTTTTCAATCTCGCTCCGCCGGGGCTTTGTTGTCATATCAGTCAACAGAGTCAGGTCGTGCCGATGTCTCCTTCCAAAACTTCCATAGAAATTTCTGATGCTACTCAGTCAGTTCTTTTTCGCACAATTTGTGATGATCTTGCATCAATGTCCTACAGTGTGCAGCAAGATGCTATGCCAAAAAAGCTCATCAACTTGTTATGTGAGCGAGTAAAAAGTGATAGTGGACCACATTACACCTCAGCAGGTATTGGTCGATCAACGTCTCATCATAAAAACCAAAGTATCCGGCGCGACGAAATAGCATGGATCGATAATGAAAGCTCGACGGATCAGCAATGGAACCAATGGACAGAGTCGCTACGTACTGCATTAAATCGTCAACTTTTCTTGGGGCTTACTTCTATCGAATGTCATTATGCTCGCTACCATAAAGGCGGTTTTTACAAAAAACATTTAGACGCTTTTTCGGGCGCAGATAATCGCAAAATTTCAATCGTTCTCTTTTTGAATGACGTCTGGAAAGCAGCCGATGAAGGTGAGCTAATGCTGTTCGTTGGTCCAGAACATGGCGAAAAAATTCTTGTGACACCCAAGTCAGGCACAATAGCGGTATTTCTTAGTACGGAAATAGCGCATGAAGTGCTGCCAACCAACTGCACCCGTAATTCTATCGCCGGTTGGTACCGATAATTTTAAAAGATCAGCATAGTCCCAAGACCGCCAAATCCGGTAGCGATATAAAAACAAATCAGATTTCCATCACTTAAAGCGCCAAAGTAATCTTGCGACCTTTCGCACGAGAGCAGCAGGTCATAATACGGTCAAGCTTGCTCTTTTCCGATGCCGTTAGTACATCGTCACGGTGATCAACCTCACCACTTATAACGCCTACCTCACAGGTGCCGCAAATCCCTTCTTTACAGTCGTGTGGCGCGTCTATTCCAACAGCGAGAAGCGCATCAAGCACGGTCTGGTCAGCTTTCACGTGAACCGTGATGTCAGAATCCTTGAGCTCTACATCAAACGCATGCTCCACTTCAGGGTCAAGATTTGATCCTTTGGAAATAAATCTTTCAAAATGGAGCGTGTTATCTGGCCAGTTGATTGATTTTTGTTCGAGGTCACATATTAATCTTTCAGGACCGCAGGCGTAGACTTGAGTTTTGATTGCAATGTCGCCTGTTATGCGCATCAAATCCATTCTCTTGCCATCTGCTTTGGGATATAGATGTAGATGATCGCCATGATCATCCCTCAAACGATCAAGCAACGCCATCGTTGTCAGCGATCTGCCTGCATAATGAATTTCGTAGTTTTTACCAAGTGATTTCAATTGATCGGCCATGGCCAGGATCGGGGTAATGCCTATACCACCAGCAATCAGGATATAATTATTCGCTGCTTCATCAAGCCTAAAGTGGTTTTTAGGGCCAACGATTTGAACATCGTCACCAGATGATATCACATCATGGATATGTTTTGAGCCACCTCGCCCATCTTCTTCGCGCAGGATTGCAATTTCATAACTATCCCTGCTCCCACTAGCACCGCATAATGAATATTTACGATTATAATCCCCAACAATAAGATCAATATGCGAGCCGGGCGACCAGTTTGGTAACATCCCGCCCGTCGGTTTTTTCAAAACCAGGCGAACAATTTCGTCGCATTCTTTGTAAACGTCCGAGACCTTAACACGTCGCGTCAGTTCATCTTTCGAAGGTGAGCCGATCTTAAAATGTTTGTTATTTTCAAGAATTGATGGATCACTTCGCTCCGGGTTTTTTGCCGGATCCCACTCCACCCAAAGACTTGACGGGCCGCGAAAGGACGTGTTGGGAAGATATTCATATTGTTGATCTTCGACTATTTTAAGATGTGGAAGACGTTTTGTGAACTCCTCAAGGAAAATACGCATTTCCATACGAGCGATGTTTTTTCCCATGCATTGATGACTGCCATAACCAAAGGTCAGATGATCGGTGGTGTTATCGCGGTATAAGTCGACCTCATCCGGGTTTTCAAAATGACGCTCATCATGATTGGCCGAAGCCAGTACGATCAATAGCTTGGCGTCTTTTGGAATTTCTACACCATTAATTTCGGTTTTTTCCGTCGCCCGCCGACGCCAAGCCACCACGGAGCCTTCAAATCTAAGGCATTCTTCTACGGCATTGGGGATAAGGTTGGGGTTTTCACACAGTTCTTGCCATGCGCCCTTGGTGGAAAGAAGCAAGCGGATGGCATTTGCAGATGCGTTTGACGTGGTTTCATGAGCCGCAGCAAGGATCGCCATCATCATCGAATGCAGATAAGACGAGGTGACAATATCAGGATAAAGCCTGTTTTGCCGGATAGTGTGGTGCATCCATCCTGGACCGTTAGGGTTTTTACTCATATTTTCGAGTATTTTACCTGCCGCCTGCCAGAACTTACCAACGGAGTGTGCCACCGCTAGCTGTTCGTCTTCCGACGGTCTGCCCCAAATATTGACTGTATGGGCGACCGAAAAATCCCGCAGGCGATCAATATCATCATCAGGTACACCAAGAAAATGTAGCGCGACCATAAGCGGTATTTCCCAGAACATCTCACCAACGAGATCTGCTTTTCCTTTGTCTATGAAGCGGTCGATATAGACGCGCGTAAGCTTTCTGACGTCTTCCTGATGTTTTTCAAGTTCATCCGGATTAAAACTATCCATCAGCACCCGACGACGTTCCATATGGACTGGCTCATCCTCATTAACCAGAGTTCTACTCATGGCGTAACCGTAGGATTTCAATATTTCTTCCGCTTCCGGCGGCGCAGGAGTTATTTTTTCAAGGACAATGGACGGTGAGAAAAGCAAATTATCGCGAAACACCGATTTCACATCCTCATAACGGGTCACCACCCAATACCCCAGCTTGGGATTATAAAAAACTGGCTCTTTTTCACGCGACCAACGCAGTGCTTCCGGCGGATTAGCCAGATAACTCCCTTCGAATACATCGAATGCAGCTGCTTCATTTGAAATCGGGCAACCCGTAGGTGTTTTATTCATTTCCATTCATTCTCACCTATATTGAACTCCATGTACCCAGTTTTTCGGTCAGACGTTCCATGGATGAAATAAGCTCTTTCTTAATGCGTTTGCTGGCTTTGTCTTCCGGATTGCCAATATCGCTTTCATATCCTATCACAGTCAGGGCAAATTCTATTTCGCCGCGCGCATTTAATATCGGCACCGAGTATGAACACACGTTGGATTGAAAATCTCCAAGGCCAGTTGCCATCCTGGCCTCTGCAATGTTTGACAGCTCATCTATAAATTCAGTTTTATCGAGTTCGGCGTCACCAATTTTTGGTTTTCGCGGCAGTGATGAAAACGATTTAAGCAATGACTTTTTCTCTTCATTCGACAGAAATGCAGCAAATAATCGCCCCACTGAGCTATGAAATGGCGATAGCACCTCACCAATTCTGACCAGAAGCGTTATCGGCCTAGACGATGCTTTACGCCCAACAACGAGTGCTTCGCCGTCGTTCCATATCGAAAGAAACACGGTTTCATCAACGCGGCCATTAAGTGCTAAAACCTCTTCATTAGCGATACTGACCCGGTCGATCCTCTGAATAGCTTTAAAACCAATTTTTAGCGCCTTGGGGCCAAGGTCATAAAGACCTGGTTCCTTTAAGCGTTCAACCAGCCCTGTTTCAATTAAACTGACTAGATAACGGTGAACCTTTGCCGGTGACATATCCACCTCGGCGGAGATCGCGTTTAGAGATAGCGCACTGCCCGCGTCGACAATCACATCAAGCACCCTCATGCCGATCACGACCGAGTTAATTCCTTGCTGTGTTTTTCTGGGCTCCGCCATTGATCAGTCCCTTACTTTCACAATTTGATCGATAGGTCCAAAAATTGAGTTTCCAGCATAGTCCTGATGGTCAATTTTCACGGCATCGCCAAATTTGAGAAGCTCCGTTTTGGCCGCACCATCATTTATCACCTCAAGTGCCCGTTGTTCGCCGATACATCCGCAACCAACACTCTCGTCTTCGTTGGAAACTGTACCAAGGGCAATGATTGTACCGGGTTCAAAATCGCGGGTTTGCGCCACATGGGCGATAGCATCACCATAGTGAAACGGTGTATCAATACCGGATTCCAGCGCACCAAATTCAGCGCCCCTAACCCAGCACTTCATTTTCCCTGACACAAGCTTTCCGTCCCAAAGGTCACCGAGTTCATCAGGAGTAACAGCAATAGGCCCAAGCGAAGAGGACGGTTTACCGGTAAGAAAACCAAATGAACGCTTGAGTTCCGGCGGAATGATTGCTCTTAACGAGATATCATTGAGTAGCATAAACAGCTTAATATGTTTTGTCGCTTCATCCGCTGAAACACCCATGGGCACATCGCCGGTAACCGCTGCTATTTCCGCTTCAAAATCGATACCCATGTCGTCACTCGGTAGCCTGATGGGGTCGTTCCAGGCCATAAACCCGTGGGATATACCTTGATAAATCAGTGGTGCATCGAGAATATCGTCTGGCAGGCTATCCCCTCGCGCGGCCCGGTTACGGCTTATATGGCTGATATAACAGGCGCCATCAAGATATTGAAACGCGCGCGGAAGCGGCGCAGCAAGCCCGTCCAGATCAAGCGTAAACGCGCTGGTACAGGTGCCTGCGTTCAAGTCCGCATAAAGCGCTTCAAGTCCTGAGGAAACAACCCCCCAATCATCCAGTGCCGCCTGCATGGTTTTTGCTATGTGAGTAGCGTCGGTGGCTGTTTTAATGTCTTTGCTGACGACGATTAATGATCCGTCACGGCCTTTTTTTAGTGATGCTAGTTTCATTATTTATTTCCGCTCATATCCCGTCTTGCCACCGAATATTTTTTCCCTTTGTGACCAGTCATGGGTTTGATCCCATAGCTCAAGCACTTTATAGGCTTCACCTTCGAAAACCTTGCGTTTGTCATCACCGCATGTATCTGTGGTTAGTTCAAGTCGGTGACCGTTGGGATCAAAAAAGTATATGGACATAATAAAATCATCGTGGTTGACCGGCCCCAATACATCTATACCAAGACTTCCGAGACGTTCTTTTTCAGAAAGCAGTACATCTACATTTTCGACCATAAAGGCAAAATGCTGAACCCATTCCGGCATTTCCATATCTTTCATATTTCCAGGATCATTGGGAAGCTCGAAAAACGCTATGCATGACCCATCCTCCATTTCCAAAAATATGTGGACATGAGGACTGTATTCCCCGGTCGACGGAACATGATCTTCACCCATAGCATGAGTAAATTTGAGGCCAAGAACATTGGCATAAAAATCAACCGTTTCCTTCGCATCTCGGCAACGAAATGCTGCGTGATGAAGTCTTTTAATAATCATATTATTTTCCCGTTATTTTATTTATCCATCCTGTCTGGACAACCTCAATAATTTATAATAAATAAACTCATTATTCAATAAGTAATTATAGCAAGATCATTTATAGTAATTTGAGGGTGCTTTATGGCTTATTCAATAGTTTTTTCTTGATTTTTACATTTCGCCTGTTAATTATTTTATATAAAATATATATATTTATATGCAATTTTTTAAACACATGCAGGATGACAAAATTTAGGCAATGAGTGATTTTTTAAAGCTTTACATCGATGGTCAATGGGTCGGTAACGCCGACAACGAAAAAATTGCTGTCATCAATCCAGCAACTGAGGATACGATTAATCATATTTGCGCGGCAACTGATGAGAATCTGATGCATGCGGTCAGATCGGCTGAGAAGGCATTTAAAAAATGGGCCTTTACCCCCGCCACTGAAAGATCAAACATTTTGGCAAGTGCAGTAGAGAATTTAGACAAGAGGCGCGAAGCCATAGCAGACGGATTAACGCGCGAACAAGGCAAACCAATCGGTGAAGCAATGGGAGAGGTTCAAGCCGCCATTCAGTCATTCGCATGGGCCGCGGCGCAAGCATTACAAATAAAAAATATTACCTATGAGGATGACGTGGGAAATTATACCCAACAGTCGAACTATGAACCCATTGGAATTGTCGCGGGATTTTCACCGTGGAATTTTCCGATTATGCTAACGGCGCGAAAAATCGCGGCGGCCCTAGCCGCAGGATGTTGCATCATTATTAAACCTGCCGAAGAAGCGCCAGCATCGGCCCTTGCCCTTGCGCAGGCGCTTGATGAAGCCGGATTACCAAGGGGCGTTCTAAATATGGTGTTTGGTGATCCGGAGCAGATTTCAACAGCTCTTATCAATCAAAAATCCGTACGCAAAGTATCGCTTACCGGCTCAAGCGCGGTTGGTAAAAAACTTGCCAAAATCGCAGCTGATACGCTCACCCCTTGTGTTCTAGAACTTGGTGGCCACGCGCCAGTGCTCGTGTTTGATGATGCAGATGTTGATAATGTTGCCAAGAACCTTGCAATATTTAAGTACCGAAATGCCGGACAGGTTTGCATTTCACCCAGTCGCTTTTTCATTCATAAAAATATTTTCGAAACCTTTTGCAATAAATTTATCGAGTACGCATCTGCATTAGTCGTGGGTGACGGTGCGGATCAGGACACCAGTATTGGTCCCCTCGCCCACGAGCGAAGATTGGAATCAGTAGATGCATTGGTCAGTGACGCCAAAAACAAAGGCGCAAGATGCCTTTTAGGCGGTCACAAGCTTAATCGTTCCGGTTATTTTTACGCACCAACCGTTCTTACTGACGTCCCTGAAAATGCGGAGTTATTAAAGACGGAAATATTCGGCCCAGTGGCGGTTCTTGCAGACTTTGAGGATCTAGATGATGTCATACTCCGCGCAAACGATGTCCCATACGGCCTTGCATCATACATATTTACAAAAGATCAAAAAATGATCGATTACGTGAAACCTCGACTGGAAGTTGGACTGGTAAGCATCAATATTACAACACCGATACGGGAAAATGTACCGTTTGGTGGTGTTAAAGAAAGCGGATATGGCTACGAAGGCGGCGAAGTCGGCCTTCACAGCTTCCTGCATAGCAAATTAATTCACAAGGCTTAAGACATTGAGTGAAAAGATAAATTTTCTATATATAATGGTGGACCAAGCCCGGGCGGACTTTCTTGGCTGCTACGGCAATCAGCATATCAACACCCCCAATATCGACGCACTTGCGGCACGTGGTACCCGCTTTGACCGTCTTTATGTCGCAAATCCATTTTGTATGCCAGCAAGATCAGCGATCATGACCGGCCGTATGCCATCCGCCAATGGCGCCCGCACCAATGGCACGCCACTCAGTGTACAATCGCGCACCTTCGTGAGCGCACTTCTTGAAAATGGGTATGACACCGCCCTGATTGGAAAATGCCACCTGCAAAACATGACTGGATTGCCACGCGCTTATACGTCGCCATCAGCAAATAAGTGCAGCACGGATGCTGATGGCTACCCCGATCAACCAACCCGCACACCCCTCACCGGGGGCGATTATGACAATGAAAATTCCGTCCTTTGGCGGGAACGTGAAAATCATCAGGTCAAGACACCCTACTACGGTTTTGATCATGTTGATTTATGTACCCTGCACGGAGACAATGTCGGCGCAAGCTATCCACGCTGGCTTAATGAAAAGAACGAAAATGCGGCAAACTTAAAAGGCGCAAAAAATGCACTCGATAAAGGCGATATATCAACGCCTCAAGCGTGGCGAACGGCGGTGCCGGAAGAAGAATATCCCACGGCTTACATTGGTCAAAAAACTGTGGATTTGATCAATACACATGACGGAAATAATCCATTTTTTATTCAATGCTCCTTTCCTGATCCCCATCACCCATTTACGCCACCGGGTAAATATTGGGGGATGTATGATCCTGATGACATAGAACTTCCTAAAAGCTTTAATAAAGGACGCTCACCGATCCTTGATCATTTGAGAGCGGAATATGAAAGCGGCACCGCAAACCGCGAAACCACTCTTCCATATGTGGTTAATGAGAAAGAAGCACGCGAGGCCATTGCCTTAACTTACGGCATGCTGAGTATGATTGATGATTGGGTCGGAAATATCATCAACACATTGAAAAAAAAGAATTTATTCGAAAATACTGTGATTATATTTGCGTCCGATCACGGCGACTATATGGCGGATCACGGCATCATGCTCAAAGGCCCAATACATACACAAGGCCTTATTCGCACACCATTCATCTGGTCAGACCCTAGCGTCGAGACAGCGAAAACTGTGAATAACATGTGCTCCGGTATCGATATCGCACCAACCGTGCTTGAGCGTAGCGAAACGCCCTTCTATTACGGCATTCAGGGTAAAAGCCTTAACGGCCTTATGAGAGGCACACGCGAAGATCATAGAAATGAAGTCTTGATCGAAGATGACCGTGAGGTGATTTATCTCGGGTTTACTGAACCACAACGGGTGCGCACGATGATCACTGAAAATCACCGCATGACCCTGTTTCATCCGTCTGGCAATTATGAGCTTTATGACCTCAAAAATGATCCGGACGAGCTTGAAAATATCTGGGACAAACCCGGCCATGAAGACTTAACCAACAGAATGACAAAACGGATGCTTCAGCTGATCTGCGAAATGCAGGACTGGAGCCCGCTGCCCACAGGACGGGCTTGAGGATAAAAAATGACAGAACAACGTAAAGCACAAACTGGCGGCAGACTTCTTGTTGATTGCCTTCTTAATCAGGGCGCATCCATCGGCTACTCTGTGCCTGGCGAGAGTTATCTTGGCGTGCTTGATGCCCTTTATGATGTGCCAGATCAGCTTAAACTGATTATCTGCAGACAGGAAGGCAGCGTTGCCTTTATGGCTGAAGCTCACGGGCGTCTTACCGGAAAACCCGGTCTTGGCTTTGTTACCCGCGGCCCAGGCGCTGCCAATGCGGTCATCGGCGTTCAAACCGCCCATCTTGACGGCACCCCCTTGATCCTTTTCGTAGGGCAGGTTCCACGCAAAAACCGTGAGAGAGGTGCGTTCCAGGAGCTTGACTTAAAAGGACTATTTGGATCAATTGCAAAGCTGGTGATGGATATTGATGATGCTGCACGCATTCCCGAAATTATCGCTCGTGCTTATCGAACTGCCTGTTCCGGCAGACCGGGACCAGTGGTTCTTGGTCTACCCGATGATATGCAGCTCGACGAAGTGGCAGCAGCACCTGCTAAGCTCATCGAACCCACACGATCAGCCCCCAGTGCTGATGCCTTAAATGAGCTCCAGAATATTATTTTAACCGCTCAAAAACCCCTGATACTGATAGGCACCAAACCGAGCACATGGAACCAACAGGCTAATGACAACATACAGAAATTTGTCGAAAACCACAAACTGCCTGTCGCAACCGTTTTTAGGAGGCAAGATCAATTCGACAATAACCATCCAAATTATGTTGGTGTTAAAGGGGTGGGGACCGATCCCAAGCTCGAAGCGTTCGTTGATCAGGCCGATGCGTTGATCATCATCGGCGCAGAAATGACCGACATCGAAACCAACGGATATCGAAAATACGATATCCCTCACCCGCGGCAAAAATTAGTGCATGTAAGCTCAGGCCATGAAGACATCGGCAGAGTATTTCAAGCTGATCTCTCCATCGTCTGCGATATGACTGAATTTGCAAAAGCCGCATCCGAGTTAGAGCCTAATGACCAGCACCCTTGGGAGGGTTGGGTAAAGCAAGGACACAAAAATTATCAGGAATTTTCCCTTGATAAAGGAAACATGCAGGATGCGGACCTTGCCGGAGTTATGAAGTGGTTGGATGAGACACTACCGGACGATACCATCGTCAGCTTCGGCGCCGGGAATTATACCCAGTGGGTTCAGCGCTATTTTTCCCACAATCAATTTGGCACACAGCTTGCCACCCAGTCAGCAGTTATGGGCTATTCTGTACCCGCTGCCATATCGGCCAGTATGCTACATCAAGAAAGAACCATATTATCATTCGCTGGCGACGGTTGCTTTTTGATGAACGGGCAGGAAATTGCAACCGCCGTTCGCTATAATACCAACGTGAAATTTATAGTGATTAATAATTCACGCTATGGATCAATCCAGATGCATCAGGAAAAACGCTTCCCTGAACGCTCAATAGCAGTTGATCTCACAAACCCTGATTTCGCTGCGCTTGCAAGAGCTTACGGCATGCCAGCCATGCAAGTACACACCATAGATGATTTTATAAAATCCTTTATTGAACTCAACAAAACTGATGGCCCCTGTTTAATCGAAATACTCACTGATCCCAATGTGATCACCCCAAGCATAATGCTTTCTGATTTAAGAAAAGGCTCTTAAACGAACTTTATTTATCTGGTTTTATATTTGGGAAGAAATAGCATAGAGACGGCAGTGACAGCCAATATACATGAACATATTCCTAAAATATTTACATAAGAGCCATAGAAATCAAATAACCTGCCAAATACAACGGGGCCAATAGAAACACCGCCCAGGAATGCTGCAAACAAAACTCCATACACCAATCCGAAGGAATTTAGGCCAAAGTATCTCGTTATCAGATAGGCAAGCAAATCAAGCTCTGCACCAACACTAAAGCCGAAGAATATAGCCGCCATAAAAGCAGTGGGACCAACTGCGCCAAAGGCCAAGAATGCCGTTCCAATGGCGGAAAGTATAAAACAAACCATACCAACACGGGGCGCAAAAAATTTATCCAGCAAAAATCCGATGACAATGCGGGATACTATGATTGTCATACCCACAGTGGATGCAGCAAGCGCCGCAGTACTTGTGTCCATCCCTCTATCGATCAGCATAGGGACAAGGTTCGACATCAAACCATAGAGACAAAATGTAAGCAGGATAAAAATGGCAAACAATTGATAAAACAGCGGCATTCTAAGGAGCTCACCAAGAGTGATTTTTTCCTCTTCATTTTGCACGTCTTCTAATTCGTCTTCACTCGCCGTATCGCCATCTGGCAGAAGATTAAAATCCTCCGGTCTGTCATGCATAAAAACCTGTATCAACGGAAGAATGAGAAAAACGACAATCGCCGCCAAAACATAATAGCCAGACCGCCAGCCATAATTATCTATCATATACTGAACCAAAGGCGCGGAATAAGCGTATCCGAGGCCGCCGCCAGACATAATGAGCCCAAAAGCAAGCCCGCGTTTCTTTAAGAACCAGGCAGCAGCAATCCTTAAATAAGGAACAGCGGCCGCACCGCCAGATAGAGCACCAATGATCCCGTAAAAGAGATAAAGATGCGAAACGTCCCCGACAAGAAGGGGAATACCACCAAGCAGCAGACCAAATACAAATATTGACGGCATCATAACTTTTTTACTGCCGTACTTATCAATTAAACTACCTAACAAAGGTGTAAAGATAGCCTGCGTCAAAGTAAGGAATGCGGTTGATAGAAAAATATCTGCTCTAGACCATCCAAATTCCAACTGCAAAGGAATAACAAACACACCTAGAATACCTACAGCAAACTGTCCCGGGGCCGCCGAATAACAAAGTATTGAGGCTCCAACAATTTTCCAGCCGTAAAATACCTTACTCAACGCCATGCAAACAACCCTATACAAATGTGTTAATTTAGTTTCTACTTATACCTGTTTCTAACACCATAAGAGCGTGATCAATTTTACACAACATTTTTTAATATTGGCCCCATCAAAGTTAATCCTCTGCTTTATCTGTTCTTTTACAGAGATTTCAATCACCTAGTCTACTTAAAAGACCATCGACAAATTCAGGCACTATTTCGCTTGCGAGACCATACGCCCCCCTGGAAAATTGCTCTGCATTTAATGATGGCTCCAGGTTAAGTTCAAGTGTTTTGGCATCAGGGTTTTCTGAGACCACCTGAGCAAAACCAGCCGCAGGATAAACATGACCAGACGTTCCAATAGAAATGAACAAACCGCATTGGCGCAGTGCGCGGTAAATCACGTCCATATGCATCGGCATTTCACCAAACCAAACGACATTTACTCGCAAATGACCACGTTTATTGCAGGAAGGACAATAGCTTTGGACATCCATATGCTGATGCCATGACATTTCCTCGTCACAGGCTGTGCAACGCGCTTTTAAAAGCTCGCCATGCATATGAATAAGTTTTTGTGAACCCGCCCTTTCATGAAGGTCGTCAACATTTTGTGTAACGAGCAACACTCCACCGGGCCAGTGCTGTTCCAGCCTTGCCAGCGCCAGGTGGGCAACGTTTGGTTTAATTTCGTCATTTAGAAGTGCGTCACGGCGCGCATTATAAAATGTATGAACCAATTCGGGATCATGAAGAAAAGCTTCAGGGGTTGCGACTTCTTCCACCCTCACACCTTGCCATAGGCCACCCTCCCCACGAAATGTCGCCAGACCAGATTCTTTTGAAATTCCCGCACCCGTTAAAATTACTATCGGTGTATCAGATTTAATATCCATGATTTATTCTTAGTCTATCATGAGGATTGAGCCAATTGTTTCTTGTCAAAAAATCTGTTAAAAATTAAAAAACAAAAAGGGAATTTGTGATGAATCCACGAGGGGACGGCCGCACGACATTTAAGTTGCACGACCACCGCACCATAAAAGTAGCAGCAGCGGCGATAGGACTTGCCGGCATCTTTTATCTGCTTTGGAAAACAATTGCTCTGCGGGGCCAGGACTTAAGCTTTAGGTATCTGTGGTTTGCGGGAAGCTTATGGCTTGATGGTATAAATCCTTATGGATCCCAGTATCAGGAAATTGGCCACAAATTATTTGCCAGCTTTAACGGCCAGCCGTTTTACTACCCCCCTAACTGGTGGCCCATATCGACATTTATGGGAAAATTTGAATATCAAACCGCAATGGAAATATGGCGTACTTTCAACATGTTAGTGATTATTTCGTCCACTTTTCTCCTAAATTCTGCATTGAAGAGAGTAAACATAAATATCTTGCCAGCGTATCTTATATTTTATACCGGAATAGTATCATTCATGCAGGCAACGGTCATTTCATTGTCCACAGGACAAACATCAATTTTGATGTATTTAGGTGTTTGCCTGGTGATCTACGCCGCCTTGACTGGTAAACATATAATACTTGCGATTGGTTTCGCAATTGTCTTGTTGAAACCGCAGATTGGCGTCCCTCTTATGATCGCCTTCCTGCCCTTTAGAAAACATCACCTGAGCATTTTCTACGCATCGGTGATAACCTTTTTGTTTTCTCTTCCCGCTTTGATAACTGTAGGTCCGATAATCACTATCACATCATTTCTGACCGGTCTTTCACAACATTCCGAATTTGCCTCAAACATCGGATCCAACTCCACTGGCTTAAAAAACGTTTTGATTACTTTTTTTAGTTTCGACATCTCAAGCAATACTGCAATTCTAACGGCAATAATTGCAACAGCGAGTACTGGTTATTATTTCTCAAGGCGACAAAAAATAACTTCAGAACAACCAATCGCAATTAATCAAAGCCTCTTTTTCATGATGGCGATCGCGGGAGTAGGTTTTTTCTCACCGCTTCATGAATATGATTTAATCTTAATGGCACCCATTCTACTCTTGGCCGCTACTGAAACTATGCGTTTTCAATACATTCTCTATGCTGCATTTTTGCTCAATATTCGGCCGGGTAATATCGCGGAATTATTTGGACCGCACAATGTAGATGATGGCAGGTATTACACTGCCGTTGTCGCGACGCTCGCGCTTTTTAGTATTTTAACATTGTTGCTGGCAAAAATCAGGCGCGAGGCGGGTTGATGATTTCCTTGGTCATATAAAGAGGCCGATCTTTCGTCTCATTAAAAATACGTCCAAGATACTCACCGATAACGCCAAGAAACAATAATTGAAGCCCGCCCAGAAACAGTATGACAACCATCTGAGATGCATAACCATCAACACTCGTGCCGTACAGTAGCGTACGTATAAATATAAACACAGCATAGATAAATGAGATCAGAGAAATCGAAATCCCTATATAACTGGCGAGCCTCAGGGGTAATGTTGAGAAAGACGTAATTCCTTCGAGTGCAAAATTCCATAAGTTCCAATAATTCCATTTTGTTTCACCAGCGACGCGAGCATGACGCTCATATTCTACCGCTGCCGTGTTAAATCCAATCCAGGCGAATAAACCCTTCATAAATCTCTGACGCTCGGGAAGCTCTTTAATAGCATCCACTGCCCGGCGACTGAGCAGACGAAAATCACCTGCATTTTGCGGTATATCCACGAAACTCATTTTTTTGAGTATTTGGTAGAAATGTTGTGCTGTCTTTTTCTTGAACCAACTTTCTCCGTCGCGCTTCGTTCTGACACCATAAATATTATCATATCCATTTTTCCATTGTTCGATAAACACCGGAATGACTTCCGGTGGATCCTGAAGGTCAGCATCAAGAATTATTGCGGCATCTCCGGTCATATAATCGATACCGGCCGACATTGCCGCTTCTTTTCCAAAATTACGACTTAGGTCAATGAGCACCACCCTATCATCCTGTTGGCAAATACCCCGGATGAGTTCCACTGTCTCATCAGTACTGCCGTCATTGATAAAAATGAGTTCCAGTAGTTCATCGATGGAATTAAATACATCTACAATCCGCTCATAACAGACATTAATTACATCTTCTTCATCATAACAAGGAACGATGACCGAAATTTTTTTGTCTTGTGACAATTATCTTCTCCTATAACTCGCAATTGATAACACTCGATTATTTGCGGAACACCCAATATTTACCAAGAATAAAGTTAACCACAAAAACGGTTCCTGTGGCAATAATCTGACTAAGAATATAAATCCAGAAATCCAGAATATACATTATCGCTGCATTCAAAATAAATCCTGCTACGACCATAATAATAAACTTTGGAAACCTTACAAGGTGCCGGCCTTCCGACTTAAAAGTGAATTTAAAATTTAGGATATAATTCACGACCGCGCCCACCGCATATCCGATCATCGTGGCAATGACCGGAATCCATCCAAAAACTTCAACCAACAATACCAACGCGACATAATGACAGCCCGTACTTACAATCCCAACCCATGTAAACTTCATCAATTGTTGGGAGGTCGCATCTTTATTTTTTTCTCTTTGGGGCAATCATTTATCCGATTTTGGGCATTTGATCAGCGCAAATTATGGATAATGGCTTCGGTGCCGTCTATTAATGGATCGACACAAGGCAAACCAACACGCGCTGACAAATCCTTCAGATATCGTGTCCGTTCCTCACCATCAAGCATTGATGTGTTAACGCTGACTCCGACACATTTAATATTCGGATTTGTAAGTGACCCAATAGCAACTGTTCTGTCAATGACCTGCTCAATGGTTGGGACGGGAAACCCTTCCCATTCGCCGATCTCTTTTCTACCGGCTTCATGGCAAACAATAAATGCGTCGGGCTGCGACCCGATCAATAGCCCCATACTCACAGAACTATATCCCGGATGGAATATTCCACCTTGTCCTTCAATCACATCCCAATGATCAGGATCATTATCTGCTGACAGTAGCTCTGCGGCACCGGATAGAAAATCCGCAACCACCGCATCAATGGGAATTCCACGTCCAGCAATCATTATGCCAGTCTGACCACTGGCACAGAAATCAGCATTAAGGCCCGCTTTTTTCATATCCCTTTCAAGGGCAAGAGCGGTATATTTCTTGCCGACTGCACAGTCGGTTCCAACCATGAGGATACGCTTACCGGATCGTTTCTTACCAGATCCCACCGGAATATCTTGTGGCGGCACACGTACATCCACGAGCCGGGCGCCCGATTTTTCTGCTGCGTCAACCAAGCGGGGTATATCATTAAGCTTTTTATGAACACCTCCCACAATATCTAGACCAGCATCTAGCGCCTGCTCCATAACATCTAACCACTGATCTGGGATACCGCCACCCACAGACGCCGTACCGATGACAAAGGATTTTACCCCTGCTTCGACCGCCTCTTCGATACTCAACTTTGGGAGACCAAGATCCAGCCCATCTTCAATGAGGCTCAATTGTCCTTTGCAGAGTTCGGGTCTCCAATCGACCATTCCCGATCCGGTCTTGGCATAAAGTCTATCGGTTTCTTCACCCAAAAATATCAAATAGGGTGCTTTTATTTCAATTGTTATCATTTTTTATTCCATTAAATATTGATCGGCGAGAACTTCACGAACCGCGCGGTGAGACTGATCGATGGCCGCGTCGGTGAACGGGCTTGCGTCCGCATCTGAGTTGGCTATGGATATACGACCAAGTTGCTGGCGTGCCACCACACACGGCCGATCATCGGTCGCATACATGGCCCAGTGATAGGGTTCGGTTATGGTATCATAAGCGTAGGCATTGCCGTGAGGCCAGCGATTTACGGTTATCGCCGCAATATCGCGGGCCGCATCAAAGCCACCGCCGCCGAGCATGCGTTGAAGCTGCTCACGAATATTACGTTCAAAAGTTTCAAACGACGTATTGAGCAGGTCGTAACGACCAAGGCGCAATTGATCACGGCGAAGTTCACCCGGTGCATTCGGTGCGCGGTGCATCTTAACAATCACCGGTTCGTCCATAGTTTTTGGTGCTTTATAATCACCAACCTCCAGCGGATAATGAAGGCTTGATGTGGTGTGATAAAGACCAGGCGAACTTATAGAACTGATACCCAGTTTTTCAAAGGCTTTGCCGTTTCGCAGTAGCACATTGGTATAAACACGGGGCGCTTTAATACCGTAAAGCTGAGCTTCTTTTTGCTCGTCTGAGAAATCATCACAAATATAAGGAATAACGTTGTGCCAGCACGCCATGATGACATTTTTTGATTTGACCGTCAGTGCGTGCCCACCGTTCATGTATGATATATCAACGTCTCTTGCAGTCTTGGGGGCGCCATTATGCGCTACTTTTATGACGGTGCTATTGAGCCGAATACGGGTTGAATTTGTACTTTTGTCTAATTTCGCATAGTCCACTTTCGCCGTATATATATCATCAAGCGAGCTTCCTGGAATCGCATCAGGAATAAGACTACGGACCGTCATTCTGGTGATGGTGGCATTGCCGTCTGGAAAATAAATACTATCTTCATGATATTCATGTTCACGGCCATGTTGCGATCCGGCAATATGATGCATCGGACTTATTTTTTCGGTTGGTTTCAAGTTTAAATTCTCAAACCCAGGATTCCCGCCCAGTTCCCAACAAAACAGAGCCGGAACCTGCTCCGCTCCCACATAAAATCGGAAATGAAGCCCCGGCGCATAAAGTGGCAGCACCCGCTCATCAATACCAAGCTCCTTGGTGACATAATCCGCGTAGGTCATGCCAGCAAGTTTCATTTTCTTCTCTTCGTCTGAAAGACCCTCAAATGACTTCGCGACCACATCTTCACTGTGTAGCTTTCTGAACTGTTCCTTTAATTCTTCATCGATGGGCGCGTTGTCCCAGAAATCATCCCAAGCTCCTTCTGCACGGCGATCTCGTTTTGCAAACCCATCTTTACCACCAAAGGTTTCCTCGTCAAAAAAGGTTGAACCACCAAGACCGCTCGTACGGTGTTCAATGATCATATCTTTGGTTTTTTCGTGGTAAGCTTTGGTATCAATTCCAATTTCACGAAGATATCCCATGGCAACCGTACTGTAATTTGTCGGCTGCTCAATATTTAGCGTACCACCATTTACAATGATATTGCGGCCATCCAAATTATATTCGTTGCGTTTGGCATGGCCGCCAAAATCATCATGGTTATCCAGAATAAGTATTTTTGCGTCCGGTCCCGCCGATTGTCTATAAAACCAGGCTGCGGAAAGTCCACTGATGCCGCCCCCAACAATCACAAGGTCATAGTCTTCGCCAGTCGGATCGGCAGAAAATATGTCGCCGTCGCGCACCAGATGCGCTGTTTCAAAGGAACCGTCATGACTACCGCGCATATTCACCTTATCGGGCGGATAATAATTTGCGTCAGACTGGTTTGGCTTGGCCTTGTCCAGCGCCTGCATCGCCTTAACCAGTGATGGACATAAAATTGCACCAGTCACCGCAATACTTGCACCACTAAGAAAATCCCTTCTTAGGATTTTTCGGCCCATTCCCAGCTCTTTGTCGGTGAATTTTCTCTTGGTCATGCCTGCCCCTTATTATTTAAAGAAAACAAGCTATCACACCAAGTTATTATATAACAATAGCTATGTTTTGTTGACGAGATATTGATCCGCGAGAACTTCGCGTACTGCGCGGTGGGCCTCATCAATTGCCACATCGGTAAACGGATTACCGCCAGCATCCGAGTTTGCAATTGAAATACGGCCCAGCTTCTTACTTGCCACCGCGCAGGGACGATCATCGGTCGGATAAAAGCACCAATGAAGCGGCTCGGAAAGTGTATTATAAATATAAGCGTTGCCGTGTGGCCAGCGATTAACGGTGATCGCCGCGATATCCCGCGCCGCATCAAATCCACCACCCGCAAGCATGCGGTTAAGCTGGTCACGAATGTTATATTCAAAGGTAGAAAATGGTGTATTAAAAAGCTCCGTCCTTCCGGCTAGAAGCTGGGTACGCCTGTCTTCGCCAGGCATACATGGTGCTCTGTGCATTTTCACCACCACTGGCTCGTCTGGATTTATAGGCGCCTTATAATTCCCATAACTTAGAGGCATATGCAAACTTGATTGAGTATGGTACTCACCCGGCGATTGAATGCTTGAAACACCAAGTTTGTGAAAAGCATGGCCGTTTCTAAGCAGCACATTGGTATAAACACGCGGCGCCTTAATGCCGTATTTCATGGCGCGTTTTTGTTCATCGGAAAATTCCCGTGCAAAATACGGGATCACCATATGCCAGCAGGCAAGAATAACACTTTTTGCCGTGACCTTATGAGCACCATTTCTCATATAGGTAACCTCAACCGACTTTGCCACTTTGGGATCTCCCATATGTTGCACATTAACCACAGTGCTATTAAGCCTGATACGGCAGTCATTAGCCTCCCGGTCAAGGCAGCTATAGTCGCTTGGCGCGGTGATCAAATCTTTGAGGGTATCCCCTGGAATTGAGCCAGGGATAAGCTTGCGCACCAACATTCGGGTGATGGTTGCGTTGCCGTCTGGAAAATATATAGAACTTTCGCGGTGTTCGAATTCGCGACCATGATGAGAGCCGCCAATGTGATGCAGTGGACTTATTTTACCGGTAACACTCAGCTTAAGATGCTCAAACCCCGGATAACCGCCCTGCTGCCAACAATAAAGAGCTGGAACCTGTTCGGGCCCCATATAAAAGCGAAAATGTGTTCTTGATTGAAAAAACGGCAGGACACTTTCATCAAGCCCCAGATATTTGGTCAGATAATCATTATAATTTATCCCAGCCAGTTTTATTTTTTTGTCGTCGTCGGACAAACCCAGCAGTGCATCGGCGCGAACGTCTTCTTGATAAAGTCTAGTAATATCGCGTTTGGCGATCTCCGACATGGGTGTTTTAGATATAAATTCCGGCCACTCCATTCCTTCTGGTCTAGTCGCCAGTCCTTCACCGCCGAATGTATCCTTATCAAACCAAGTCGACCGCGCAAGGCCATTATTTCGGTAATAACGCACCATATCTTTGGTCTTGTCGTTATAGGCAAAAGGATCGATGCCAATTTCTGTAAGCATCCCCATGGCCACCGTACTATAATTGGTCGGCTGCTCAATATTAAGCGTGCCGCCATTAACAAGTATCTTACGGCCATCAAAAGTGTATTCATTGCGCTTGGCATGGCCGCCAAAATCATCATGATTTTCAAGGATTAGTATTTTTGCATCCGGTCCTGCACTCTGGCTGTAAAACCACGCCGCAGCAAGGCCGCTAATACCGCCACCGACAATGACAAGATCATAATCTTCGCCAGTTTCCACCGGTTCAGTAATCATACGGCCATCTCGAATGGTGTGGGATGCTTCAAACGATCCGGTATGGCTACCGCGCAAACCATCAAGGGCTGGTGGATAATAACCTGGCTGATCCTGCTTTGCTGCGCTCATTCCCTTAGCCAGTGCAGATGGACCTAGGGCGGCAGCCACAACACCCATGCTGACGCCATTTAAAAAATCGCGTCGGTCGATCTGCCGGTCCATACCGAGCTTATTATGATTTTTCATAGCGTTCGCCATCATTTTGTCTCAAAATTTTGGACGGTGATCCTCGTTAGTTATTATTCCATGCCCCGCATATTAATCCAAACCTAAAAGATCCGCAGCATTACCGGAAATCATTTTCTTGATATCGATGTGCGAATAGTCGAGGTCAAGACAAGTCGCAATGACATTTTTAAAACCTTCAACCGGTGTAGGATTACCCATCTGCCCGAGGTCGGAACCAAGAATAGTGCGCTCCACGGTCCCCGCTTTTATCAGAGCATCGAGATTTTCCGGAGTATAAAAATGAAACTTTGAGCCCGGTACAAACATACACATTGAATGCTCAAGATAGGCGCCCATAGTCACCAGATCGCCCATTTCTGCTTCGGTTGCATCAATTAAATAGGATGGATGATTAACGAGAAGCTTTTTAACACCACGTTTTTTAGCCTCTTCAAATAGCGGAAAAATTTCTGTGATGTGAAGGTGTCCGCCAGAAAGAACAATATCCGCTTCGGCGATCATATCAAGAATGAATTTAACATCGTCTAATAATACACCACTATCATCAAGGACGCTTAGCTCAACCGGCGCCAGCATCTTTTCTTTGGTGGTTGGGAATTTTTTTTCAAAATCTTTATCTGATTTATGATGTGCGATGTGATTGCGTGATGAAAAGGTCGGCATCCAAACAAGTTTTGCACCCAACTTTATTCCGTGATCAACGGCGAAGCGATTAATACCGCCCGTAGAATTATTAAGTGGAACACCTGAGAGCATCTGAACACCAAGTTCCTGAAAATGGTTCATCAGCAATTCTGTAAGCGGTGTCGCTGAATAATAGTGATCCTTGATCAGGATCGCCTTCATATTCGCAGCCGCCCCCTCTTTCATCACTTCGATATGATCAATGCAGCGGGGCATAACGCTTGGCCCGCTATGACAATGAAGATCTATAGCCCCTTCAAGAATTTCACTAAGCACCGCATCATCATATTTTGCAGCGGGAGATTGATCAGCAGACGAATTAATACGGTCTGGTATATTTTTTACCATTTTTACTTCCTGATATTTATGAAAAATCTTTTATAAGGCGAGCGATACCTTTTTGGATGAGGTTATGTTCCGAACCGACCGCAAACATAGTAACGCCGAGGGCGCGTAGCATATCTTTTTCTTCGGGCTTTGCATAAGCGGCGATGCGTTTACCAGCGTTTCTAGCCACTTCGCACACATGCTCAACGGCATCGATAATTATTTTGTCATTGGCTGAATTTGCGCCGTAACCAACGGTGAGATCCATGCGACCAAGAAACAGACAATCTATGCCCGCTACCTCAACAATTTTTTCGATATTTTCAACGGCTTCCACATCTTCAATTTGAGCGATGATCGTGGTTTCGCGGTCAGCTTCATCAATATACTCATTCATAACCCGGGTTCCGTAGCCACCAGCACGCTGTGTGCCGGCGAAACCGCGCTTGCCGTTTCTATAGCGGCCACCCAAAGCAATTTCATTGGCTTTATCCACCGTCGCAACATGGGGAACGATAATACCAGTTGCACCGCAATCAAGCGGGTAAAGCATGCCTGTAGCCGTGTTTTGTTGAATACGTACGAACATCGGCATATCTGCGGCTCGCCCCGCCATTATACAAGCATCCATAGCATTAAGATCAATTGGGCTATGTTCGCGGTCGAGAACCAAAAAGTCCATATCCGAATTCCCCATTACCTCTACCACGGAATAGGCTGGTGTCTTTACGAATAGGCCAATAAGCTCCTCACCTGCGAGCAGTCGGCTTCGGAAAGTGGCCTTTTTTGTTTTTTCTAAAGTCATTTTTTTGTTTCACTTGTCTTATTATTTGGAACAGAGTATCAATATTTGATAAATTGTCAAAATGAAATAGGGACGAATTTTGGATATTTAATGAATAAACTCAGCATAAATATCGGTAATATTGAGCTAAAAAACCCGCTCATATGCGGCTCAGGCGAGCATTTTATTGAACTTGACGGCATTGAAAAAGCATTCAACGCAGGTGCGGGTGCGGTCGTGATTAAATCCACCAATGAAAGCGACGCTGCTAAGACCCAGCTCGATAAAACCGACTATGTGATGGTGGATAGCGATTTCAAACCCCTACCGTGGCACCAATCCACACCACGCGACACCAGCCTGTTTAATCGTTCCGGACTTCATCCAAAACCGTTTAACGAATGGCTCGATCTGGCGGTTAAAGCAGACCGAAGAGCAAAAGAATATGACGCCTATGCCGTCGCAAGTCTGATCGCAGCCAGTATCGAAAAGCTTCTTGACTATGCGAAACAGATCGAAGCGGCTGGCATCCGCGCGCTGGAAGTGAATGTCGGCGCGCCTCACGGCGACGAAGCGGCGCAAGGCGCAATACTGCTCGAACGTGAGGCATCTCATATCCGAGAGATTACCGCTAAACTTAGAGATGCTGTTAACATACCGCTTTGGATAAAATTAACTGGCCAATCAACCGAAATACCCGCCATGGTCATGGCAGCAAAAGAAGCAGGTGCCGACGCCGTTACCTTAATGGGGCGCTATATGGGCTTTATCCCTGATATCGAGACCGGGGAACCGATGCTTGGCACCCACGCCGCTTACGGTGGACCGTGGGCTTTACCGCTTACCGCTCATCAGTTGGTGAAATCGCGGGAGAAAATTGGCAAAGATTATCCACTCATGGCAACCAACGGTGCCCGCGATGGTCACGATATAATCCGCTTCATGATGGCGGGGGCCAGCGCGGTGCAGATGACCAGTGCGATATTCACTGGTGGCTATGAAATAATCGATAAATCACTAGAACAATTAGAAGAGTATCTTGAAAAGAAGAATATGAACGTGGAGGGGCTTATCGGTCTTGCCGCTGACCGCGTTAAAACATATGCTGAGCAAGAAAACAAAAAAGACTATTGGCGCGAATTTACGCCAAAATAAGCTTAAGGAAATAAAATGCAAATACCAAAAGTTGACTGGTCAAAGATGGAGTGGAAAAAGATTCGTGACGGCGTTTATCAAAAGGCCTTCAAGGGCGACGGCGCAACCCTCGCCATGCATAAGTTAGAGCCACAACATGAACCGCGCCCCCATAAACATGTCTACGAACAAATTGTTTACATCATGGCTGGCGAAGTGGATTTCCATGTTGGTGAGGATGTGCACCGCCTTGGACCTGGTGGACTTTTGGTGGTGCCGCCAAACGTGATGCACCACGCCGAAGTTGTTGGTGATGAAGATGTCCTAAACCTTGATGTATTTACCCCGGCCAGAACCGATTTTTTTGAGTAATTATAATGACGAAAATTAAACCAAACGATTATGTGAAAGCATCACCGCCGCAGCCGCAGCCACCGGCGAATACGCCGAAGCCCGCATTTAAGATTAATCTAGCGCTGAATGAAAGCCCCTATCCACCAAGCCCGAAAGCGGTAGACGCTTATCATCAAACCGTTGCTGTGCTTAACAGATATCCAAATTACACCTCCGCAGACCTTCGACTTGTACTTGGCGATAAATATGATCTTGATGACACGCGCATTATGTGCGCAGCTGGTTCAGAGCAAATATTAAGTTATATTGCCCGTGCCTATATCGCAGAAGGCGACGAGGTTATTCACCCACGCTATGGTTTTATGGTTTACCGCTTTAACATTGCCATGCAGGGCGCGACCGCCGTCGCCATTGATCATGATGATGATTATGTGATTGTCATCGATAACATTTTAAACGCGGTCACGGATAAAACCCGCCTCGTCTTTCTTGATAATCCTGGAAACCCCACAGGTACTTATGTGCCCTACTCGGAAATCGTCCGACTTCGTGAACAGCTTCCGGATCATATCATGCTCGTGCTTGATGCCGCTTATGCGGAATTCGCCACCGAAGATGATTATGACGCCGGATTTGATTTGGTCGATGAACATGAAAATGTCATTGTCACACGAACATTATCAAAGCTTTACGGCCTCAGCAGTCTGCGGGTTGGCTGGGCTTATAGCACCAAAGATATTATCAACACCCTGCTGCATTTAAAAGGTGGCTTTAATGTTTCAAGACCCGCGCAAACCGTCGGAACCGCTGCCGTTCTTGATCAGGATTATACCGATCTGTGCCGTGATAAATGCCGCGCTGGCATTGATTATCTAACCACCGAACTGCGCGCCATAGGTCTGGATGTCACATCAAGCGTGTGTAACTTTGTCATGCTTCATTTCCCGCAAGGCCGTGATCAGATGAAAAATTGCGACGAATATTTAAAAGACCACAGCATCATGGTCGGCCCCCTCGGCGCTTACGGCCTTAACAGCACTCTGCGCATCACCGTCGGCACCGACGAAGAAAATCAAGCCTTCATTGCCGTTATGAAAGATTTCATGGGAAAATAATATGTGAGCGGGACCATCGCCCGCGAAGAAATATTTGCCCCTTTTCTTGCAACGATCAGCTTTAAAAACATCGAGTAATCCTTTGAAATCGCTTACGATAGTCCCAACGACCTTACTGCAGATATCTGGACCAGCGACATCAACATTACTCACACAGCCGCTCGCGCACCAGATCAAACAGAGCATCAAACAACGGCCTTTTGCCCCATCAGTTCAATATCATAGAGCCATTTGTTTAGCTTTTCTGAGGTTGCCAGCTTAATCGAACCCAATTGCAATATTTTTTTCACTTTTATACCGCAAAAGCCGAGCACCTGATTTTTAAGCACCTTTCGTCCAGTCTTGCCGTAAATCAACGTATCAATAATCGGCGGCGTATCGGACGTTATGATGGCATCGGCTGTTTTACCCACAAGCAGCTTATCCCATTTTACACCTTTATTATGATATTTGTATGCAAAGCCCGCTGTCAGCGCACGGTCAAAGACCATTTTTGCCATTGCCGGCATAGCGCCCCACCAACAAGGATGAACAATAAACAAATGATCAGCCCAGCTGACATTATCCTGCCATTGCTGCAAATCCGCTTCCAGTTCCGGCATATCATCATTGTAGCCCGTAAAACCATTCATATCGAATGACATTTCACTAAGGTTCATGCGTCTGACTTCTGCGCCTTCGAGTTTTGCACCCGACTGATACGCGTTCGCGATTGCTTCGCATAGTGAGCCGGACTTTGGGTGAGCCACCCAAATAAATATTTTTTTCGTCATCTTAAATTCCATTCCAAATAAATTGACTTACTTGACATCGTGTCAAGTTGACAAACGCATATCTAAATGTTACTTTACACCATGTCAAGCAAAAATATTGAAACCAGAGATCGCATCCTTATTGCGACATTGAAATCGTTGGAGGCAAACGCAGCACCAACTGTTCGCATGAGTGATATCGCCAAGGCCGCTAAGATCAGCCGGCAAGCGGTCTATTTGCATTTTCCAACGCGCGCAGAATTGCTCATTGCGGCGACACACTATCTTGACCACATAAAAGATGTCGACCATCGCCTCGAAAAAAGCCGTAATGCCAAAACGGGCAAACAAAGATTAAATGCTTATATTGAGGCCTGGGGCAATTATATTCCTGAAATTTACGGCGTTGCCAAGGCCCTGCTGGCCATGAAAGACACCGACGAAGCCGCCAATATTGCTTGGAGCGGTCGCATGAATGCCGTACGTGAAGGCTGCGAAGCGGCTATTATGGCGCTCAAAAAAGATGGTATGTTAGCATCTGATTACACAATTGATCAGGCGACCGATGTATTATGGACCATGCTGTCGCTGCGTAATTGGGAACAACTCACCCAACAATGTGGATGGACGCAGGCACACTATATTAAAATGATGAAGTCAAATGCCGATCGTATTTTTGTCCGAACTTGACGGATTATTTATTCATTACTGGCAGCAGAGAGCACAAGTTAAATTGATTACTGCGCGCCATAAACTTCCTTACCCGCAACAAAGGTCTTCAGCACTTTAATCTTCCAAATATCTTCCGCAGGGATGTCAAAATAATTACGGTCAATAATAATAAAATCGGCCCAAAACCCTTGTGACAATTGACCGATTTCCGTTTCCTGATGACCAAGATACGCTGCCATTGCGGTGAACAGATCGAGCGCCTGTTCGCGGTTCAATGTTTGATCCGGCATCCAACCCCCGATGGGATTATTGTCACGATCCTGACTGGTTACCGCCGCATGGAGACCGTAAAACGGATTGACCGGTTCAACAGGAAAATCCGAGCCGCCACCTACATGAGCCCCACTTTCAAAGAGCGTACGCCAGTGATATCCACCCTCATCTATTCTGGCTTGGCCGATCCGTGTTTCAACCATGCCTTTATCGCTGGTGGCATGGGTTGGGTGGATGGACGCAGAAATACCAAGCTCTTTAAAGCGGTTGATATCTGCCGCGTCCAAAATCTGCGCATGTTCGATTCGATGGCGCATCTTGCTTCTCAGGCTGCCCGATTGCAATTTTTCGAACATATCAAGCACGACCCGGTTTGCACGGTCGCCAATGGCGTGAGCATTTACCTGAAATCCGTGGGCCATAGCACGCACCATATGATGCTCAAGTTCTTCAGCGGTAAAAAGCATATCGCCCCTATGGCCCGGCATGTCACTAAAATCTTCCATCATCGCTGCACCGCGAGAACCCATGGTGCCATCAGATAGAATTTTTACACTACGGATTTCCATCATTGCCTTTTCATCGGTAATGATGCCATCTTCAATAAACTCATCATTTGTCGGATCAAGAACATCAAGCATAGCGTAAACACGAGCTGGCATTATTCCTTTTTTCCTCAATGCTTTAAGGGCACGAACTTCATCCGATTTTACACCCGCATCATGGGCCGATGTCATGCCTAAGCTTACCATATCATTGAGCGCTGTCATGATCTCATCCTGAAGAACATTGTGGTCATTGGCAGGCATTTTGTTGATCACTAAATTCATTGCCGTATCAATTAGAACACCCGTCGGATCACCGTTTTCATCTTTTAAAATCTGCCCACCTTGTGGTGCGATCGTGTTTCGGTCAATTCCAACATTCTCGAGGGCTCTACTGTTCACCCACACCGCATGACCATCGATGCGGTTCAGGACAATGGCGATATTGGTGGTCAGTATGTCAAGGGTCGCTTTGGTCGGGAACTGCTTATTTGGCCAGTGCTCCTGGTTCCAACCTCGGCCCCACATCCAGTCGCTCGAATTTGGCCGTTTCAAAAATTCCCGCACCCGGTTCTGCGCGTCCGCTTCATCGGTGGTACCAATAAGATCAACGCTGCTCAGCGCGCGACCATGCCATGAAATATGGCCGTGAGTATCAATCAGTCCCGGAAGTACTGTCTTTCCCATACCGTCGATCATTTCATCAGCAACTATGTTAGGCTTTTCTTCGGTGTAGGTACTCACCACTTTGCCCTGCTCATATTCAAGGGCAGAAAATACCTTTAGCTTGCCGTCTTCGATGGTGTAGCCATTGATGTTATAAAGAAGCGTGTTTGCCTGTGCGGACGTCACTAAAGCAAAAAACCCTAAAACAAGCGCGGCCAGTAATCTCATATTAATCCCTTCATTTGCAATTGGTCATTATAGTATCCAAATGCAAGATCAAGGCAATAGGAGATTTAATCTTATTCTTCTGAAAATTGGTTTAAAAATCTGGCGACTTCGGCAAAATATGTGACTTCATATTTGCTTAGCAAATGATCACCTTCAGGAAAACTGATGTGCTCGCAATTGTCGCCAGCAGTTGCGCAAACCTCATTAGCCATTTCTGTCGCAGGCCAGGATTGATCCCGACCGCCAGATAGAAGCAACATGGGGACCTTTATTTTTTCAACCCTAATGCGAGCATCTCTCACGGCTGCCTCATTGGTCAATGAAGCGGCGTGACGGTTATCAATTCCAAGCTTTTTTTGCTCATCTCGCGAAATGTAAGGTACGAACGCAATGCCCTCGCCGTCTTTGCTCCAGCTAGACGGGCTTTCCATGAGTTTTGAAAAATCCTTTGGATTGCCTTGCCAGACCACTTTGCTTGGCGCCAGGGCAATAACCGCCCTATAATCCGCATCATGAGAAGCCAGTATCAGGGCAAGTTCTGCCCCTTTGGAAAGGCCGTAAAGGATCACACCATCGCTTCGCTCAGCTAGCCATTTTTTTGGCGCATCAAAATATTCCAACGGGATCAATTCCAATGTTTCCGGCACATGATCCGAACCGCTGCGATCAAAATAACTCAGCGACAGAACATTATAACCCATATCAGCAATTCGCTCGGCCGTATCGTTGGCCTTACCACCGCCAGAACCAGTAAGCACAATCACGCCGGGTTTATTATCACTGCCACCAGCAAAATAATCGCCGTCAAAATTGACATCAACAACGGCATCTTGCGCTTGTGCCACTGAATTTATCAAACAAGCCAGTATAATTGGTATAAATATTTTCATGAAATATGTCCTGATACATTAAGTCCAGTGAACACTATGATATTCTATTTGTGAATATAACTGGTATGCGATAAAGGTGACAAAATTTGAGACAAAGTGTCTAGATCTTATCTGTTTTCGCAGGGCGTATCATTTCAATAAGTGCGGCAAGATCGTGCTTGGCAAGCCCCTCTTTTTCAGCACGGTTCAGCATTTCATGCATCAGGGTTGGCAACTCTGTATTACACCCGCCATCAGAGAGGGTTTCAATGATCGGAACCAGCGTCTCGTTCCAGACACTTAAATAGGCCTCGGTTTTATCCAGATTATCTTCATCACATTTTTGGGCCATTTCTGTGACAAGGTCGATATCGGTTTTAAAAACTGGACCCACCACTTGCAAATATTGTTCTATAGATATGCCCGTCGCTTCGCAGATCGCCACCGCATTCATCACGCCGAATATAAGCCCGAACGAACCACTGAGCATCGCGCTGTACATGGCTGAAGCCCGCGTGGGATCATCACCCAGATAATGAAGCACGGGCGCCAAAGTTCTAAGCAGCGGTTGCGCTTGTTGATAGCCCTGTTCGTCCCCGGAAATGATAAACATGCTGTCATCTTTACCTATTGTAGCCGGATAACCTTCAATTCCGCCGTCAACATACCTCACACCAATTGCTCCAGCCCACAGTGCCGCGTTCCTCGCAAGCCGTGTTGATCCGCTTGTTAGTTGTATGAGCGTTCGCCCCTTGAGTGCTGCTTCAACCTCAGGCACTCTCAATATAGTGTCCGAAACATCGTATCCAGACACGCAGACGACGATAATGGGGCTTTCTGAGATGGCTTTTGCTACATTCTCGAAATATCTTGCCCCCTGTTCGACCAGTGGCACCACTTTTTCTGGCGTGCGGTTCCAAACCACCGTTTCAAAGCCAGCCTTTATCGCCGTTCGCGCCAATGCTGTGCCCATCAGTCCAAGGCCTATAAAAGTTACATCTGCTATAATCATTATCCCTTCCAACTTTTAATCATCAGACTATGCATCTTCTTGATTGCAAGTCAATTTTTGAACGTAGGTAAGTTCTTAAATTTTAAGAGATTGACAAAAATCGAATCTTTATATAACTTATTAGTTATGAAACAATCCGGTTATGGAAAAAGCACTGCCGATCTTGACGTTATATTCGCGGCACTCGCGGATACAACAAGGCGCGAAATTCTAAAACGTCTTTCTGACGGCGAAGCATCAGTCAATGAACTTGCCGCACCCTTTAATATGAGCCAGCCAGCCATATCCAAACATTTAAAAGTACTGGAAAAAGCTGGCCTTATTGAACGGGATATAGACAAACAGCGCCGCCCTGCCCGCCTAAATGCGGATAATATGGCCATTGCGGTTGGCTGGCTTGAAGAATTTAGACATTTCTGGGGAACACGTTTTGATCAGCTCAACGATGTTCTTGAGACGCTCAAAATGGAGAAAAAAAATGAGTAACACCCCTGAATATAAACTGGAAAGAGTATTTAACGCGCCAAGGCAACTTGTCTGGAAAGCATGGACTGACCCCGATTATCTTCATCGCTGGTATGGTCCCGGCGCGGATACAGTAATACATGAATTTGACCTCAGTCCCGAAGGGCAGTGGCTTAACGAAATGAAATATGGTGATAAGAGTTTCTATCAGAAAGTGATTTTCAAAGAAGTCTCGGAGCCAGAAAAGATAATATGGCATCATCATAGTGCGACCGATTCCGATTGGAACGACGCACCAAATCCGATGATGCCCGACTGGCCTGCTTTGTTGCTGACCACGGTGATATTTGAAGAAAAAGGCGACCAAACCAACGTGATCCTGACACAAGTGCCGATGCAGGCAACGGATACGGAATTGGCCTGTTTTGAACAAATGATGTCCAACATGGACGATGGCTGGGGAAGCGGCTACAAAATTATGGATGATATTTTGAAAGAATTAAGTTAGCGGTGAATTTGGTCTCAAGGTGCGCAGTATTTTTGACCTTTATCGGTCACGATCTGCCACCTGCCACTTTTAGCTTTTCGCCACACTGAATTGTAATAGGCATAAATACCGTTTTTTGAATTCCAGACTGGCCCAGTACTGAAGGCCAGATTGCCGGATGCCACCACCATCACGGTTTCTGGTTTCCACGCAAATGGTGCGTCCTCATCTTCGTAGTAATCTTTCCAAACGGCAACGATATTTTCTTTCCCCCTCAGTGGTTCTGAACCGCTCCAGAACACAGCATCCTCGGCGATAAAACTTTGGAACGCCTGCAGATCTCTATCTACCATTGTTTTTGCAAAGGCGCTTTCCGTATCGAATACGTCCTTTTCAAGGTCTTCTATGGACTGCGCAAAAGACGTACTTGCAAAAATACACTCAAGAGCAAATATCAAACATAATAAGGCGACTTTCTTCATATTAGATACCTCGTAATTGTGGCCTAAAATAAAGATGCCACGGTTCTGGAATATCTGCAAGATCCATGGTCACTTCAATAAGGACGGGGCCATCATGTGCAAAGCCTTCTTTCAGGGCTGATCGAAGCCCTTCGGGGTTATCGGTACGCGATGACTTGACTCCAAAGCTTTCACCAAGAGCGACAAAATCAGGATTTTGCAAATCAGACGCAATCACGCGCCCCTGGTGTGAGGTCTGCTGAATACGTTTTACGTTGCCGAATGCACTATCATTGAAAACGATACAGACCATCGGGATATTAAACTGTGCAGCTGTTGCCATTTCCTGCACATTAAATAAAAACCCACCGTCACCAGCAACAGTGACAACTTTTTTATCCGGATGTGCCACCTGAACACCAAGGCCGGTAGCATAAGAATGTCCAAGCGTTCCCTGGTAGCTCGGGTACAGATAAGTACGTGGATGATAAACTGGAAAACCATCCCGGGAAGCGTAACCAATTTGTGTTAGGTCACTGACAAAGTACCCATCTTCCGGAAGTTCTTCACGGATGACCTTCATATAAGCCACTTGCGGCACCATGATATTCACTTCTTTTGCCGCCTCGGCCTTTACCGCGTCCATTTCAGCAACGGTCCATTTCTCTTCGCATTCACCGAGCGCTGTGTTTAGCGCCTTAAGTCCTTCTGCCGCATCGCAGTGAATAGCAACATCTGGTGTGCTGAACAGGTTCATTTCTTCTTCGTCAATATCCATGCGAATAATTTTAAGGTCATCATCAAGCCCCCAGCCATCAATCTGCGGCGTCATGCGGCTACCAACGCCAAGCACCACATCCGCATCTTTCCAGAGATAATGCCCCGCAACTGGCACCATTGCATAATCGTCGCGAGCGTCCATCACACCAAGTGAATTGACCGACATCACCACTGGCACCTTTAAAATATCAGCGAGCTCACGGACTTCTTTTGACGCGTCAAGCGTTCCACCGCCGGCAAAAATAACGGGACGTTTGGCATTTTTAAGCAGTGCTGCTGCTTCGGCGATTTGACTTGTTTCCGGCTTTTTCGGAGCGCGTTGCTCAATCGCAATTGCCTTTTCCACGTCACCTTCCATAGACATGATGTCCATTGCCATTTCAATTTCAACGGGGCGAATTCGTCCACTGGTCAGCGCATTGAACGCTCGGGCCATGGCAGCGGGCGTTTCTTGTGGGCTATCAATACGGTGGGCCATTTTGGTAATTTTCTCTGCTATTTCAATCTGATCACGGATCTCATGAAGCTGTCCGGTCTTACCGTTGATCTTATTGGAAGGAATTTGTCCTGAAATACATAACATCGGCGTGTTGCACGCGTAACCAGTAGAAATAGCTGCACAAGCATTGAGAAGACCTGGTCCTGGAACAACAAAAAAAGCGCCGACTTTTCCAGTCGAGTGGGCAAAGCCGTATGCCATGTAAGCTGCACCCTGCTCATGGCGACAGTGAATGATGTTAATTTCATTACTGCGGTCATACATGGCACTGAAACTATAATCAAGCTGGGCACCTGGTACCCCGAACACCTGATCAATACCATTGGCAATTAAGCTATCCACGATGGCCTGCCCACCAGTCATTTTTGTCATTTTAACCTCTTTATTGTTCCATTATATAAAACTTTGTTTCAATATTTGAGATTTATATCATAATGTGTATAATTACAAGTCATGAAAGGAACACGCATTGAGTAAAGACACCAATATTGCTGATAACGGCTCCATGGTACGATCGATTGCCGTAGCTTTCAAGCTTCTTGATACCATGGTCCGCGCGGGGGAACCCATGCGCATAACTGAAATCGCTCGCCAACTTGATGAGGGCAAAGCGAAAGTTCACCGACACTTGAGCACACTCAGAGCCCTTGGAGTAGTTGAACAGGAAAAAACGTCGGAAAAATACCGACTGGGCTGGAAACTATTTCAACTTGGCCAAGCTGCTTTCGAACAATTTGATATTAAATCTGTGGCTGAACCACATATGGTGCGCCTACGTGATCTAACCAATCAATCAGCCGTGCTTGCTGTTCCCAGCGGCGGCGAAGCTATGGTAATCGCTAGTATGGACAACACAAGTGATACAAGCCTGCGCATATCTGCCGTACCCGGTGCAACACCGCCTACCACTGCGTCGGCGCAGGGTCGAATTGTACTTGCCTATGCATCTAACGAACACCGCGACCAATTACTTGCCTCACCAATCACCGCTTATAATGATAAAAGTCTAACTGATATCAATGTGATTAAAGCCCGGCTTGAAAACATTAAAACTAGACTTTACGAAACCGCGATCGAAGAGGTTATGCTTGGGTTTAGCACTATTGCGGCGCCAATTTTTGATGCTGATAACAAATTGATAGGCACCATTGGTATTATCGGTTCGGTTCAATATATTGCCGATCCGCCAAACCCGCAGCAAATTGCCCATGTGCAAAGCTGTGCCGCGACCATTTCAAATATATTTAGTTCAGATGCTTATAAAGGGATAGCTGATCCATTTTGATCTTTATTTTTGGAACATCGTATCGTATAATGAGACAAATTCACAAATCTATCGGAGTACATAATGGCCATTCGCAACGGAAAACAATATTTAGAAGCCATATCGAAACCCCGCGACATCAGAATTGACGGCGAAAAAGTCACCAATGTGGTAACTGATCCACGCTTTTCTGGCGGCGCCAAAACCATGGCAATGATTTTTGATCTACAGAACCGCGCCGACCTGATCGACAAAATGACATATGAAGAAGACGGTGAACGATATGGCCTTTCCCACAAACCACCCAGAACTGCTGAAGATTTGGCAGCGCGCAAGGAAATGTTTAAAATATGGTCAGATGCCAGTTGCGGAACCTTTGGCCGTAGCCCTGACTATATGAATGTTTATCTGATGGCAATGTGTGCCGCAGCCGATCAGTTTGGCGAGTATGCGGATAATGTACGAAGCTACTATAAACACATTCGTGACAATGATCTTTCCATGATACACACACTGGTCAATCCTCAGGTCGACAGGTCAAAACCTGTTGAACAACAAGATAAAGACCTTGCCGCCAAGATTGTTGAGACCAACGACAAAGGCATCGTGATCAAAGGCGCGCGCATGGTGTCCACCCTCTCTGCTTACGCCGATGAAATCCTCGTCGTGCCGTCTGCGATCATTCAAAATAATCAGGAAGCCGCACCTTACGCATTTGCATTCGGCATTCAGACAGATGCGCCCGGCGTCATTCATGTCTCTCGCCCTTCAGTTGTTCATCAGAACGAAGGCCATGCCATGGACTATCCACTGTCGGGCCGCTTTGATGAAACCGATGCCATGATCATCTTTGATAATGTGCTTGTACCGTGGGAACGCGTCTTTACTCATGGTGATGTGGCTATGTGTAATGAATTTTATAAACGAACCAACATCGGCGCGCATATTCTTGATCAATCAACGGTACGAAGCCTTGCCAAGGCCGAATTTTACCGCGATCTTGCCTACACCATCGTTAATACGACAAATACCGATGGCTTTATAAACGTCCAGAACCTGCTCTCGGAACTAATGACGTCGGTTGAAATTGTCCGATCCGTAATCGTCGCGGCTCATGCCGAAGCAAAACTGGTAAACGGGATAATGTCACCAAATGCCGCGCCATATGCCGCCCTTCGTTTAAGATATCCGGATATGTATCAGCGTATGTGTGAAATTATTCGTATCCTTGGCGCCGGCGGACTTGTCGCTGTGCCCTCCTACGCCGAATTTGACAGTGATGATACCAAAGAATTCGTCGAAAAATATTTCCAGTCGGCAAATGGTGATAGTCGCACCCGGACTAAATTATTCCGCCTTGCATATGACGCATCCATATCCAGCTTTGCTGGTCGTCAACAGCTTTATGAACGTTATTATTCCGGTGATCCTGTACGTGCGGCAGCCATTATGTATAATATGGCCGATAAAGAGCCCGGTATAAACCGCATTTGGGAATTTTTGGACGAGTATGAAAAGAGCCTGTGATGACGAGAGACTATAAAAAGGTAGACGACATTGAAACGCCGCCCGGCCCGGTGACCTTTACGATGGAACATTCCCAAAATGGCTACCGGCTTAACGGAATATGTTATAGCCTTAAACAGGAAAAAAATCGTAAAAAATTTCGACAAGACCATGAAAAATATATGGATGATTTCGGCCTTTCAGAATTTGAAAAAGAACTGGTCAGAAGTCACGATTGGCTCAAAATGGTTCACTATGGGGTAAGCCCTTACGTCATCGGCAAAATGGCCCAGTGTTTTGATCTTAGCTTTATTGATTGGGGAGCCTATATGCGCGGTGAGCCGCCTCAGGAATTTATTGATCGCACTGTTCCTCTTCTGAAAAATTATAACCCGGGGGAAGAATAATGGCGAATTTTGTTGGTGGTATATGTACCTCACACAATGGTGCCCTCATGCACGGATGGGATCATCAGCTTCGGGAAGATCCAATCTGGACGCCGCTGTTTGAAAGCTATGATCCGATTAAAAAATGGATACTGGATAAGAAAGTTGATGTGCTTTTCTTTGTCTTTAATGATCATGTCAGTAATTTTTTCTTTGATTGCTACCCGACGTTTGCCATTGGTATCGCTGAAGAATATGAACATGCCGATGAAGGATCAGGCCCGCGCAATCTGGCAACGCCTTATGGTGATGTTCCCTTTTCCCGATATATGGCAGATTATCTGATCCGTGACGATTTCGACCTCACGGTTTGTCAGGAAATGAAACTGGATCACGGTCTTATGGGACCGACGCCATTTATGTGCGATCAGCCGTGGCCAGTTAAATTCCTGCCCTTTTGTGTTAACGTTATTCAGCATCCCATACCCAGCGTAAAACGCTGCTGGAATCTTGGTAAATCAATCCGCAAAGCCATTGGAGCGTACCCGGAAGATATAAATGTCGCTATTGTTGGTACGGGCGGACTTTCCCATGAGCTACAAGGTACCGGCTTTGGCCGTATCGAGCTTGATTGGGATAACAAGTTCATGGACATGTTTGAACATGAACCCGAAAGTATGCTCGATTGGGACGTTCAGGAATTTATGGACCGCGGCGGCTCTGAAAGTGCTGAAACCGTTATGTGGTTTGCCATGCGGGGTGCCATGACACCAAAAGTAAAACGCATTCACCGAAATTTATACCGTGGAATGCTAACCGGCATGGCCGTGCTCGTTTTTGAGGATGATGCCTAGTGGAGAACATTCTGTGAATATATTCTCGCGCCGCAAACGTCCACCGCATCTGGGTAAATACCCAATGGAAAAAATCAAACGGGTCGAGAAGACAACCACACTCATAATAGAAGATGAAGTCAAACGCGTACCGCGCCGCGCCGATGGGTTTATCCGTGCTGATCATGGTGATTTTGGCAAAAAACAGAAACAGGCCCGCATTAGAACGGGCTCATCCACTGTTAAGGGGGCGAAGGTGCCACTCAATGGTGCCTTTGGCGACAATATAAGAAGCCTTATACCGCTACAAGACGGTGAAGTGGCAGCAGAAAAAGCCCCGATTTCAAATGATCCAGAAGTGATCGCAAACAATATGAAGTCGCTAGGCTATTTTCTGGATGCGGATATCATTGGCATCTGTGAGGCTAAAGAACGCTGTTGGTATTCCCACGACAAAGACGGCAACGCCATCGAAGCCCGGCATAAATACGCAATCGTCATGCTTATTGATCAGGGATTTTATACCAATGACGCCTCAACCGGTGACGACTGGATCAGTGGATCGCAAAGCTACCGGGCTTATCTTCGCGGCGCTGAAATTGGCAATATCATGGCCGCTTACATCAGAAACCTTGGCTATGAGGCCCGCTGTCACAGCGCCATGGATAGTCAGGTTCTGCACCTGCCGTTAATTATGGAAGCGGGACTTGGTGAGCTTAGCCGTATTGGTGAAGTGGTAATCAATCCATTCCTTGGACCGCGTTTTAAGTCCGTTGTGGTGACCACAAATATCCCGTTAAAGATCGATAAACCGATTGATTTTGGTCTTCAGGGTTTTTGTAGCAAATGCCGCAAATGTGCACGAGAATGTCCCGTTGGTGCAATACCTTACGGCGATAAGATAATGTATAATGGTTACGAAACCTGGAAGCCGGACGTGCCCAACTGTACAAGCTACCGTGTTTCAAACCCCAAGGGCGCGGGATGTGGCAGATGCATGAAGACCTGCCCGTGGAATAATGAGGGGATCATGGTTTATCGCCTCGCCGTGTGGCTGGCGATCAAGTTACCGTTTACGCGAAAATTCTTCGCCTGGATGGATGATTTTGTTGGCAACGGCAATCAGAACGAAACCCACCGCTGGTGGTTTGATCTTGATAATGACAATGGTAAAATTGTTGTACCCAAAGCAACCAATGAAAAAGGCATAAGGCCAGACAAACCAATTCCAAAAAATCACCGTGTTTCAAATTATACCGTGGATATGTTACCAAAATTCGACGATCTCGGTGCTGTACCCTTTGATCGCAAGGGCGGATGGGAATTAAAAGACACTCTGGAAACACCGGAACAAGCCCGCAAAAGGGTGAAAAACAAGCAAACTTGAATAAATTAATCAAACGTCTAAACTGTTAAAAAAACAATGCTCACAAGTATACTCAGGGGAGGATCATTTGAGTTCTGAAAACGTTTCGCAAAGCGAACCAAAGTCACTAGTCTACGCCTGGGGCGTGGCAATATGCCTTTCGCTTGGTTATGCGCTTTCTTTCCTTGACCGGGAATTGCTATCCATGGTCATTACTCCGGTGAAAGAAAGCTTCGATCTAACTGACTTCCAGGTAAGCCTTCTTTTGGGACCAGCATTTGCCATATTTTATACGGTAATGGGAATACCGCTCGGGTGGGCCGCTGATCGCTTTAATAGAACAAAATTAATTGCCGTGGGTATAGCACTTTGGAGCGCGATGACGGCTTTTTGTGGTCTATCAGCCAATTTCGCGCAGATTTTTATCGCGCGTATTGGGGTTGGCGTTGGTGAAGCGGCATTGACGCCTAGCGCAGTTTCACTGCTTTCCGATTATTTCCCAAAAAGCAAGCTGCCAATGGCCTTGAGCATATATTCTATTGGCCTGTTTATTGGTGCAGGTATGGCAGGTATTGGTGGCGGTATTGTCCTTGGTTTGTTAAAGGGCGTTACATGGACACTTCCATTTTTTGGCACCCTTGAATATTGGCAGATCGTATTTTTACTCGCAGCAACACCTGGGATATTGCTGGCGATAATAATTATTTTTTTAAGGGAGCCAAAAAGGAAAGAGATGGCCGTTGATGCAGCTGGTGTTGTCCAACTCGCGTCATTTAACTTGGCCTACAGCTATATGTGGGAACGAAAGAAAATGTTCCTTTGCCTTTTTATTGGTGGCTCTATGGTGGCGATCATTCAGTACCAGGCTTATTGGTATCCGGAGCATTTCATGAGGAGTTGGGACTGGACACCTGCCCAAGCTGGGCCAGCCGTCGGACTTCCAACGATTTTTGGTGGTATCGCAGGGCTTCTGCTTGGCGGATACTACATGTCGCACCAATCAAAAATTGGCAATAAAGATGTCGCCTTAAAGCTCGCCTTTTGCAGTGCCATCGGTATCGGCATCCCTGCTGTGATAATGCCTTTGTTATCTGACGCCACACTGGCGATCGCTGGCGTGACCATGGTTAAATTCTTTGTCGCCATGCCTCTCATCGCTGGCACCACCGCAATCCGTATGGCAGTTCCTAACCAGATGCGTGGACAGTTTACGGCCATGTATTTCGTCGCCGTTGGACTCGTTGGCGCGACGCTGGGACCCGTTATGCCCGGCTTCATCAATACTTATATTTTTGGCGAAGAAATGCAATCGCTTGGATATGCGCTATCTATATCCGCTGCGCTTACACTACCATTTAGTACAATTTTGCTATGGATAAGTTGGGGCGAGTACAAAAAACACGTCTATAGAGACGAATAAACCAGGGAGAATAATTTGAGTTCTGAGGAAATCAAAATAGACAGTACAGATAAAATAGAACACAGCACTGGCTACGCCTGGTCTATCACGGCACTATTGATGCTTTGTTACACTTTTTCTATGCTGGACCGAGAAATTATCTCCCTTCTTGTCGAGCCGATAAAGGCCGCATTTGGCATTACTGATTTTGAAATGGGCCTTCTTATGGGGCCTGCCTTTAGCTTATTTTACACGTTCATGGGAATACCCCTTGGTTGGGCGGCAGACCGCTATAACCGCAAGAACCTAGTGGCAGCTGGTATCACTGTCTGGAGTATCATGACTGCATTTTGCGGCTTAGCA